>CAYLJX010000010.1:0-4139 GCA_964384235.1 uncultured Bdellovibrionales bacterium | reverse complement strand
CGGGGTGCGGAGATGCTTAACGAGGCCCGCACGCTTCGAGCAAGAATTGATCAACTAATCGAGCGTACGAAATTCAACGAAGCATTTCCAAAGGCAAAAGAGCGCACAGGATCTCTTCTTGAAAAATGGCGAGACATCGCATCAATCGTCTCAAGCGATGATGAAGCAAAGATGCTTGTTGAAGACGGCGCAACTACAAACCAAGAACTCGTCACAAGAACACGTGAAGCATTTTTACGTGATCCATGGAATAAAGATCCGAAGAAGGTTTTGAAAAATATCTTAACCGATATCATTGAATCGATCTAAACAAAACACCCCGCGTAAAGCGGGGTGTTTTGTATTGTCCCCGACCGACGAGGCGGTCAGGGAGCGTCGATATATCAGACATTCTGCTTAACGTTCGATCGTCAGCTGCTTTGCCGTGAGGATTGCGGGATGATCGACACTCATACCAATCCACAAGCACCTGTCGGCAAGAAACTCCCGTATCACCTGGCAATGACGCGGTCCGATGTCTATGCCCCTACGGAGCTCTTTCTCTGACCGTATGGCGAGTTGCCACACATACCGAACACCGCTCGTCTTAATGTAAATCTCGAGACTCTGCTTCTGGCCAACGCCACGACTCTCCCGGATTGACGGCATTTCTCTCGCTAACTCCGCAACCATTCCCTCGTAGAGGGTAGCGCTGAGTTCAGTCTCGGTCAATCCGATAACATCGCAGATTTCTTCGAATACGAACCCTCTACGAAGTAGGAGACTCATTTTATCCGTTACGGTCATGTATCCCCCTTGCGATTTTCTGACGCGGGCCTAGGTAGGCGGCCCGTTCAAAATGGCAAGTAGAGAGGATCCTTGTCATTTCGAATGGGCGACCAAGCAAAGCACGCTCCGCTTGGTCAGAATAGGAAGGAAGATGGAAGGAAAGAGACTCATTTTTCCTTGATATGAACGGTTGCCCGAACCGCTTCCGCCACCGCGGGGTGATCAATCGACATATCAAGTGAGAGGGCTTTTCCCGCTAGGAAATCTTCTACCTCACGGCAGCCACGTTTGCCAATCTCACAGTTTCCCAAGAGCTCCTGCCTACTTCTCGTGGCGACTTGCCAGACAAATCTCGCCCCCAGCTTCTCCATGTAGCTTTCTTTTCGCTTTGTGGCTCCACGGGTCCTAATCGTACGCGGGATGGTACTGCTCAACTCCCGAACCAACTTCGGCCGGAGGAGATTGAAAACGACGTCTTCGCCGACGCCGAGAAACTCGGCAATCTCTTGAACGGTCATACTTTTGCTTACCTTGTTTTTGGACATCTCTATCTCCACCTGTAAGACATGTGCGGGAGTGTTCGACAAACCGAGGAAAATCCCGGATCCGCCTACTTACCTTTTTGCCTGCACCGTCACCGAAATCCACACATAGTATGAGTTTTGGTAACGGTACTAGCGAGTAACGTCAGAAAGCTTGCCTGACGTTGATGTCCCGTCGGACACGACCAGCGCTTTTCGCACTGTTGCCGCCACATCCCCATACACATCAACATAGTCGAAGTGTATGCGAATGAAGTCCTCGTGAAGCTTGAGAAGTTCCTTTGAAGACTTCTTCATCACCTCGATGCGACCCTCGTTCAACGCATCGATCGCCTCGTGCGCTCTGCGGGAACTTACTCGCCCGAGCAGAATGCCAAGCAAAAGCGTCGCGAGGAAAAAGAGGGCCAAATGTTCAAGAGACATATTCTCTCCAGTGAACGCGTTGCGCTCGGTAAAGGTCCATCAAAATCCGCAATAATTTGTGAGCTTTGACGGACGGTGCATGGAAAGATTCCCATACACCAAGTTTGACCGGGCAATCGAGTCACTTCTTTCCCTTCTTCTTCTTTTTCTTCGAAGTCGGAGGGTTGAGGTAGTGCCACGCCCAGTTGCCGAGGAGCTTCGCCACCTCCCAAGCGAGGATGACCGGCAGGAAGATGAGGTAGAGCCCCACCTTCACCACCTTGTCGCTCCACGCGTTCGGGACCGACGACCCTCGGGTCGTCGCCATATAGGCGAGCCCCACCATCAGGTAGGCAAAGATCAGGGTGGGCATAATCTGCACTACCCACCACTGCCAACCCGAGAGAACGATGTCCATGAGGACTCCATGAGCGCTAAACGCTCTTTAGAAGGTTCATCGAAGGGTGCGAAAATTCGTACACTTTGACGACTCGGCCAGGTTCGAAGGATTAGACCCTCAAACCTGACCACGAGACTAGAACCGCACAAGCTCCAGCGTCCCGACAAGGGTGACTTTGAACGGTGCGCGCGGACCAGCCTGCAACAGCTGATTGCTATAGACCGGCTCCACCCCTTCCGCACAACTCACCGTGATGTGAGGAGTGCGGTTGGAAAGCAGACCGTGATCCTTGAGGACAGCGACCTGCCCCTTCTCGTCCTCGGCGACCTCGACGACCTCGAGGGTCATCTCCGTGCCGAGACGATCTTGGAACTGCGCCAATTCCTTTTCCGTTGGACGGAAGAAGACGGTGCAGTGATGGGAGCGAACCTCCGGATGTACCGCGATGGCCCGAAGGAGATTGTGCGACTCTGGCGTCAACACGATGGCCACATAGCCACCGAACGTTTCGCTCATGATGATCCCCATTTAGCGTCTTTTTCACGACACTGTGAAGGTTTTACGGACATGAAACTGTACCCCATTTTGACGATTTTGTCAATCAAAACGGGCTTCCCATCTGAAACGACAAGCAGAGAGGAATCTTGTCATTTCGGAAGGGCCCCCTGCGTACTTTTAGCCGTAAGGGGGAGAAGAGCTTGGGCCGGAACTACTAGCCGACTGACGCCCACCAGGCACTCGGCTCATGCTCGAGGACACGATTCCGCCACTCGCGCGGCAGACCGGTCCCGAGGGCACGAAACGTCGTGGCGAGATCGCTCGCCCGGGTGTCGATCTCCCCGACGAGCCCAGCGAAAAATTCCGCCGAGCCCGCGAGGTTGAGCACCCGAACGAAGCTCTCGAGATCGTCTCGATATTCGAGAAACGACTCGATAATCGCCGAGACCCCCCTGGGATCGCCACCAGCATCGATCCTATCTAGATCAACGTGAGCTTCCGCTACGAGGTCGTAGCACCGGTCCTCGATCAAGCCCGTCCAACTCTTGTCGAGTTGCCGAGCCCAATCGGCCGCGACGAGCGGCGGGGTCGCGACCCCGGAACGGAGGGCTTCGAGCGCCTTGTGGACACTCTCTTTCGGAGCAGACCACAAGCGGATCACCCTCCCGGTGCGAAGCCCTTTGACCGCCAACTCGCCCACCTCGGGCCGCTCGAGAAGGACACGGAGCCACTCCTCGACCCCAAAAGTCTCCAGGGAATCGGCGATGTTTTCAAACTTGGCCATAGTGGCCTCCAGCTTGAGTCTCGTGATCTGCTATTGATTAGCAAATAATCAGAGCCCATCTAAAACGACAAGTAGAGAGGAATCTTGTCATTTTAGATAGATGACCAAGCGAAGCGTTCTCCGCTTGGTCGAGTCAGATACACTTCTCCTAGTAGGAGAAGCCGTAGCCGTCGTGCGATTCTCCGAGGACTTCCCGCGTCGCGTGACGCCAAAGCCCCCGAGAGTAAGCGCAATACGAGTCCCCGTATCGCGCAGTCACGTCGCGAACGAAGACCGCTTTGAGGATCGGGTGCCATTCGTCGAAGAACGTCTCGACCGAGACGCCATCCTTACGGATAACCTCCCGGAGCTTCTCGGCGCAACCAGCAAGGTCGCATCCAAGAATAAACCCTTCGGACCCACCGTCGGTCGCGATCGCCCATCCGAGGGCGGTCGCAAGGTCCGGCGCCTGCGCGAGGTCGATGCGACCTTTTGCGTTGCGCGGGATCGCAACGACCGGAAGTCCGAGCGATTCGAGGCATCGCCTCGTGTTCTCGGACTTGTCGAGTCCGCCCTGGACGCGGACTCCGACAGCCGGAAACGCCTGGAGCTTGATCGCCCCGAACGAGACGATAATCTCGGGGGTGATTACCCGACTCCCGGCGACGAGCACCGTCCCCCGAAGGAGACGGATCGCCGACGGTGCGCCGAGGAAGTCCTCGCACACCGTGATCGCGTCGACGAGACGCGCGCGCGTCTTCGCGCG
>CAYLJX010000009.1:0-4780 GCA_964384235.1 uncultured Bdellovibrionales bacterium | reverse complement strand
TAGAGTTTGTTGATGAGGATGGAGAGAATCCCACCCCCCGATATTGTCGGTATCCATGACTAGAACTTACTACTAAACCTTGTAAAAATCAAAATTACAACATTAGTATGAATGTTCTTTGTAGGCATGTCAAGAGCAGATCATGGTTTTTAGACCGCGACCAGGTCAATTGTTTCAATTTCAGTCCTAACGCTCTGTACCAGCCAGCTCCATGAAACTGATGTACAATGAATCTATGAAACCATACTCAATCATATTCCTTCAGATAGGCATCGTGCTCATCGGCATCGGTGCGCTCGCCTTTCTCCTTGGGGAGCCGCACTTTGAGGGGAGGAACGTGAATGCTACTCTCTTTGAGATCTACTTCAAGGACCCCTTCCTGGCATACGCATATATCGCTTCATCGCCGTTTTTCATGGTGCTCTATCAGGTATTCAGGGTATTGGGATATGTCAGGAAAAATGAGACATCCTCGCCAACAGTCATGAAGGCTCTCCGGACGATACGATACTGTGCGATCGCCATGATCGGTTTCGTGGTGGGAGGAGAAGTATTCATCATGCTTGGCGAGAGCGATGACCGGGCGGGCGGGGTTTTCATGGGCATCCTTGTCACCCTCGGCTCGATCGTCATCGCCACCGCAGCCACGATATTTGAACGGAAGTTGCGATCAAAAAAGTAAAAAATCCCTTTTTTTGAAAAGAAACCCTTTCCCGGGTGTAAGTATCTACGCAGTCAGCCGACGGTCCTTTAACAAGACGTTTGGCGTACCAGTCTAAAAAATGAAAGAAGGAGCGCACAGTGGGGAAGTTCTTTTGTGACTTCCTGCCACGATATACCGATGTATCCCGTAGTGCTCCCACATCGTCGACAGCACACTGTCAGCCCCCTGCGATGTCAGAATCCCCCTATCCTTTCCTTTGCCCTCCGGCTCCACCTTGGAGGGCATCTTTTTACCTATAATTACCGGTAAAATTACAATAAAATGCTTAATCTAAAGCAAATAATGCACTTTTACTCTTGACAGGAGAGCTAAAATATGCTAGGATGGTCGGTCAACCTGAAATGGTCGACCCGTGCCCTTTCCGAAGGTTGCGGCTTATCTGTAAGGGTACTCTATGATACGTAGGAGCATCCTCCTCGCCCTTCTCTCGCTTCTGTGGGTGATTCCGGTCACCGTGAACGCCCAGGAAGCCAGTCAAAATGCCCTGCTCCCGGAACTCTCCGTGATCAAGGGATATGACTTCAAAAAAGACCCGTTTCTGGTTGATTGGACATTCAACATCGAAGACAAGACCCTGCAGCCGGAGGTAGCGATCGTTTCTGACGAGCCGAAGACTCCGGAAGACAAGATCCTTGCCCGTTGGAAAGAGAAGCAGTCGCGTCTCTGGGCGAATCTCGAGACAGGGAAGAAGTTTACCATCAACGCCTCAGCCTATACGGCGGCCGCCGATGAGTGCGGCAAGAGCGATGGTATCACGGCTTCCGGTATCAAGGTGCAAGAGAAGCGCACGCTCGCTTGCCCCCCTGCTTTCCCTTTCGGGACCAAGATCGCTATCGAAGGCCTGGGTGAGTATCGCTGCGAGGACCGCGGTGGTGCCATCAAGGGCAACAAGATCGATATCTACATGGAAACCAAAAAAGAAGCCTTTGCCTTCGGTCGTCGAAACCTCGTTGCCGAGATCGTGCGGTAAGGCCGACAAAATCCCCCACCCGGGGGATTTTTGTTTGATTGACGCGGGCATTCGTATTTGATAGGCTTTGGAAGTGATTTAAAACATGGTCCGATGGCCGAGCGGTTAGGCACAGGTCTGCAAAACCTTTTACAGCGGTTCAACTCCGCTTCGGACCTCATTTAATTTTTCTTGCCGTGGTGGCGGAATTGGTATACGCAGCGGACTTAAAATCCGCAGGTGAATAACCATGTGGGTTCGAGTCCCACCCGCGGCACACAAGTTTGCGACCACTATCGGTGAATCGCGAGTCTTGCAGTTTCTTACCAACCAACAAGTCGAAGTCGTTCCTTGGGAGAAAATCAATGCTTACCTTGAAAGTGGTGGCGAAAGCGCCAGCGACACAATGTCAAACTGGAATGCTGTGCGGCGATTTGGAACGGCGTATGCAGCAATATTCCGGCCAAGTCATCCTGTTCATTCAGAAGCAACAAAGCGCCCTTGTTTCAGAGGTGTCATGGCATCCTTTTTTACAGGTTTCTCAAAGCTCGCTTTTCCTTGGTGTCCTGGAGAGCAGAGGGAATGTCAGGCTGGTTTGCGACGATCGAGGTCGGTGCTGTCTGCCCACGATACGATATGTCCGTTCCAGGGAGTTTCGAAGCGATTATCTGACCATAGAGCCAGGCGGGATAGTTCTGGAATTTCCGTTTGATCCATTGGCAGATATCGTCGTGGGGAACGTCAAGGTGAAACGATGGTTCGAACAATACTCCGGATATGTCCCGCTCCTGTACGATGATCTTCTCAGGGCGTTGGGGTACTGAACGAACAACGCTGATTTTTTTCTGAACGACTCCGAGAACGAAAAAGGCTCCCCTAGCGAACGCTGCTGGCGGAGTCTTTTTTCAATTCCTCGATGACGCGGGGAATTTTTTTGAAGTCCTTGAGAAGCGTTTCGCGCATCCCGCCGTTGTAGAGGGCCGCGGCCGGGTGATAGAGAGAAAAGAAGACTTGTGTCCCGATGTCCGGAAATGTCCGGCGGAAGGCGGTGCCGTGGACCTCGGAAATTTTCTTTCCCGGAATGAAGTGTTCCATGGCGTGCCGGCCGAGCGTCACGATGACTTTCGGCTGGATGATCCTGATCTGCTCGTGGAGCCAGGGCATGCAGGCATCGATTTCTTCCGGCAAGGGATCGCGGTTGTTCGGCGGACGGTATTTGACGACGTTGGTGATGTAGATGTCTTCGCGCTTGAGGTTGATGGCGGCGAGCATCTCACTGAGGAATTTTCCAGCCGCACCCACGAACGGTTTTCCTTGGAGGTCCTCGTTTTTCCCTGGCGCCTCCCCTACGAACATGATTTCCGCCTCGGCGCTGCCGTCTCCCGGTACGGGCTGCGTGGCCTGATGGCGGAGTTCGCACTGACACTCCCCTGCCATTTTTTCATTCAATTCCTTGAGGGCTGCTGTTTTGTCCATAGTTTCTCTTTTTTTGTTGGATATCGTGGGGATAAGTCTGGAAAATCCTTTGTAAAAGACTACGCTACGCGCCAGCCATCGGATGTTTCCATGATTTTTCCCTTGATCTCGAAGCCGCTTGCGAGCTTGTGTCCTCCCCCGCCGAACCGGTGGGCGATGGCGGAGACATCCACCCCGTGTTGTTCCAGGGAGCGGAGACTCGCCCGGACTACTCCCTCGTCGCGTTCGGAGAGGACCAAGGCGAACTTGGCGTCCGGGACGGTACTGAGGATGGAAGTGACCTGATAGATATCCTCGACGGAGGCGTGGCATTCCTCGACGTCGTGCTTGGTGACGGCGGTGACGAGCATGCCGTTTTTCGGATTGAACTTGGCTTTCTCGAAAGCTTTTCCCCAGAGTTTCAGGGCCGCGATGTTCTTGTTGGTGAAGATGGTCTGGGAAATCTTGGCGAGCGGAGCACCTTTTTTCATGAGTTCCGAAGCGATATCCATCACTTGGGGTGAGACGTTGGAGTGTTGGAACCCTCCCGTATCGAAGAGGATTCCCATGAGGAGAACCGTGGCCATGGACTTAGTGACCCTTCCTTCGATGGAGCGCAGATAGAGATAGACGAGTTCTGAGGTGGATGAGTACTCGGGATCGATGATGACGAGATCTCCTTCCAGAGTGATATCGTGGTGATGGTCGATAAGGACGGTCACTTGGCGTTCCTCGAGTTTCGGGAGGATCTTGTCGAAGCCGCGATCGGCGCTGTCGGCCGCGATGACGGCGTCGTATCGATGGAGATCGAGCTGATCAGGATGAAAAAACTCTTCCTCGCAGAGACTTTTGAGGGTATCGGGAAAGGGGTTGAAACAGGCGATATCGACGTGCTTCCCCTCCTGTCTCAGGTGTTCGGCCAGGGCGAGATTGGCGCCGACGGTATCCGGATCGGGACGGTTATGCGCCACAAGCAGGACCTTTTCGGCGCGGGAAAAGATATACGAAAGGGTGCGGAATTCGGAGTGGAAACGTTGCATATCCCGTGGATAACTTGATCTTTTCCCTGAAATAAAGGCATTCTGCTAAGATTCCTCAGAGAGCTTTTTGAGGATCTTTTCGACCTCGTCAGCCCGCTGTTCCGTAGCATCCAAGAGGAATGACAGGCGGGGAAGCGGCTTCATGTAGAGCTTTTGGTGGAGTGCCCGCTGGAGTCGAGGTGTTTCTTTTCGGAGCGTTTCGCTGACGTAATGGCTTTCTTGCTCTGGAAAAACGCTCACGGATACACGAGTATACCGGAGATCCTTGGTCGTGTCAATCTTGGAAAGCGTGATAAAAACCCCTTGCTTAAGGGAAAGTTCTCGTTCCATGATCTCGGCAAGCTGCTGCTTGATCAGTTCATTGATTTTCGGAATACGAGGAGTCGGCATAGCGTTTTGAAGCGATTTTTTGTGCCCCCACCAGGAATCGAACCCAGATTTCCCCCTTAGGACGGGGTAGCTCTATCCATTGAGCTATGGGGGCAATGACACTTTTTATCTTACCATAAGAAAAAAAGAGTATCCTGCAGGATACTCTTTTTCATAAAATAAGTCCAGTGGACCTGAGGAGACTCGAACTCCTGACCTCCTCCATGCCATGGAGGCGCTCTA
>CAYLJX010000008.1:0-6700 GCA_964384235.1 uncultured Bdellovibrionales bacterium | reverse complement strand
CCAGCTATTGCCAAACTCGATTGGAATTTCTCCCCTACACACAAGTCATCCCCTAGAATTGCACAGCTAGTGGGTGCGGGCCTCCACGTGGTTTTACCCACGCTTCACCCTGCTCATATGTAGCTCGTCTGGCTTCGGGTTTAGTCCACGCGACATGAGGACCGTACCCAAAAAATCCGTATCCTGCTGCGAACCGAAAATTTCGGCTGCAAATCCCTCACCGCTCCTCGACGTAGCTTTTTCTTCGCTACGCCTCGTCACGCTTCATGATTTTCGCTCGAAATTTTCTCTTCTCGCAACGGAAGAGATTCTTTGGGTACGGTCCAACGCCCTATTCAGGCTCGCTTTCACTTGGTCTCCGGAATTCGTCATCCCTTAGACAAGCCGCGTAGAACTAACTCGTTGGATCGTGCTGCAAAAAGCACGCGGTCACCCTGATAAATCAAGGCTCCCACTCTTTGTTAGCATGGAGTTTCAGTTCTATTTCACCTCCCTTATCGGGATGCTTTTCACCTTTCCCTCACGGTACTAGTTCACTATCGATCTGAAGCGATGTTTAGCCTTGGAAGTTAGTGCTCCCGGATTCAAACGGGGTTTCTCCAGCCCCGTCCTACTTAGGTACCTGTGCATCAGGATATATCAATTTTCGCATACGGGACTATTACCCTCTGTGGTCGTTCTTTCCAGAACGTTCTGCTAACCGACATATCGTGACCCCGATCAATCGAGTCCACAAGCCCTGCAACCCCAGTAGAATAAATTCTCTGGTTTAGGCTCTTCCGCGTTCGCTCGCCGCTACTTACGGAATCTTTGTTAATTTCTTTTCCTCCTGGTACTAAGATGTTTCAATTCCCAGGGTACGCCACGGTATCCTATGAATTCAGATACGGTTTATCCATAAAAACGGATAGGGTTGCCCCATTCGGAAATCCCCGGATCACAGCTTGGTTGACAGCTCCCCGAGGCTTATCGCAGCCTCCTACGTCCTTCATCGCTCGCTTCAGTCAAGGCATCCACACCATGCGTTAAGTAACCTTCTTTTTTTCCATTGTCCGCCAATGCTCTACCGAAGTAGAACTCTGACGGACAATCGGTTAACAGTGAAGAATGTTTGCGCATTCAACGCACTGTTTTTGGTTAGATTTTGCTTGACCTAACATACATTATCACGCCAACGGGCTTGAACCGTTGACATGACTGACTATTCCAAAATCGCTTTCTCGCTTTCCGCTGCCAGGCGATACTTCGCTCTCTTGGAAAAGACTGAAATTGTTAAGGCGCTTACGCGGAAATACAGATCCCTGATTCCCGTCCTCTCCTGAGAACGAAAATCTCTCCGTACGGAGAGACTAGTATCTCCTCGCAATGTGCTGCTCTCTTAGGTTGTCTTGTTGATTTCCATGAAAAAGGAAACGATCCCTGAAGTCAGACTTTTTAGGCTCGTAATATTCATCTTACGCAACTCTGGAAAAGCTGTCAACCCCACTAGAGGTCACCCTGCTAAAGGCATCACCATGACCGCCTTGGGGCGTCCTGTCTCTAATGAAGACAACCCCTCTGAAAAACCGAAAGAGCCCTGGAAACCAGGACTCTTTTCGGCTTGATCCCGAGATATCTACTGACCGTTCTCCGGGGCGAGCGGTGAGGCATTCGGCTGGGTGGAAGTGACCGGGGTCGGCTGTTGAGGAAGCTCCGGGGCCGGGGTGGCGGCCTGCGGATTGGTCCGAGGCGTGAGATTTCCCACGCCGCTCCGGACATTGCCGATCAGCTTCTCGATCTGTTCTTTCGTCTGTTTCACGTTGCCTTCCGCATCGTCCGGGAGGAAGGAAAAGATCTTCTCGTACTGTTCGACGGCGTCGTTGTTCTTCTTCTGCTTCTCATAGAGGAGGCCTAGGGAAAGCCGGACATCGATCAACCGTTCGTTCTTCTCAAGCACATCCTTGAAAAGCGCCTCGGCCTTCGCCTCGTCGTCGCCGACGGCCCGGATCTGATAGAGGACGCCGAGGTTGTACTTGTAGTTGATGTTGTTCTTGTCGATGCTGAGCGCCTTGGCCGCCTCCTCAATAGCTTTGTCGGTATCCTTCATCCGCGCGAGCACGACCGCCATATTGTAATGGGCGATGGCGAGATTTCCTTTCTCATCGATCGACTTCTGGAGAAGGTCTTTGGCTGCCGAAAGGAACTCGTTTTTCTTCGGTCCGTCCTGCTCCCTATCGGCCATCACTTTCTTGATCTGACCGAGCTTCAAGGAAAAGAGCGGGTTGCGCGGTTCGAGTTCCTGGGAACGGACGTAGAGTTCTTCCGCCTTCGGGAGCGCATCGCTCGCGTAGAGCGCGCTGTTCTCGTAGATGAGACCGAGCGACTCCGCCGCCATCACGTCATTGGGCATACGCTGCCTCCCCTGTTCGGCGGTGACTACCGCCAGCCGCGCGTAGGCAGCCACGGTCTGCACGTCGCGGTCAGCCTCGTTCTTCGCGGCCTCGACATTGCCGAGTGCCATGTATTCCTGCCCGAGGCGCGTGTAGTAGCGGCCTTCCTGGGGATATTTCTGCGTAGCCGAGACCAGGAGCGCGACCGAGTCCTTCTGGGGTGCGGTCGCCGAAAGACGGACCGCTTTGCCGGCTGCCACATCCGCGAGGAATACCTTGCCCATGAAGACGAAAAGGAACGCCACGCCCGCCGATACCACCATGAAGATGAAGGCGAGTGCCAAAGCGAATTTCGGAGCGGCTTTGAGCGAGAGATTGAGATAGCGTTCTTCCGAACCGCTCTCCCAGAGGAGTGCTGCGAGCGCGAGCGCGGAGAGCAGGACGCCGAGAAGAAGCATAGTGCCGTTCACCGCGGCGACGAAACCGGCCACAAAGAACATGAGTGCGACCGTCCACAACCCGAGGGAGAACAGCTTGTTCCGAGTCTTCTCATGAGTCAGCAGATAGAGCCCGACGGAGAGGAACGAGAATCCCAGGACCAGAAGCAGGATCGTTCCCAGTACACCGACCGTCGGAAGCGCTTCGAAGAACAGTCCCGTCCCCTGATAGAAACGGAGCGTGTAGAGGGAGCTGTCATTGTATTCCTGCGGACGATACATCGAAAACGCATACCCGTAGTTCCCCGGTCCGACTCCCGCGACGAAATGTTCCTTGAGGGATTCCTTGGCTACCTGCCAGGAAAGCGTCGTGTTAGGCGTCACCTCGATGGGAAGCGTCGCGCGGGCGAGCGAATTCTTGCCGATCATGAGAAAGGCGAGTACGACGACGAACACAAGCATCGGCACCCACGTCCACTGCTCTGACGGCCGGACGATCTGCGCGAGGATATAGACCATGAAGAACGAGAGACCGACGAGCACGACGATCCACGGAACGTACGAATAGAGGGCCAAGAGCAGGAAGAGTGTCAGGAAAAGTCCCAGGAAAGCGAACCCGGTGTACACCATGCGCCTGGTCGTCTTCGGTGCGTCATCCTTCCACAGGACGAACAGGAGCGTCAGGAAGAGCGGCACCAGGAGACTGAGGAACAACCCGAGGGTGGATACCGTACCGATAAGACTCATCGGCGCGAACCGCTCCCAAGAAGCCGGCAGAAAATGGATCTTCATGACCACGAGCGAACTCCACAGAGCGACGATCAGTCCCGATGCGAGAAACGAGCCGAACATCCAATAGAAACGCTTTTCGGTGAAGTGACTCATGAGGAGATAGTATGCGAGGACGAGCGCTGTCACCGAGATGACTCCGCGCGACGGGTCGCCGAAGAATCCCCAGAAACTGTGCCAACGATCCACGGAGAAAAATGCTGCTGCCACATAGAACAACCAGAAGAGCACGATAGGAATATCGAGCGGTGTCCGACGGATCCGCATCTCGCCTACGATGACTCCCTTAGATACCCAAGCCACCACCCCGATGAGGAGCCAGAAATAAAAATAAATCTGTTTCTCGAAGGCTATTCCCTGAAACGTCACTCCCGTAAAGAACAACGGGAGACCAAAAAACAGCGCTACCAAACTGACCGAGATGAGCACATCAAAGAGAAGTGCCGTTTTGGAAACTTTCGGTTTTTCAGAAACAATCGGACGCGATGAAGCCGCCGGCTGTTCTTCCTGAGAAGGACGCGCGACATTGACCGAGACAAAATGAGGGTTTCCCCTGAATTGACCAAAGGAAGACTTCTCGTGAAGTGGCATACGTTTTCCTTTATTTTCTTAGCGAGAGCGTATTTCAAAAACGACCCCGTGTCTCTCTTATTATAGAGCACAAAACCCTGACTGACAACGACAAGTTCTAGCCTTTCATAATCATTTCTCCCTTAGTTCCCCGGTTTCTGCTCGATGAGGAGCCAGTCGACCCTGACCACTTCAGTGACCGGCTGGGAGAGTTTGATCTTAAACCCGACGTATTCTCCCTCGTCCGTCTTAGTCTTCTCGATCCAGGAGAAGGCATTCGGATTTCCCTTGAACGTCGTGAAGACACGCGAACCGTTTATCATCGGGATCATCGCCTTGGTCATGACCTGGACGCTCTTGCCGTCGGCACCGGTCTCATCGTCCTTGCCATCGTTATCCTCGTCCTTCACGACCGGGAGGATTTCAGCGGTGCCAATGGTCGGCGCCTCCTCGTCCACCACTTCGATCACGAGACCGCCTGTCTCGACGATCGAGGCTTTCAGCTTACCACCGAAAAGATCGACGTTCCCGTCCATATCTTTGGTCACCACATTGCCGAGATCGAGCGTCGTGAAGAAGTCGCTGAGCGTTGTCACTTGATCGACAAGGGTCTGCATCTGAGTCTCGAGCGCGGCAGTCTTGGACGCCTGCGTATTCATATCGAGCGTCATCTGCGCGGTAAGGGTGTCGAGCGCATCAAGGCGCACCTTGTCGTTCGCGAGGTACGCATCGTGCTCGGCAAGCTTGTCTGCCGCTATCTGACTGTCATCAAAGAGCGTATCGAGCGCATCGCCAGCGACCTGGAGATTGGCGTCGATAGACTGCTTGGAAGCGTTCGGATCAGTGACGAGGGAGAGACTCCCCAGTTCGCCATAATCAGGTACGGACAGAGGCTTGGTCGGTTTTGCCTTCGCGACCACGCTACCAGGCGTAGCATCATCCTGCGACACGCGGACGTAGTCGAGATCAACGGTTCGGGTAGTCGTTTCCGTGTGGATGTTATACATTGCGATACCAAGCGCGGCCGTCGGATTAGCACCGGATACCGTACCGCATGATGAGAGACTGACACCGTCCGAGACATCATTATCGATGTAAAACTTGACCGTGCTCGCATCGATCACCTCGATACGACCCACCGCAAACTGCGTCGTACTGACAGAACCGGGACAAGTGACCGTCCCCACGTCCGCGCTACTGCTTCGCACGACACCCTGCCACGCACCCGAGGCGTTGTTATTCCAGAAATAGATACCATTAGCTGGTTTGGTATCATTGGCCGTCGGAGCGGTCGCCTGATCCATAAAACCCCAGAAGATGTCGTTGGTCGCGTTATTAATATTGGTACGGACCTTCATCTGCAACACCGGGAGATTCGCCTTGGCAAAGATGAGGCTCAAGTTGTTCTGACCGTCACCGTATCCGATCATACCGCCCACACCGCTCGTGGTACCCATCGCCATGCTCGCCAGACCGTTGGCACTGTCCGCCTGCGTGAACGTGACCGTGGTACCAGTGGTGTCGAAGTACCACTTGCCATCGTCACCAGCCGCCGCGGAATCAGTCGTCGTTGCCGCTACCGCATCCGAGGCAAATTCCTGGTTATACGTCGAGTTGTTGCTGATAAACGTTCCACCGTACGCCACTGTACCGAAATTGGTGCTGAGCGACTTGAATTCTACCAAGCCAGTCGTTCCTCCGAAAAGCTGCACGGCCTTGTTCTGTATACTCCCCGCCCCGTCGGACTCGGCATAGAGGGTAAGGAACGAGTTGTTGTCGATGAGCGCAGAGTAGCTCTCTACCGTGCCGGCCGTCGCGCTCGAGGTCACGGCCATGTCTGTCCAGGTGACCGCACCGGCGTTATCCGTAAAGCTCGTCGCACCCAGGTTAAGATTGGCGATGGTGGTGGTACCATTGGCGTCGATCACGAACTCGTCCCCGCTTCCGAGACCGTCACCGGAGTAGATCTTGAACTTGTCACTGTCGGAGTTGTCGACACCGAGGGTGAACTGGACCGCCGGAGAGGAACCGGTGCGGAACTTGGTAACGGGATCGTAGGTGGTGTCAGCGACGGTAAGGGTCGAAACCACATCCGCTCCGGAGCCGTAGATTTCGAAGAGAGAAGCAGGAGTGGCCACGCCGATGCCGACGTTGCCGGAAGCGTCGATGACGAAGGGGGTGGTGTCGGAAGCGGCGTCGTTGACGCGAAAGGAGGTTCCGGATCCGGTATTTTCGATGAGGGCCGCGACTTGCGCCGCTGCTCCAGCCGCCGTCACCTTGAAGGGAGTGGTGGTATTCAAGACTCCGGTGTCCGCCACGAGGAGAAGATTGCCCGTATTCCCAGCATTAGATCCGGTAAGAGTGACTTGTTCCAAGGCACCGGTGAAGGCAGTGGCGGAAGAGTTGATATTGAGTACCTTGCCGGAGGTAAGGGAATTGGCGGCGTAATCAAAACCCGTCGTTGTTGTCCCCGTGAAGGACTGGCTCCAGGTGTTGGTGGTCTGATTGAGAGTGAGGTTGGCGTCGAGATCGAGG
>CAYLJX010000007.1:0-32588 GCA_964384235.1 uncultured Bdellovibrionales bacterium | reverse complement strand
ACTGGTCGGGGACTTCGATGACCTGCGATTTCCAGCTCCAGATCAACCAGTCGACGGGTACCACGACCGGTATGGTAAATGTTTGTGTCACGCTGGATATTACCTACGAGTACGACGACACCAGTACGACGCATGTGAAAACAGTGCTGATTCCGCTCAATGCTCCAGTCGGTACTATCGCGACGACGGCGACAACGTACGACACGATTCCAGTGCTCGATACCTATCTCCCCGAGGCATCCAAAACTTATCGGCAGATTTTTGTTGTCATGCAGGGGAACGAGCACCGGAATGCTGCGACGACCGACCATACCATGACGCTCCGCATCGGGACGGCGACGGTGACGACCGGCAACTACGAGGGTGCGCTCGCCTCCGATCGCTTCTTCCGCTACGTCTGGGATGTAACGAGTGCCTATCCGAGCACTGCCGCGACTCAGACCTGGCAGCCGACGGCGACGGTCGCGCGTGTCAACCATTTTCAGGCTTACCTCGTGGTGACGTACGAATTCGCTCCGGGCTCGTCCTCGACCATCATGAATTCGGTCATGCTCCCCATGGACCTCGCCTCGCCGATGGGTGGTACCACCTCGTCCGACTACCAGCGTGGGACACGGGAGCTCTTCATAGAGGAACCGACGACCATCACGACGAGCCGTGTCGCCTACTATGTCTTCTGGCAGCAGATCGCGGCCATCTCGACTTTGAACTTCCGGATCGGAACGGGGTCGTTTACGGCCTATACTGACGCTGCATCCGTTCTCTGCGGATCGAACGCCGCGATGGTTCGAAATGATTCGGCATTCACCCTCGCCCGGGGCCGAAACACGCTCAATTTTGACGTCTACCGTTCTGATACGGCGGACTTCGGCTGGAACATTTCGGGTTTCTGGATCGTGAACTACACGAGTGGCAAGGCGACGGATGGCGTCGGCGCCCATAACCATACAGTTGAGTGGGGGGTTCAGCAGAATGGAACAGCCGCTGCCGCATCTAACTATCAAATAGCTGCCTCTGCTCCAACTATACCCGAGACAAACTACTTTATTACCGCGGTTGGTAATCAGATGATTGTCCAGTCTTCTGGTACGGTTGCACCTTCCGGATTTACGATTCTTGCCGAACGTCTTTCGGCTGAAGGTGGTGTCGAATGGGAACCTTCCTACATAGATAGTGCCCAGACCGACCCGGAGATCGGGGTCTATACGATGTATTCACAGACCCGCACATTCTATAGACGTTGGCCAGGCGATACGCATGTCGGGAACCGTGTCGATTTCGAGACGTCGCGCCGGCGTGCCGTGTACCTGATCGGATCTACGGCGGTGACGGGCTGGATCAGCCTTAATCTTGTTTTCACCTACCATACGATTACCAAAACCGTTTCGGGCACGATTTCTGGCTCGGCAGGCGGGACCGTGACAATTGGGATGTGGCGTGGCGGAACCGGAGAGAAACTACTCGAGACATCACGTACAGGAAACGGCTCCTATTCGTTTACTTGGTACGACGATACCGAGAACGTCTTTGCCGAGGCGTATGAGAGTGCGACTCTGGTGGGCCGATCAGATACGGGTGTTGCGACCTAAAAGCGTGAACTATGGCTTTTGCAGACATCGAACTTCGGGACAATGGATCAAGCACCTTCGACATCTCGCTTTCCGGCGGGGGCGGTGGTCCGACGGGAAACAGTAATTTTTTCATTTTCTTCGAGAATGAGATCCTTTGTCTCATCATCGGTATCGGTCTCGTCTGGCCGCTCTAAAGTCATGTGGAAGAAACACCTCATCGTTTCACTGGTCGGTCTTGTTCTTCTTTCCCTCGCCGCGGCGGGGTATTTCGCATACCGGGCGCAGTCCCTCAAGCCGCTTTCGGAGACGGAAGAAATCGACCGATTGGTGCGTGAAATCTCTGCCAAGACCGACCTGCCGCAGGGTGAGACGCCGACCTTGGCGACCGTGACTAATCGCGACCGGCTTGACGGTCAGGTTTTTTTCCGGGAGGCGCAGAACGGCGACAAGATCCTCATCTACCCCCGCTCCGGCGAGGCGATCCTCTACCGCCCCTCGACCAGGAAAATCCTCGGGATGACCGAGATCGATATCGAGAAGTGGTCGTCTGAGAAAGCGGCATCCTCCGAACCTGAAGCCGTATCGGCGGATGCCCCGGTGCAACTGGCCGTGGCGCTCTACAACGGAACAAGTGACCCGACAGCGCTCGACGGCGTCGACAAGGCAATCACGGAGAAATTCCCCACTCTCACTGTCGGGAGCCGGCAAGTCGCCGCCAGGCGGGATCATACGGGGATAACCGTCGTCGACCTCACGGGGAAGAATGCCGATATCGTGGCGTTTCTCGCGGAGGCGCTTGGCGGAACGGTATCCCGGACCCTTGAGGGCGAGACGAACGTCGGCGACGACATCCTTGTCATCGTCGGGAAGCGGCCGTAGGAAAAATTCCGGAACATTCTGTTTTGCGGTATACTGGAAAAAAACAAAAGCACATATGCCTCGGAAACAAAAAAACATAAAGGAAGAAACTGTTACGCCGAGTGTCGCTTCAGGATCGGAAGCGACATCTCCGGCAAGCGAAGGAGTGAGTGAAGGATCGTGGAAAAAAACTCTCGTCAGCGCGCTTGTCGTCGTGGCGATCGTTTTGTCACTTGGCGCCGCAGCATACTTCTACAACGAATACCGCCAGGCGACCAAGCAGATGACGCCGGAAGGGGAGCTGGAGGCGGTCGTCTCGGCACTCTCGGAGATCGTGGAGCTGCCGATGGGAGAGACGCCGTCGCTTGCGACCGTCACTGACAAGGAAAAGCTCACCGGACAAGCGTTTTTTGAGAAAGCGGCGAACGGGGACAAAGTGCTCCTTTATCAGACGGCACAGCGTGCGTTCCTCTATCGCCCGTCCACCGGAAAGCTCATCAACGTGACGACGCTCAATGTCCAGAACGGAGTGCCGGCGACACCGGAACCCGTGGCGGAGACACCCGCCCAACCGGCCATAGCTCCGGCCGTAACACCGCCTGCCACTACGGAAGGGGAAGCCGGGGAATCTCAAGCGGAGCAAGTGAAGACTGAAACGTCGCAGGAAACGGCTGAGTCGAAAGCGTCTTCGACCATAGCGCTCTACAACGGATCGGCCAAAGTAGGTGTGACACAGAAGCTTGAGGACAGGATCGTCGCGGAGTTTCCCGAAGCCCAGGTGACCATGAAGGAGAAGGCCGCGAAGAGCGACTATGTCGGGACACAAGTCATCGATCTTTCCGGGAAGCAATCGGAGTTCGCGGCGAAGCTCGCGACGCTTGTCGGAGGCACGGTCGCAGCCGCGCTTCCTGAGGGTGAGACCAATCCTGGGATGGATATTCTGGTGATCGTGGGGAACCCGAAGCAGTGAGTAGTCGGTAGTGAGTAGTGAGTAGGAATGAGTGGGAATAGACAATAGACCAAAAGATCCCGGTTCCAAGAGACCGGGATTTGCTTTTTCTGGGCGTTTGGCGGTAGGCTTAGATGGTAGGCTTAAATCTTATTACCGAACGGAGCGAGTGAAGCGAAAATCTATTTTCGTTTCCGAGCGAAGTGACAGTAAAAACGGGTCAAATACCCGTTATTTCACAGGGTAAATGTTTAACGGTGCGAATACAACCGAGGAGATCAAGGCGCGGCTCAACATCGTGGACGTGGTCGGCGGGTACGTGCGCCTGGAAAAGGCCGGGACCCGTTACAAGGCCTGTTGCCCCTTCCATCAGGAGCGGACGCCCTCCTTCATGGTTAACGAAGAGCGGGGGATGTGGCACTGCTTCGGCTGCGGCAAGGGCGGGGACGTCTTCGCCTTCGTCATGGAGATGGAAGGGATGGAGTTCAAGGAAGCGCTCAAGCTTCTGGCCGAGCGTGCCGGAGTGGAGCTCCCGCAGTACCGCCGGGAAGAAGCCGGCCTCGAGAAGGGGAGCAAGGACCGCCTCTTCGAGCTCTTGGAACTCGCGACCAAGTTCTACGAGAAGCAGCTCTGGGACGGCCCGGGCAAAGAAAAGATCCTTACGTATCTCCGTGATCGGGGGCTTTCTGACGAAAGCATCAGGACATTCCGTCTCGGTTACGCTCCCGACGGCTGGCGACACATGCTCGAGTTTCTCACGAGCAAAGGCTACCGGGCTGATGAGATTGAGCAAGCCGGTCTCATCATTAGGAGGTCTTCCGAACCCATACAAGATACATCATACAAAATACATGATACTGGTTATTACGATCGTTTCCGGGATCGCGTCATGTTTCCCATCTTCGATATCCTCGGTCGGGTAATCGGGTATTCGGCCCGTGTCGCTCCGGGTGCGGACGAATCACAGGCCAAGTACATCAACACGCCCGAAACCCCCATCTACCACAAGAGCCGCGCGCTCTATGGTCTCTACCTCGCCAAACAGGCTATCAAACAGGCCGGCGTCACGGTCGTGGTGGAGGGAAACATGGATGTCATCGCCATGCACCAGGCCGGTTTCACGAATACCGTCGCGGTGTCGGGAACGGCGCTGACGTCTGAGCAGCTCGCAGTCATGAAGCGCTACGGTAGCGAGGTGAGACTCTTCTTCGATATGGATGGAGCGGGACAGAAAGCCGCGCGCAAGAGCACCGAGCTCGCCCTGGAGCAGGAACTCCTTACTAATATCGTAGCCCTGCCCTTCGGCAAGGATGCGGCGGATATGGGGCGGGACGACCCGGAACTCTTGAAACAGGCGGTGGAGCGACCGACTCCGGCCTTGCGATACTTTCTCGACCAGGAACTGGCGGCGTACGACCCCTCGTCGCCCGAAGGCAAGCGGAAGATCGTCGAGGAATTCACTGAGCTTCTCCTCTTTGTCAAAAATCCGATCGAACGGGCCCACTGGATCAAGGAACTCTCCCGCGCCATCGGAATGGAAGAAAAACTCGTAGTCGGTGTAGTAAATACGGCTTTTCTGGAAAAGCGCCGCCGCGAGGGAGTCGAACCCTCGCCGTTTCGTGTACAGGGAGATCCCTTCGCGGACACGGTTACGTCTTTCGGCAAGCGCTCGGAGCGGCTGCGCGAGGAACTGGTCGGGCTGATGCTCGTCGAAGTATCGGTACGACAGGTGATCGGTGAAATGCTTCGTGACAAGGTGGAGACGAGAAGTTTTGTAGATAAACACCCGCTTTCTTTCTTTGTCACGCAGGCCGGGAGCGGCGATCCCTTGTCACTCATCGAGGACACCAAGCTCAAGAGCGAGGCGACCAAGCTTTCCTTTCATATCCTCGACTCTCCCGAGTTCACGGAAGGAACGGCAGAAGAACGCGCGGAGAAGATGCTCGCGGTGGCCAAGGGCTACCTGGAGAGCCTGGATCGGGAAGTGACGAGTCGGGAGAGACTGGTCACGTTGGAGAGAGCCATCGCCGAGGCCAAGGCGCGAAATGACAAGGAAGAGGAGAAGAGGCTCTTGAAAGAGTTCGTGGAAGTCTCGGGAAAGCTTTCTTCTTCGTAGGAAACGTGGTATGCTAGAGCCACTTTGAAGGGGCAACTGGGAACGGAGCATATATCGCTTCGTCCTTTTCTATAATATTTTTTCACAAAGTGAGTAATAATTTTATGGTAAAGAAGGGGAAAAAGGCTATGGCCAAGGTCAAGAAGACGAAAAAGGTCGCCAAAAAAGCGACTCCGAAGAAGGTGGGCAAGAAACCGGCTCCTAAGAAGGCGGTGAAGAAGAATGCGCGTCCGGCCAAGAAAGGAGCGGCCAAGAAGGTCGTGAAGAAGGCTCTCGTGAAGAAGGCTAAGCCAGCCAAGAAAGTCACCAAGGCCCCAAAGAAGAAATCTGCCGTGAAAGCGGCGAAGCCGAAGAAAGAGACTTCCAAAAAGGCTGCCAAGGTGGAGCAGAAGCAGAACGCGTTCGAGGAACTGCTGTTTCGTGGCAAGCAGCGCGGTTTCGTGACGGAGGACGAGATCATCCACATCCTCCCGGACGTCGAGCAGGACCTGGAGAACCTCGAGAATCTCTACGAGAAGCTCGAGACGTCCGGTATCCGCGTCGTCGGGTCCGAAGAGATGCTCAAGCTTGAGACCGACAAGGCGGGCGAGGATTTCGGCAAGGAAGGAAAGGGGGAAAAGGGAGGAAGAGGAGCCAAGGCGAAACCGAAGGAAAAAATGATGGACATGGGTGAGGAAGGGGACGGTACCTCGGACCTCGTGCAGATGTACCTCAAGGAAATCGGTCGCGTGCCGCTCCTCTCCGGCGAGGAAGAAGTGCGCCTCGCCAAGCTCATCGAGAAAGGCGACCTCAACGCCAAGCAGCGCCTCACCGAAGCGAACCTCCGTCTCGTCGTCTCCATCGCCAAGAAATACGTCGGCCGCTCGCACAATCTCTCGCTCCTCGACCTCATCCAGGAGGGGAACATCGGTCTCTTCCGCGCGGTGGAAAAGTTCGACTTCCGCAAGGGTTTCAAGTTCTCGACCTACGCCACGTGGTGGATCCGTCAGGCGATCACCCGCGCCTTGGCCGATCAGTCGCGCACCATCCGCATCCCGGTCCACATGGTGGAAACCATCAACAAGTACGCCCAGGTGACCCGTCGCCTCGTGCAGGAGCTCGGTCGTGAGCCCTTGGCCGAGGAGATCGCCGCGGAAATGAACATGGAAGTCGACAAGATCCGCCACATCCAAAAGATTTCCCAGGAGACCGTCTCCCTCGAGACCTCAGTGGGTGACAACGAGGACGACTCGGTGCTCGGCGACTTCATCGAGGACACGGAGACCGTCATGCCGCACCAGGCCGCCTCGCGGAAACTGCTCCGCAACCACATCACTGATATCCTGAATGAACTCACTCCGCGTGAACAGAAAATTCTCAAGATCCGCTTCGGTCTCGAGGACGGCGTGACCCACACCCTCGAAGAGGTCGGGCAGGAATTCGGCGTGACACGCGAGCGCATCCGCCAGATCGAGGCCAAGGCCCTCGAAAAGATCCGCGAGCACGAACACCTGAAGAAGCTCAAGGACTACTAGGGAAGAATCAAGAGTCGTGAATCAAGAATCAAGGCTTTCTTTAGCCAAGTCTTGAAAAGATGGCCCTTGCCATCTTTTTTCTTTTCCCGTACAATAGCGGCATTGCCTACGGAGGCGATTTTTAACAACAGAATATTCCGGGGTAGCTCAGCGGTAGAGCAGGTGGCTGTTAACCACTTGGTCGTCGGTTCGAATCCGACCCCCGGAGCCAATACAAAAACAGTGTCCATTCGGACTCTGTTTTTTTTGTATCTATTTTTCAGGAGCGAATTCCACGGTCCACTCGATGCCGTACTTGTCGCGAAACATGGCAAAGGAGGTGCCCCAGGGACTTTCCGTCATGGGCATTTCAACGGTCCCGCCTGCTGAAAGTCCGTTGAAAATCCGGTCCGCTTCTTCTTGGCTTTCCGCAGTGACGGCGATCTTGGATCTGTTTTCGTTCTCGTTGACGCGGCCCATTGCTTCGGGCACGTCATTTGCTATAAGCACGTTGCCTCCGATAGGCAGGGCAATGCGCATTATCTTATTCGCCTCATGTTCGGGCACCGGGAACTCGGCGCTCGCTATGTCTTTGAAACGGGTAATCCCGGCGAATTCCCCGCCGAAAACGGATCGGTAGAACGTGAACGCTTCTTCGGCATTTCCGTTGAAGTTGATGTAGGGGTTGATCGTTGCCATAGGTATTATCTTTAAAGTGTTAATTATATTAATTGTACATTAAAGTGCCTTAGAGAGGCCATTCTGTGCATAGATTAAATGGATATGCACAATGACTGTGCATATATTGACAATTATGCACAAAATATGATAAAATTTGTGCATAACGATATTTTCCTATGTTTGATCCATTGAAGCCATACAATGAGCTGCCGCTTTTGCCTCCGTCGGTTCACTTTGATGATGTGGCTCTCTTGAAACTGGTCAATAAGGCGAATAATTCTTTGTACGAACTCAAAGGAACCGCCAAGGTTCTGCCGGATAACGGCGTTATCCTTATTTCTCCGCTGTCGATCCGTGAAGCGGTGGCGAGCAGCGGGATAGAGAATATCAATACGACAGTTTCGGAAGCACTGAAAGCCGAAGTGATTTATGAGGAAGAAGAACGTTTCGGTGCGGAGAAGGAGATCTTGAGGTGTCGTGACGCTCTTAAGGAAGGATACTCGTTTCTTGCGGAACATGGGTTTCTTCATACGAACAGCTATCTGAAAATTCAAGCTGTTCTTGAACCGAACAAGCATGGGATACGTCGGATGCCTGGAACAAAGATCCAGAACGACAGGACGAAAGAAGTCGTGTATACGCCACCTGAAGGACACGACGTCATTGCGGAAAAACTGAAAAACTTTGACCAGTACTTCAATGATAAGACAGGCTTTGATGATGTTGATCCGCTTATCCGGATGGCGGTCATGCACTATCAGTTCGAGTCCATACATCCTTTCTTGGATGGAAACGGGCGAACGGGGAGAATATTGATGATCCTCTATCTCGTCATGACTGGACGATTGGAGTTACCTATTCTTTTCCTGAGCAAATATATCCTCGAGAACCGCGATGAGTATTATCGGAGACTGCGAAGGGTGACGACCCATGATGAGTGGAAGGAGTGGGTGTCATATATTCTTGAAGGGGTGGCCCTCCAAGCGGATGAAACGAAGAGAAACATCCTCAAGGTCAAGAGCCTGATGGACGAGTATAAGGCGCTTCCGAATCAAAACAGCGTCATGACATCGCCACAGATGATCGAATACCTCTTCTCGAACCCCTTTTATTCCCAGAAGCGACTCTCCGAGTCTTTGGGAGTGCACAGAAATACGGCAGCCAAGTACTTTCAAGACCTTGAAAGGTTAGGGGTGGTCGAGAAATTCAAGTATAAGCAGGGATACGTATACTATAATGAGAAATTCCTGAACTCTCTCAGCTATTAACTTGAGCAAGCATATGGAAAGAGAAAAGTGTAAAAAGTGCGGGAGTGAGAATATCATGATGGTCGAGTATGCTCCGGAATCACCGGAACACTATGACGGAGTGAGTGAGATCCAATGTTTGGATTGCAAGACTCGTATCGGTCGCTGGTCAGGAAAAGAGCTTGAGGAAGGAGAGATCGAACTCCGTGGTGGAAGAAAGAAATAAAATGAACACTATGACCACGCGTAAGGTATCGAAAGTCATACCAAAAAAAGAGTTGTCAGCGAAGGAAAGTGAGAAACTCCTCGGGTCATTGAAAACGAGGTTTGAAAAGAACATGGACCGGCACAAGGGACTGAAGTGGGACAAGGTAGCGGAGCGCCTTTTGAAAAATCCGGGGAAATTCTGGTCGCTTCATCAGATGGAAAAGACTGGCGGGGAGCCGGATGTCGTGGGACAGGTGAAGAAGACTGGTGAATATATTTTCATGGACTGCTCGGAGGAAAGCCCTAAAGACCGCAGAAGCCTCTGCTATGACCGCAAAGCGTGGGAATCACGCAAGGAACACAAGCCAAAAAGTAACGCTCTGGATATGGCCGCGGCCATGGGCATCGAGCTTTTGACGGAAGAAGAGTACCGGACACTGCAAAACTTTGGAACATTCGATCTCAAGACGTCGAGTTGGGTACGGACACCGGAGAGCATCAGGAAGCTCGGCGGTGCGATCTTTTGCGATCGCCGCTATGATCATGTCTTCACCTATCACAACGGCGCCGAATCCTACTACGCCGCGCGCGGCTTCCGCGGGTCACTCAAGGTCTGAAGGATCTGAAAGGAATGGGTGAACTACGGTGTCATAGTAGATACATAATCAACAGTAACGAAAACCGCTATGGATATGCAGAAGATCACGCCTCATCTGTGGTTCGACAAGGAAGCCAAGGAAGCGGCCGAGTTCTATGTGTCCGTCTTTCCCGATTCGCGCGTGACGCACATGTCGACCATCCATGACACGCCGTCGGGGGACGCGGAGATCGTTTCCTTCGAGCTCGCGGGGCAGTCGTTCATGGCCATCAGCGCCGGTCCGTTCTTCAAGTTCAGCGAAGCCATCTCGTTCATCGTGAACTGCGAGACGCAGGAAGAGGTCGACTACTATTGGGAGAAGCTCTCGGCCGTTCCGGAGTCGGAGCAGTGCGGCTGGATCAAGGACAAGTACGGCCTCTCGTGGCAGATCGTTCCCGAGGTCATGGACGAGTTCATGAGCGATCCGGACCCGGACAAGGTGGCCCGGGTGGTACAAGCGATGCTTCAGATGAAGAAGCTCGATATCGCAACGCTTCGACAGGCATACGAGGGAGCATAATGGTTTTTGGTGTATCGCGCCGCTCTCCGGGAGTTTCATTCCACTTAAGTCCATCAGCAGAAAGCCATCTGCTTGATGGACTTTCTGTTTTTAGGACTGGAACCGAAAGAAAAGCGGAGGGAAACGCTATTACAAAGGTAAGCCATGATATCAAACCTATGAAGAAGTTTCTGGTACTGTACATGGCGCCGGTCGCCACCATCGACGAATGGATGAAGCTCCCCGAGGAGGAGCGGAAGGCCGATGAAGACAAGATGAAGGGAGAGTGGGATGCCTGGATGAAGGAGCACGGATCGGCCGTGAAGGAGACCGTCGGAGCCGGCCGGCCCAAGCGCGTGACCAAGGACGGCATCACGGACGCGCGAAACGATATCATGCTCTACTCGATCGTCGAAGGCGAGTCGTCCGAAGCCGTGGCCGCGATGTTCGAGGGCCATCCGCACTTCGGTATCCCGGGAGCCTCCATCGAAGTCATGTCGGCGAGTCCTTTGCCCGATATGGAGTGACAAGGGAAAGAAAAAAGGAGTAAGATGAGATAAGATAAGCTCTATAACTTCTTTATAAAAAGAGTATGGCCAAGTACGTGGACGGGTTTGTCCTCTCGGTCGTCAAGGACAAGCTCGGAGAATATCGGAAGATAGCGCGGGAAGCCGGCAAGGTGTGGAAAAAGCACGGCGCGCTCCATTATTTCGAATGCGTCGGTGAGGATCTCAACCCGGAGATGATGGACGGGATGAAGTTCTTCGGGTTTCCCAAGATGGCCAAGACCAAGCCGAACGAGGTGACGGTGTTTTCCTTCATCGTCTTCAAGTCCCGGGCGCATCGCGACAAGGTGAATGCGGCAGTCATGAAGGATCCCTTCATGACCGGCCCCAAGATGCAGGACCGGCCGATGCCTTTCGATATGAAACGGATGGCGTATGGCGGCTTCACGGCGATCGTCGAGGCGTAAACTTGTAACATCAAACCTATGGATCCGGTAGTACATTTCGAGATGCCCTATGAGGACCGCGACCGCGCGGCGGATTTTTATGCCCGGTCCTTCGGCTGGACGGCGAACAAGTTCGGCCCGGACATGGGGAACTATATGGTCGTCATGACATCGGAAACGGATGAGAAGACCAGGCGTCCCAAGCAGCCGGGCATGATCGACGGTGGGTTCTACCCGAAGCCCGAAGACGAGATGGGAAAGCATCCGTCGGTAGTCATCTCCGTGCAGGATGTCGCGGTGTCGATGAAGAAGGTGGAGGAAGCCGGTGGCAAGGTACTCGGAGAACCGATGGATATTCCCGGTGTCGGGCTTTACGTGAGTTTCCTTGATACGGAGGGAAACCGGGTGAGCATGCTGCAACCTTCGACGAACATGTAATCCTATGGAAAAGATCAAAATCGAACACCACAGCTTCACGGCCTTCTCGTGGTTCGCGGGGTGGCTCTTTACGATCGGCTTTCTCAACCTGCCCTTCTTCTGGAAAGGTGTCTTGGCTTTCATCCTCTGGCCGTACTATATCGGCATCTACGTGCGGACGCTCGTGTGATGTCCCGGTCGGGAATCGATCTGACCGTTGGTCCGCCTGTCTTTCTTCCGAGTTGACAGGTTGTTTATGTCGTTCTTGGAGCGTGCGCATATGGTGTACAATGGAAGCACGGAAACTTTTTAGAATCGTATGTCTTCATTTGAAACTCCTCCCGATCAGCCCGAGAAAAAAGATGAGACAGTGAAGGATCTCTATCAAGAAGGGTCGCGGGAACAACGAGAGGCTCTCTATAGGTTTGCCAGGAACACTCTCAGGGAAAACGGACCAGGGGAGTTTCGTGAAGAAACGAAGGCGGCGGTCGCTGCTTGGCAGAAGGTTGTCGAACAAATGGTGAAAATACAGAATGATTCACTGGGGAATATAGAGACTGTTGTTCGGAGAGCGGAGCTTTTCTTGGAAACCGGCCGGTATCAGGATGCATGGGATGACATCAGTGACGCAAAGATCGCTGCCGTGTATGACAACTCTCTTCCTGTCTGGTTTGTCAGAAAAATTGAATCTTTGGAGCGAGAAATACAGGAACATTTGAGAAATTCGGAGGCATGAAGGGATGTTGCCACGGTTTTTTCTCCGTCCGGGGTCCATGCTGCGCCGAGTATCAGCGGCACCTCCGGAACATGGTCTCATGGCGGGAGCGTGACGGTGAACGGATCGGGATTCGGGACGAAGGCGACAGCGGCTCCGTTTGTGTGGGACGATGCAAGCGGGACAAGTCCGTCGCAAAAATGGGACGGATACTGGCCGAATTGTGCTGGTGACCACCAGTGGGACGTGGCATATCGGATGCCGATACGTGGTGTTTCGTTGCCACATCCCAGAATAACGAAGTACCTGGCTGGTGCGCACAATGCGACAGGAACCGTGGACGGAACCTGCGGAAGAAACGTCAATGTTTGGAAGTTCAAGAACGTGACCTATCCGTCCTACACGTATATATCGTGGTATCAGCGGTCTGACCCGAACAGCGTGTTTGGTATGCAGGAGGGTGACAATAACTACAAGATCGTGAGTATCGACAGCCCATTCGTCGATCCGTATGACGGCAGTTCCATCATCTCGAACATCAACGCTTCCGTTCCGTGGTCACCGCCAGGGTCGTTCTCGTGGAACATTTACGATGGAGGCGGCGACCGTTTCTCGTATCCTGATCAGAACGGGAACGGGCACTATTGGGATAGCGCTGAGGACTACTTTGGCAGTAGTTGGGTGAAGATAGAACTGGAGATCCTGCATGACACCGGACCGGGCGGGCGCATGAAGTTCTGGGAGAACGGAACACTCAAGATCGACTATCTCGGCAAGACCGCTAATTCCGGCGAATCCCAGATTACCCTGGGTATCGGTGGATATTTTCGGAACAATCCGAACCCGAACAACTGGCGGTATTTCTCGGATATCTATTTCGACAACTATCCCAACAGAGTGTTGCTTTGTCAGGGCGGAACATATACTTCAAGAGGCATATGCGAGAACCAGCGTCCGACCCAATGGGGTACCGGTTCCGCCACTCTGACCGTCAACGCCGGCCGCTTCGCGGACGGGTCGATCGCGTATCTGTATGTCTGCGATTCGATTGGGACTTGCAATAGTGACGGCACCCCTATCACCATCGCGGCAAGCGGCGGAGGCGATACCGTTCCTCCCGCCGCCCCGACGGGACTTAGTGTGCAGTGATATCTTGACGGAATGCGTTGTGACGCTCCGTATATCCGTGTTATACTTTTACATAGTTTCGGTTCCGTAAGGATTCCTGTTTTTCTTGGAGTGAGAAGAATGAAAGAGTATGAAGGTAGGCGATCTGATGACAAAAGACGTGATCACTGTGACGCCGGAGACTTCCGTGGAGGAGGTGGCCGGTTTGTTGGTGCGTAACCGCATCCATGGCGTGCCGGTCCTGGAGGATCTCAAGCCGGTGGGTATGATCACGGAAGGGGACTTCTTTACGAGGGGACAGGTGACCGTCTACTTACCCGGATATATCAGTACGTTGAAGGAAAAGGCTCCTATCGAAAGTCTGCCGGCGGAAAAACAGGAGGAAGCCCGTCGTCTTTTCGAGGCGAAGGCGCGTGACATCATGTCATCGCCTTGCGTGACGATCAGTGAAGGCGCGGATACGGATGAGTTTTTCCGGCTGGTAAAGGAGAAGGAATTGAACAGCGTGCCGGTCACCGATGCGAATGGAAGCGTCGTCGGTATCATCACGCTTGCCGATATCATCGGCCTTCTCCATGTCCAAAATCCTGATTAAAATTTTTTTAATAAACCTTTAAAACAGAAGTGCAAACGTATGCCAAGGAGAAAGATGTCCGGTCAGGGGCGGGCGAAAGGTCGTCCGGTCGATCAGCTGACTGATAACGTGACGACCTGGTGGGGGAAGACGTTCGTCTATGTCAGGAAGACGGAAGTCGCGACATGGAAGGGGGCGCTCGTCCTCATGTTTGTCGCCGGATCGGCAGCTGCTTTTATCTGGAATACCAAATTGGAAGACTATTCTTCCGTGGAGGCGGCTCCGGCGAGCACCCTCTATTTCAATCCTGCGAGCACCACGACCACTGCCGGATCGACGTTCAATCTGGCGGCCACCATCAATCCCGGCTCGAACGCCGTGAGCGCCGTCGAACTGCATGTCACCTTCGACCAGACCAAGCTTCGTCTCGACAGCATCACCGCCGGAGCGTCTTTCTCGCTTGAGCTCATGGCGGCCAATATCAACAATACCAACGGTACCGCCGCGATCGCGCTCGGCGTGCCTCTGGGGAGTCCCTCCATGACGACGACCTCGACCGTCGCAACGTTCGCCTTTACGGCACTCTCGACCGCTACGAACAGCCCGGTGGCTTTCGCGACGACTTCGATCGCGGCGGCTGACGGGGAGTCCGGTAACGTGATCACAACGCGGACTTCGGGAACAGTGACGGTCAATGCGGCGGACGCAACGGCCCCGACCGGCGGTTCCGTGAGCTATACGAATGGATACTTGGCAGTCACATCGGTCGCGCTGACAGTCGGTGACGGAACGGACGCTTCCGGTATCAATACCGGTAGTCGTCTCGTCCAGCGCCGAAGCGCCACGCTTACCGGTGGTACCTGCGGTGCTTACGGAACCTTTGCCACCGTCACCCCGACCGGCACCTATCCGAACTTCACTGACGCGACGGTCACGAGCGGGAACTGCTATCAGTACCAGTACCTGGTGTCGGACACCCTGGGGAATCAGGCGACCTACACCACGACCAATGCCGCCAAGATCGATACAGCAGCCCCGACCGGCGGTTCCGTGACCTATACCAACGGCTACTTCACCACGGCCTCGGTCGCGATCACGGCTGGTGATGGGACGGACACTGTTTCCGGTATCAACACCGCGACCCGCACGACTCAGCGCCGAAGTGCTACCCTCTCTGCCGGAACCTGCGGTACCTACGGAAGCTACGCGACCATCACCCCGACCGGCACCTATCCGAACTTCACTGACGCGACGGTCACGACAGGCAACTGTTATCAGTACCAATACGTCGTCTCTGACGCGGCTGGTAATCAGTCTACGGTGACTTCGATTAACGTGGCGAAAGTCGACACGGCGACTCCGACCGGCGGTTCCGTGACCTATACCAACGGCTACTTCACCACGGCCTCGGTCGCGATCACGGCTGGTGATGGGACGGACACTGTTTCCGGTATCAACACCGCGACCCGCACGACTCAGCGCCGAAGTGCTACCCTCTCTGCCGGAACCTGCGGTACCTACGGAAGCTACGCGACCATCACCCCGACCGGCACCTATCCGAACTTCACTGACGCGACGGTCACGACAGGCAACTGCTACCAGTATCAGTACCGTGTTTCGGATACGGCTGGCAACCAAGCGACCTATACTACGACCAATGCTGCCAAGGTTGACACAGCGGCTCCGTCGGGAGGCTCGATCTCGTATGTGGACGGATACCGAAGCGTTCGGAGCGTCGCGCTTACGGCAGCCGACAGCACGGATGCCGTCTCCGGTCTCAACTCGGGGAGCCAGACGGTCCAGCGCCGAAGTGCCACTCTCTCCGGAGGAAGCTGTGGTACCTACGGAAGCTACGCGACCATCACTCCGACCGGCACCTATCCGAACTTCACCGACGCGACGGTCACCACGGGCAACTGTTATCAGTACCGGTTCCAGATTTCCGACAATGCCGGCAACCAGGCGACCTACACCTCGACGAATGCGGCCAAGATGAGTTACCAGTCGGATATCTCACTCAGCGGTGCGGTCGATATCTTCGACTACAGCCTCCTGCATAGCAATTTCGGCAATACGACCTGCGGAAACGTGGCCGATATCGTTACGAACTGTTCCGTCGACATCTTCGATTTCAACCAGCTGCACGCTGAGTACGGCTCGAGCGTCTAGCGGTTTAGAAAACTAATCCACACAAAAACACCAACGTATGCATATCGATCGAAATCTCAAAGGATGGACGTTGCCGGCGATACTGGTCGTCATCGCGGGAGTCGCCGTCGTCGTAGGGATCGTCACCTGGGGTATCGTGAAAGAACGTCCGCAGACCGGCGCTCCGACAGCCAAGACTCCATCGTCGGAGACAAAACAGGACCGCAAGCCGTCTCCTGAGTCCCCTGTTCCGTCCGACAAGATGGCCGTCGTCCCGGCAGATGCGGCTTTTCTCTTCGATATCAGTGAAAAGAACGTGACGACGGGGGAGGCGTTTGCGCTTCGAACCATGGTGGATCCGAAGGGAAAAAAGGTGAGCGCCGCGGAACTGCACGTCACGTTCGATCCGAAGAAACTCTCGCTGGATGCCGTCAAGCCTTCGGGGGAGTTCTCTCTCGAACTCATGGGAGCGAACATCGACAACAAGGCCGGTACGGCTTCGATCATCGTCGGGGTTCCCTTGGGCAAGCCGGCCGTGACCGCGAAGACGGATGTCGCCGAGTTCCAATTCCGAGCCTTATCAGCGACTGGACGGACGGAAGTGGGGTTTTCCGAGAAATCCATGGGCGCGGCAGAGGGAATTTCCACCAACGTCGTCGGATTCCGGGTACCGACCGTTGTCAATATCCGGTAGCCGATATATCATAGGACTTATGACTCACACGAAGAATATACAGATTCTCGCTCTCCTGGTTCTCGGCGTACTGGGGAGTTTCCTGTGGGCGGAGGGAGCGCAGGCCGGTTCGGTCCATCTCACGTGGAATGCCAATTCCGAGTCCGACCTCGCCGGATACAAGATCTATTACGCCACTTCGTCCCATGCCGGGACCTGTCCGACAGGCTATACAAGTTCCGTGGACGCGGGGAATGTCACGTCCTACTGGATCGACAACCTGACAGCCGGGCAGACCTACTATTTCCAGATCACGGCCAAGGACACCTCGAACAATGAGAGCGGATGTTCGACGAGTCCCGGGGAGGTTTCCAGGCTGGTTTCCTATCGGGGCGACCTCAACAACGACCGTACGGTGAACGTCCTCGACTTCGGTATCCTGAAAACGAATTACGGGAACACGACGCCGGGAAACGTCTCGGACATCAATCGTGACAACACCGTCAATGTCCTCGACTTCGGTATATTCAAGGCAGACTACGGATTGAGCTTTTAAAGAGGTCAGGTAAGGTAAATGGCATTGAGGGGGGATAACATGATGCAAAACGCAATAGGAAAAAAACAAAAACAGAATGGCGGGAAGCTCGTTTCGCTTTTGGTCGTGGTGGGGGTGCTGCTTTCGAGCATCCCATTCGTTCCGCAGGCCAAGGCTGCGGCCGACACGGACCTGTATTTCAATCCGGCGAGCGCTTCGGTGGCCGTCAACGACGATTTCAACCTCGTCGCGACCATCGATCCTACGACGACGAACGCCGTGAGTTCCGTCGAACTGCATATCACCTTCGATCAGACCAAACTCCGTCTCGACAGTATCACGCCGTCTTCGACGTTCTCCCTTGAGCTTCAGGCAGCGAACATCAACAATACCAACGGCACCGCTTCCATCGCGGTCGGTGTTCCTTTGGCAAGCCCGTCCGTGACGACGATATCTTCGGTCGCGACGTTCGCGTTCCATGCCTTGGCCACAGCCACCAATTCACCGGTCGACTTTACGACCGCTTCCATCGCGGCGGCTGACGGTGAGTCCGGAAACGTCATCGTGACGCGCACGGGAGCGACCGTGACGGTCACGGGCGATACCACCGCTCCCACCATTACGAACGTCTCTTCGGACAAGGCGAACGGTTCCTACACCGTCGGCGAAGTCATCGATATCGATGTCACCTTCTCGGAAGCGGTCACGTCCACGGGTAGCGTGACGGTCACTCTGGAGACCGGTACCACCGACAGGACCTGCACCTTCACCGTTTCCAACAGTGCGACCGGTACCTGTAACTATACCGTCCAGGCAGGAGACACCTCTTCCGATCTGACAGTGAACAGTATCTCCGGTACCATTGCCGATCAGTCGAGCAACGCCATGACTAATTTCGTCCCGGCTACCAACCTGGCGGCGAACAAGGCTCTGGTCATCGACACGGCGAATCCGACCGTCTCGACGCTTTCTCCGGCTGACAACGCGACCGGAATATCCGAAACCGCCAATCTGGTCCTCACCTTCGATGCGGCCGTGAACGTCGGTACCGGCAATGTCACCATCAAGCTCGCAAGCGATGACTCGACCGTCGAAGCCATCGATGTCACCGGAGGACAGGTCACCGGGACAGGGACAAATGTCATCACGATCAACCCGAGCGTCACGTTGGCGAGCACCACGGCCCATTACGTCCAGGTCGCTGCCACCGCATTCGATGATATCGCAGGAAACAGCTACGCCGGCATCACGGATACCACCAGCTGGAATTTTACGACGACAGATTCGGGATCGCCGATCCGAAGCGCCGGATCTCCGAGCGGAGCGCTTGCTGCGGGAACGACGTCGACGACCGTTTCGCTTACGACGAGCGAGTCCGCGACATGTAAGTACGGGACGACCGCCGGCGTCGCCTATGCCTCGATGACGGATACGTTCAGCACGACCGGCGGGACCAGTCACTCCTTTACGGCATCCGGCCTGACCGATGGGGGGAGTTACGCATACTACGTGCGCTGCCAGGACGGAGCGACCAATGCCAACACCGATGATTATACGGTCTCCTTTTCCGTCGCATCCCCGTCTGTTTCCAATGATGACGATGACGATGACGATGATGAGGAAAAAAAGGAACGAAAGATAACGGAGTCCAAGAAGAAGGTCCGCCGAGGGGATTACCTCATCCAGCGGGGAGAGAACTTTTCCAAGAATGCCCCGGTAGCACTCTACTTTTCAAAGTCCGACGGAACATATTACAAGCCGGTGATAATCAAGACGCGCAAGAGCGGTGCCTTCATGGTCAAGTACCGTGTCAATAAGCCGGCCGGGAAGTATAAGTGGTACGCCGTCAATCTCAAGACCGGTTGGAAGAGCAAGACGCTCACCTATACGGTCAAGTAGATATCAGTCGTAGCATATGAAGGGGAAGGAAACGGTGAAATATCTCCAAACGGCTGCCGCAGTGTCGGCGGCCGCTTTTCTTGTCGGGATGGCAATTTTCCTCCGGATGACAAGGGAGGATCGTCAGGTATCATGGGAGTCCGGTTTTCCTTTTGCCGAGGAAAAGAGCGTTTCCGGAGAATCCCGCGATGATATGATTCCGGTCGAAATGGACGGGACGCTTCGTCGTGTGACGTTACCTGATGGCAAAACCGGTTCGGAGACGGTGGAACCGATCGCGGAGGAACTTTTGACAGTGCCGTACCGAGGTCTCGACCCGGGGCTTCAAAGATCGGAAACTGATTTTTTCTGGCTTCCCTTGGAGCGAGGAAAACGGATATTCGGATACGAGCCGACGCCCGACGGATACGGCGTCTCGAGAATCTATGTCTGCGATACGGGAACGCGTGTCTGCGAGAAGACCGGTATCGAATCGAAGGGAAACACTCAGGGAGAGCAGGTCATCCTTCCGGACGGAGGGGTGAGCGTGGGCGGGGAAAGGATCGCACTCATCGTCCATCACGATGTCCCTTATATCCGGACCGGGACGCGCTGGGACCTCCTTGTCCTGGAAACACATGAGCTTTCCCGGCCGCCGCAGACGATCGACATCTCTGCCCTCATCGATCGCCGTCCGGAAACAGGATACGACAGCGTGTCATCGGTGGCGTGGAGTCCGGACGGGGAACGTCTCGCTCTCGCGACGACGAACCGGATATCCACAGTGGATATCCGGTCCGGGGATATGAAGACGGTATTCGAGGAGCCGGTTCCGGCCGATGATGAATCGGGACCGTCCTGGGACAACAGCGCGATTGTCTGGTCGCCAAGCGGCCGGTATATCGTGTTCGGGGGATATTCATCCGGAAACGGAAACGGCGAGGGTGACGAGCAGGTACCGGATACGCTTCGTCTCATCGATTTGGAACGAGGGAATGAGGTGAAAATTCTCATACAAGGAAAAAACATCCGGCTCATCACGGGGTCCCGGAATGTCATGTAGAAGTAGTGGCGGTCATCTCAGATGACCGTTCTTCCTTGGAGTACGCGGATGACGAGGACGATGAGGGCGAAGATGAGAAGCAGATGGATGTATCCTCCCAGCGTGTAGGAAGTGATGAATCCCAGGAACCATAGGATGAGAAGGATGAAGAAGATGGTCCACAGCATAGACAGATTTCGAGAATTATGCTTCACTCATTGGTAATACACTGGTGACCAAGAATACTTTCTTCTCCTGATACCTTTTCCGGACGTCAGAACTCATCGTATGACAGCAACGAAACAACGTCGGACATGGCCCGTGTTTCTTCTCTTCCTTCTGCCTTTGGGGCTGTATTTTTGGTTCGGGCTACAGCACTTGACGCAGTTCGAGACGGCCGATGAGCACTTCTGGATTTCCGAAGGCTGGCCGAACGGAAACCATGACATCGTACCGGCCCGTATCCCGACATACTGGCAGGCTTTCGAGGAGAAGAGGTGGCAGGACACGCTCATAAACGACAAGCCCGGTATCGCTGTCGCCATCGTCTCGGGACTGGGGCAATACCTCTATCACGGCTGGCCCGACCGGGTCGTCGAACAGAACGATTATTCCCAGGTTTTCGATCCCGAACGGTCCGAACGGGTCAACTTCGCCTTCCGTCTCCCGCTCCTTATCCTGAACGGCGTGCTCGGCGTTTTCATCCTGGTGACGTTCTGGCGGCTGACGAGACGCCCCTGGACGGCGCTCATTGGCGCGACCCTCATTGTCGTAAGCCCGATCCTTATCGGCATCACACAGATCGTCAATCCGGACGCGCTCCTCTGGTCGTTCGTCACGCTTTCCCTTCTTTCTTTTCTCTTGTTCGTCCAGAAGAGGCGATGGCATGACGCGGTGCTCACCTCGCTTTTTCTCGGCTTCGCCCTTCTGTCCAAGTATACGGCGGTCATCCTGTTTCCGTTCTTTTTCGTCGTCATTCTTCTCTTCCTCTTCCTGAACGCGACGACACTCATCGCTGAAGGCAGGTTGCGACGGACCGCGCTCATTCTCGGGCTTTCGTACCCGTTCGTCATCGCTTTGGCGGTCCTGGTCTTTTCTCTCGGGTTGCCGGCGGTCTACGTGAATCCTGAGCTTCTGTGGGTGGGAGTGTCCCGGGTCGGTCATTTTTTCGGGATGATGGAGATACTCCTGTATGCCGACGGGTTTCTTCTTGCGGATGCCATCATCTTCCGGAGCCGGATCATCGGTTTCATCTTTTCCCGTACGCAGATCATCGGACAACTGGTTTCCCGGACCATTTACGCGACCCTTTTTCTCCTGGTTGTCGTGACCGTCGTGAACTGGATGGCTGACAATACGCTCTCGGTGCCGTCCATCGCGTATGATGAGGACGATGCCTCGGTGATGTTCGCAGGGGTCGATATCTTCAGGCGGATACTGCTCGAGTCGTATCCGCTCGTGTTCTCACTCACGCCTCTCGCGCTCCTCGGACTCCTCCTCTCGTGGGGAGCGGCGATCTTTCGGAAGAACGGTCAGGAATTCGCCCTCCTCTCGCTTACCGGGTTTCTCGTCGCGTTCTTTGCCGGTGTCCTGTCGCAGTCGCTTCTCGTGAACGTCCGATACGGTCTTGTCGCCTATCCGGTCGCGCTTCTTATCGCCGCGTACGGTCTTTCGCTTCCGTTCGATCGGTCGGGGAGGTGGCGGTTCGTCAGGCTACCGCTCTTTCTTCTCATCGTCGCCGGGAGCGTGGCGAGCCTGTGGTCCATCCGGCCGTTCTACTTCAACTACGCGAATGACCTGCTTCCGAAACAGTACATCGTTTCCGGCGCGTGGGGGTTGGGGGCGTATGAGGCGGCCCAGTTCATCAATGCCCGGGCGGAGGACCCGTCCCAGCTCACCGTTTGGACGGACTACGAAGGATTCTGTCCGTTCTTCGGCGGCCGATGCATCAAAGGGACGCAGCTCTACTGGAACAAGAGATCCGTCAAGCGGAACGTCGATTATTATGTCACCAGCCGTCGCGGCGCGATGCGGATGAGCGAAAGGACGGAAGCGGATATGGACAGGTATCGGGACGATGAGCCGCTCTGGGAGATGCATATCGACGGTCGGCCGGGAAATTTCATCCGCGTGTATGGCAACCGGGCCAAAGAGCTCGGAGTCTGCAGCCTCTGATATAATCAGAATATACGTATGACCCACTCTTTCGGATCGATGCTTTCCCGTTTCCATGCCGTCTTCGTTTCGCTCACGATCCTTTTCGCGTTCGGCGCGTACTTCTTTTTTTCCTTGCAGGGACTCTCGCAGTTTGAGACCGCCGACGAGCACTACTGGATCTACGACCCGCAGCCGGGGCGGATCGCACAGTATTGGCAGGCCCTCCGGGAGGGCGATCTTGAGAAAACATATATCAACGACAAGCCGGGCGTGACGCTTGCGCTCGTTTCCGGAGCGGCGTACCTCCTGGGGGCGGATACCGACAATGCCGACCACTCGCTCTTCGAGGAATACGGATACTACCGGATCTACCACCCGGAGGAGTTTTCGGATACATTCTTTCTGTTCCGAATCCCCCTCGTCGTCTTCAATGCCGTCATCTGTCTTCTCGCGTTCTTTCTCCTGCTGCGGCTCTCGCACAACGTCTGGGTTTCCCTGTGGGCGTTCCTCTTCATGCTGCTTTCGCCGATCCTCCTCGGCATGTCGCGGATCGTCAATCCGGACGCGCTCCTGTGGTCCCTGGTGACGCTCACCGCGCTCGCCTTCGCGGCCTTTCTCTGGGAAGGAAAGAAGCGTTACGGCGTGCTCGCCACGGTCTCGTTCGGACTCTCGCTCCTTACCAAGTATGCCGCGACGCTCCTTCACCCGTTTCTCTTCTTTCTTCTCCTTGTCTTTCTTGCGGCGAGAGCATCTTCCCAGGACGTTCTTTTCTCTCGGACGGTGGCGCGTGCGGTGTACGGGTATTGGGCGGTGACCGCCGGAGCCTTTCTCGTCTTCGCACTTGGCATGCCGGCGGCGTTTCTCTCCCTGGAGATCTTCCGGAAAGGAGTGTTCGGATTCTGGGGGATGGAGTGGCTGGTACTGTCCATCTTCATAGGCACGCTTCTTCTGCTCGCGGATGCCTTCCTGGCAAAGGGGAGGGTGTCACATTTCCTCTTCTCTCTCCTGATCCGGGGGAGACAGATCATTGAGGCTTCGCTTTCGATCCTGTTCGTCGTCGCAGTCGTCGCAGTCCTTCTCAATTGGCTCGACCTGTATGTCTTCCAGGACACGATCCGACAGATCCCGCTCGATATCGAACGGGGCGTGGCGTTCAAGAAGCGGCTTTTCTGGGAGAAGACACTTCTTGAACTGGTGCCGCTGGTATTCACCCTGACACCGCTTGCGCTTGTTTCCGTCATGGCGGCGTGGCTGCGGTCGTTCGTTTCGGACCGGTTGAGCGTCATCACCTTCGTACTCTCGAGTTTCATCGCGTTGTTCCTCGCGAGCGTGCTCTCCATCAGTCTCCTGGCGGGGGTACGGTACAGCATCATCGTGTACCCGGCCTTCGCCATCCTGGGGGGTATCGGTCTTTACGGGGTGTTCTCATTGCCGTATCTGCGGCGCGTGCCGAAGGGCTTGGTCACGCTCGGTCTCCTCGTCGCAAGCGTCGTTAGCCTCTTCGCTGTCGCGCCGTACTATTTCCAGTACACTGCCGAGTATTTTCCTCCCACCCGTATCGTCAACGACGCCTGGGGAGCCGGCGGCGCGGCCGCGGCGGAATACCTGAACGCCCTCCCGGACGCGGAACGGCTGACGGTCTGGACGGACTATAACGGTTTCTGTTCTTTCTTCAAGGGCAAGTGCATCAAAGGGAGCCGTGACTGGAAACAGCACATGAAAACATCGGGTCAGTCGCCCGACTACTTCGTCAAGACCAGGCGGGGAAGCACTCTCTATCAGGGAGTATGGAAGGATATCCACAAACTCGGTTTTCTTTCTCCGTACCAGGACCCGGTATGGTCGATGCACCTCGCGAGGTTTCCCAAGAACTATGTCGCTCTCTACGAGCGTCTCGGGGATACGTCTCCGGCACCGGAGAATCCGGTCGACAGCGAGGAAGAGATCATCGATCAATCGTCCGAGAACGGGACAGGTGCAACGGGCACGGAAGAGACCGGAGAGTGACCCTTGTCACGGTTCATGGGTGACGGCGGCCCGGTAAATCACCACTTCGCCGTAGTTGTCAGCAGTGCAGAGATCGGCTTCCTCTTCCGTCTCACAGTTGGACTGGGTGTAGACGCCGGCCTTGAAGTAGGCTTGTGAGACTTTCTTTTCGAGCGTGTAGACGGGCGCGGAACCGCCGTTGTAGTAGACGCTCATGTGTCCGTCATCCGCGACGAATTTCACCGTGAAGCGTTTGCCGAGCTCATAGCGTTCGTCGAGCGTGACGAGGTTCTTCTTGCTCCGGGTGAGGTAAAGTTTGGGATACTCGAGCCGGATGACGAGAAGGTCATCGTCGTCGCCATGGATCTGTCCCGCGACGACGTGCTGTTTCTTCTTGGGAACGGCGGTGATGGCCTGATCGAGGAAGAGAGTGTGGATACCGTCCTTTGAGGACCAGTAGGCGAGCTTCTTCCCGTCATCGGTCATCTCGCGGAGTTCGGAGCGGGGGTAGTCGGTGTCGCCGGTCGTCGGGGCGTTCACCGGTGCGCGGAAGATGACACCTTTCTTGTCCTTGGTCGGCATGAACCACGGGTCGATTTTGTAGGTGCCGAGATCCGGCTGGAGGATATCGAGCGGCTGTTTCGGGCGCTCGGGATCGGTCACGGGGAGCGTCACCTTCCAATCGCTCAAGTCAAAGACTTCCGAGGGGTAGGGCGGACTGATGGGCGGGAGCGGTTCCTGGAAGAACGGCGTTTGAAAGACGGATCGGTTTTCCCCTTTCGGTGAGAGCGCGAGCATGAGCGCTCCTACCAGGAGTACGGGAAAGATGATGATCGCGAATTTTCGGACCTGGTTATAGGTGTCATCGTTCATACATCTGGAAAGGATGGGGTACATATTCCGTAGTACAACGTTTCTGGCATGCTTGGTGCACTTTTTTCTCTCGAGAGACCGTCTTTCTGAGAAATGGCTTTACCAAGGGACCGTTGCTCATATCCGAAAAACGTGCTATACTGTTTGTGTCGTCCGGGAAACGATTTCCTTCGCTAAAAGCTACGGAAGATCGGTGGATGGCAATTTTGGAAAAGGGGGTGATCCAATGAGAATAGGGGGAAACATCACGAATATGATCGACTTTCTCCTCTGTGCCGTCTCCCGGCAGAGAGTTTTTTTGTTGTCCCGGCTCCATTTTGCATGGCAGCCGATACGAAACACAAAAAAGAGATCTAACATCTAAACGACTATTCATGTCACAATCAAAAGAAAGTTTACGTCAACGTACCTTGAAAACCGAAACGAAATCCCCGAAGCGCTGGAAGAAGGTCTCTTTCATGGCGCTCTCCGTTGGAATCGGCTCGGTCGGGGCGTTCGTCGGACAGGAGCAACCGGCGCTTGCCGCTTCCTGCAGTTATCCCGCCCAGGTTATCAATCTCACCGATTGGAAGGAAACGCTCCCGATAGGGTCGTCCGGCAAGCCGACGGAAATCAAGCAGACCGCGCTCAACTCCTTCGTCCATGACACCTACTTCCGAGCCAATGCCAACTGTGACGGAGTCATCTTCCGCGCACCGGTGAACGGCGTGACCACGTCCGGATCCGGGTATCCGCGCTCCGAGCTCCGCGAGATGAAGAGCGGCGGAAAGGATCTGGCCTCGTGGTCGACGACATCCGGGACGCACACCATGATCATCGACCAGGCCATTACCGCTGTCCCGAAGGCCAAGAAGCATGTCGTCGCCGGACAGATCCATGACGCCGAGGACGATGTCATCGTCATCCGGCTCGAGTATCCCAAGCTCTTCATCGACATCAATGGCAAGGACGGTCCGGTGCTCGATCCGAACTATCAGCTGGGCAAGCGCTTCATCGTCAAGTTCGTGGCGAGCGGCGGCAAGATCAACGTCTACTACAACGGCGCCGACAAGCCGGCGTACACGCTCTCCAAGAGCGGTTCCGGCAACTACTTCAAGGCCGGTGCCTATACCCAGTCGAACTGTTCCAAGGAATCGGTCTGTGACGGAAGCAACTACGGGGAAGTGGTGATCAACAACCTCCTGGTCCAGCACCAGGACGGAACGGTCGCGAGCACGGTGACGCTCCCGACTCCCACACCTGCTCCCGAACCGACTCCGGCTCCTGAAGTGACACCTGCCCCGACACCGGAACCTGCTCCGGCTCCCGCGACTGAACCGGCTCCCGAAGTGATTTCCGCTCCGACACCGGAGCCCGTTCCAGCTCCTGTGGTCGAACCGGCTCCGGTCACCGCTCCGGTCACCAGCGTGTCCTTCGAGGCGGAGTCCGGTATCCTTTCCGGTCTCATGAAGGTGCTCATGGACAAGCTCGCTCTCGGCGAGCAGTACATCGTCCAGACGAGCAACAAGAAGAAGGGAACAGCCAAGTACACGATAGAGGTTCCGGAAGGCGGACAGTATCGGATCCGCGCCCGTGTTATCGCTCCGAATGATTCCTCCAACTCGGTCTCCTATGCCGTGGACAGCACCAAGAAGTTCCGGACGTGGCACTTCCCGTCGGGACTGAAAGACTGGGCCTGGACGGATGGACCGGTCGTGACGCTCTCTCCTGGGAAACACACCTTCATCGTGAAGAAACGCGAAGCCAACACCGAGCTCGACAGTTTCGAGTTCAAGAAGCTCTAAGTATCCATCTGCTCTCGAACATTGCTTCACAAGAACAGTCCCATACCCGGGACTGTTCTTTGACTTTCCTTCTTTTCTCTGCCATGCTGCGGGGAAAGCATATCAAGCATATGACCAAAGATGAGATTTCATTCCCCATCCGTATCAACCGTTACCTCGCGCTTAAGGGATTGTGCACGAGGCGGGGAGCGGACGAGCTCCTTCGGGCAGGCCTGGTGCGGCTCAATGGGAAACCGGCACACATAGGCGATCGGGTGACGGATGTGACGGACAAGGTCGAGGTGCTTGAGAGCGGCCGGAAACGTGATTTCGAGTACATCGCCTACTACAAGCCGCGGGGTGTCATCACGCACTCGCCTCAGAGACAGAGAGGAGAGGTTTCCATCGGGGAAGTCTCGGGATTTCCCGGGATGTTTCCGGTGGGGCGTCTCGACAAGGAGTCGGAAGGATTGATCCTTCTCACCGATGACGGCCGGGTGACGGAGCGCCTGCTTCATCCGCGGTTCGCCCACGAGAAGGAATACGAAGTGACGGTCCGGGAAAGAATCGAGGCGACAGTCCCGAAGCTTCTGAAAGCCGGTATCCGAAGCGAAGGGGAACGGCTCACTGCAAAGGAAGTGACGATTACCGGGTCGCGGACGCTCTCTATCGTCCTGACCGAAGGCAAGAAACATCAGATCCGCCGGATGCTTGATTCAGCGCATCTCACCGTGGAGCGGCTGGTACGGGTACGGATCATGGGTATCCGTCTCGGCGCGCTCAAGCCCGGGAAGGGAAGAAAACTCACGGGAACGGCGAGGCAGGCATTCCTGAAAGGCCTCGGATTGGGCGAGAACCGTTTCGTCTGAAAGAAGGGAGGAAGAAGCGATGTATCAAAGACAGGTGAGAGCATACTCTATAAAAGGAAGGGGGTGTAGGGTCTATGCAGGAAAGAAATGTCATGATGACCACCGACGGCATCAACATCATCGCCGGGCTGTGGCTTATCGCGGCTCCGTATCTCATGGGGTTCGCGGGGACGGCACTGGCGACGAACAGCATCATCGTCGGCATCCTGGTGGCGCTCGTGGCACTCGTCCGTTTCATGTACCCCACCACGACGGCGGGGTTGGATTGGGTGAATGTCGTGCTTGGTATCTGGCTCCTCTTCTCCCCGTTCGTCATGGGAGCGATGAGCGTGACGGGACAGTGGAACAGCGTGATCATCGGTATCGTGGTCGGGGCGCTCGCTCTCTGGAGCGCGATCACGCCGACCATCCATCACGGTCACCGGCCGAGCGGTGTCTAAGGAATGAGAGTGAAAAAAGAAGCGGGCTGAGGCCCGCTCTTTTTGTTTCTTAGGCTGTGTATTTCAGGGGAAGAGGAAGGAGAAGGGGGTTCCGGTCCCCGGGTCTTTTATGTAGTTTTCCGTCTTGGCCCGCTCGTCGAGCTTGAAGTTCATGGAGTTGGAAGAGGAGGCGAGGGGCTGGAGGACATAGTTCTTGGTCGCTTCCTTGATGGCGACACCCTGGGTGTTTCCCGTGATACGGTTGTCGATCACGACGTTCCCGGTCGCGCCGCCGTAGAGGAAGATGCCCTTCTCGCTTCCGCGGATGCCGTTCCCCTCGAAGCGGTTTCCGGAGGAATCCACGTTGGCCCGGATACCGAAGCGGTTGCCGAGGAACGTGTTGCCGCGAACGAGGTTTTGGTGCGAGTCGTAGATGGCAAGGCCGTTTACGTTGTTGGAGGCGATGTTGTTCTCGACGAGGTTGTAGTTGGACTGGCGATCGAGCATGAGGCCGTGGAGACGGTTGCCGGCGGAGGTGTTGTTGCGGATGTCGCTGTAGTTCACGCGCTTGGAGACGATGATGCCGTGGTTGCCGTTATTGTGGGCGAAGTTGTCCTCTATGAGGAGGTTGTTGGAATCGTCGTGCGGGTCGATGCCGTACTGGACGTTGTCGTAGAGCTCGTTGTCGCGGATGATCATACCGGTGGCGCCGAAGGTGTAGAGACCGTAGTAGTTGTCATGGATGCGGTTGCCGGTGACATTGCCGGTGAGAAGATTTCGGTTGAAGGTGCCGTTGGGGATTTTCCAGGAGAGGCCGTAGACGCCGCCGACACGCTTCCGTTGCCTGAGTTCGACGTCTCGCGGATAGCCGAGGTAGGCGATTTCCGAATCGATCACGTCCATGCGGCCGTTGGTCTGGGCGAGGATATAGGCGCGACCGTCGGAATAGTCCGTGTCCGGGGCGTTCTTGGTCTCGTCCCAGGAAGTGATCTTGGTATCCCGGATGAGCATGCTGCCGTTGTAGGAGCGCAGATACGCGAAGTTTTCGCCCGTAGTGGAGAGGAGCTTGAGCCATTCCACCTCGTTTCCGTCGACGATGAGGGTCACGCCCTCGCTCACGTAGAGATCACCCCGCAGGAGCCATTCCTTGGGAGCGGTTGACTCCAGGAGATTCCCGCGACCCTGGGCCCGCAGGGCGGTCGCGATCTGCGGGACAGTCACGATGGATCCCTTGCCCTTGACGCGGACGGCGTTGATCGTCGGATCGAAGGCGATCGAGGGGAAGTTGTTGATCGACGGATAACTCGTCGGGGAAAGGGTGTTTCTGAGGTACTCCACGGGGATGGTGAGCGTGGTATTGGGACGAAGCCACACGTAGGAGGGATAGCCGGCGAAGACGGTCTGTGATTGCTCCGGCGTGAGGTTCCACTTGCGGGTGAGGAGCTGCGGCGTGTCACCGAGACGGGTGACGTAGGTCCCGACCCGATGGGCTTCGCGCTCCTTCCAGAAATCAGCGAGTTTGGCATCGAGTCCGAAAGAGGAGAAATCAGCGGTGTAGGGGATGGCGTTCTGCTCGCGCTTCAGTTCGAGCGCCCGGGCGACAGAGAGTTCGTGCTGTGTGATGCCGAAAGCGATGCCGCCGATGACGGCGAGCGTCGCGACCCGCGAGGGGAGGAGCCGGAAGAAACTCAAGGTCCGGATGCGGGCCTGGTGCCAGCGGGTGATCCACGACTGGTAGTCGAGCGTGAAGAGGGCGTAGATCTTGATGACGGCGAGGATGTACTGGGCGACGGTGAAGACCGGTACCATGAAGATATCTCCGGGGTGGCGGCGCAGGTGAGGGAAAAGCTTGATGGTACGGCTCGCGATCCACCACAGGGCGAGGAGCGCGGCGACCTCGTAGTGTCGGAAGGCGATGGCGACACCGAAATAGATGGGACCGAGGAGAAGCGTGAACGCCGAGACGGCCCGGTCGACGAGGTGGTAGGCGAAGAGCGGCTCACGCTTCCATGGCCAGAGACTGAAAAGGGTCTTCAGATCGGTGCGCCAGGAGTTTCGGCTCCAACGGAGGTTCTGGCGGAAAAAAGCGGGAAGTCCGGGCATGCCGGTGGTGCGGACGATCGCGTCCTGCTGGAACCGTGTCTTCCAACCCTTGGCCTGGAGAAGCGAGGTGAGGCGCTTGTCATCACCGCTGATGCAAGGTTCGCCGAGGAATTTTTCATTGACCAGGTCGTCGAGGAGTGGCAGGAGGGCGCTTCTTCGGTAGACGGCCGTGCGTCCGGAGAGGCAGATGAGCACGTCGCCGACGGCGGCGAGATAGGGGAACTCGTGGAGATAGCGGAGATTGAGACGGATGGCGAAAAGCCGCTCCGCGATGGTACGCGGATCGAGGATGGCCTGGCGAGTGGAGACGCCGCCTACTTTCGGATCACGGAACGGAACGAGCATTTTCTCTCCGATGTTGTCATCCCAGAGCGTGTCGCTATCAACCAGGGCGACGATCTCTCCCCGGGCGAGGCGTGCCCCCTTGGCGAGGGCCGGACGCTTGCCGGGAACGTCGGTGACGACGAGTCTCGCTCCGGGATATCCTCTCCCGAATTCCTCGAAGACTCTGATGCACGACGTATCGGTCGCGTCGATGACCGCGATGATCTCGTCGGCACCGTTTCGCTCCCACGAGGCGAGGGCTTCACGGAAGAGCTCGGGATCCTCGTTGTAGACCGGCGTCACGACGGAGAAAGTCGGTCGCGTATCGGAGAACCCTCTCGGTACGGGAGTGGCATGATACCGGAAGGAAAAGAGTTTCTGCCAGAGCCAGACGCCCCACCGCCAGGCCCCGATGATGCCGATCGGAGAGTAGAGGAGAATGAGATCGTGGATACGTGACCACGTGTCGGGAGAAAGAAAGGAAAACATAGGGTGAAAGGAAACAGTTAGATCGCAGCGGCCGCCTCCTTTCCCATCCACAGGGGAGGGGTATGATTGATCGTTCCGGTAGGACGTGTTTTGGGGACAGTGTCCGGGGTTTTCGATGTTTCGTCGGGAGGAGAGAGAGGCTTGTTGGAAGTCGCGAGGAGCGGCTTCTTCTTGTGCTGCCAGCGCTCCTCCATCGTCTTGTTGACGGTGATGGTGGCCTCGAGGAGCGGAAGCGGATGAGAGAGGGTATGCTTGGACCAGTAGAGGAAGCCAGCCGTGTCCTTGGGGAGGCAACTGCCGTCGAAGGGCCCGAAGTCGCGCGTGCCGTAGCGGTGGTTCCAAGAGGCCTCGGCGGTCTCTGCCACGAGACTGAAGATCTTGTCGGCGTCGAGGTCGAGCTCTTCCGCGACACCGCGCATCTCGTTGAAGAAGGAGATCTTGGTGGCGTTCCAGATGTTGTGGACATACTTCTGCATCTCGGCTTCCTCGACGCGCATATGGACGATAGGCCGATGGAAGGGGAGGCGGATCCACTCGAGGATGGAAGCGGCGTGATGGTCGGCGGAACCGATGACGATGAGGCGTGGTGACTCGGCGTCTTCGAGGGCGATGCGTTCGCGCAGGTATTCTGGCTCGAAGGCGACGCCGAAATCATGCCCGGCCCGTTTTCCGGAATGGCGTTCCAGAAGAGGGATGAGAAGTTTGGTGACGGTCCCAGGCGGGACAGTGCTTTTGATGACGATTATTGGGTACGTGTGGAGATTCCTGAGCGCTCCGCGGGCGATGGTCTTTAGTCCTTCTTCGACGAAGTGGAGTTCCACGCTCCCGTCCTCGCGCATGGGGGTCTGGATAGTGACGAAGAATATGTCGAGAGGTTCGTTTTCGAGGAGATCCGGTTGGCCGGCGCGATACCCTTCCTTCTTGAGGGCTTCTATTTTTTTCTCATTGATATCGGAAAAAAGGACGTTGTGTCCCTGCTTGACCAATGTCTTCCCGATGGCTGTTCCGACGAATCCGCTGCCGATGATTGCGATACTGGCCATAGGTTCCGAACCGCCGCGCGATTACTGTTTAGGTTTCGCACGCCCCCCAGCGTTTCGTACTTCTTACTACACCAGAAGATGGGATTTCTTTTTCACTTCGTCTTTTGGTGGTATCATAGAGGCAAACAAACCCCATATGTCGAAACTCTCCCGAGTATTTCTCATTGCCTTTTTTCTTGTTGTTCCTTTCTTCTCCTCCCTCCCCCTTCCCGCCTCCGCCGCCCTCGTCCCCTGTGGGAGAC
>CAYLJX010000006.1:0-36661 GCA_964384235.1 uncultured Bdellovibrionales bacterium | reverse complement strand
GACGGGATCGAGCTGTACCAGCGGGTTCAATTGTTCGGATGGAGTGAGCGGGGAGGCGAATGGGAATGGCTGGAGCTGTACCATCCCCTCGGGTGCGGCCGATCCCACCAAAGATCCGGGGATGTGGACGGGATCGTGGCGGCCGAATAGCAATCTCCTGGTCGCCGATCAGTCGTCACCGAGGACCAACAATATCACCGTGATCCCCGGCTGTATCAACCAGCAGGGTGCCAGTCCCGGGGATGCATGCGTCAGCGATACCTCACCTGTCGCGCGAGTCTACAGTATCCGGTATGTCGCAAGTTCCGAGAGATCGGGAAGTTACTTCCAGCTCGCCTCGGGTCTCGGTGGAGGCATCGGTACCTCGGTCGATACGTCACTCTCGACCATCCCTGGTGATTTCTCTTCGTCGCTTCCGGACGCCTGCAAGAATTCCAAACCCAAACTCGGCAGTCCCAGGATCATCCTCGGGGCAGGGAATTGTCCGGTGACGCCCGGCACGATCTACTATTACAACGTCCGATATGTGGATATGGCGAGCTGCAGCGGTGCGGGAATCCCGTGCAGTCTGAAGATTATCGAACCGATGAATATGCAGGCACTTTCCGGGACACCGCGTGCATGCACGGACGGGACGAATTGAAGTCCGGATATTTTCTGAAATCCAAAACCCTATGATGTATTTCTTGAACGATCTTCTCGGTATCCCCATAGCGCAGGCTGGCGTGATCAGTGACGCGCCGAGTCTCGCTTCCGGTTTCGCGAAGATCCTGAATTTTTTGTTGTCAATCGTCGGGGTCCTTGGTATAATCGGGTTGATACTCGCCGGCGCGCTCTATCTCTTTGCGGCCGGTAACGAGAAGCAGATGCGACTCGCCAAGGGTGCCATGATCGCGTCCGTCACCGGCATCATCATTGCGCTCGGAGCGTATGTGATCATCAGTCAGATCAGCGCGTTTTTCCAATAGAGAAACAAAACACAAACGAGAAAGGAGGTGAGAATTATGCAAAAACTCAAAAGCATGTGGTATTCCCTTATGGGAGCCGCGCTCGTGACGGTTCCGTCCGTGGCGAACGCCCAGTGGTCCGCCGGTCGTGCCAACGCCGGTTCTTCGGGTCTTCCGGAGGACAGCATCTATGGCATCATCATGCGAACCATGAACTGGCTCCTCGCCATTCTCGGTTTCATCGGCATCATCGGCTTCGTCATCGCCGGTATCCTCTATCTCACCGCGGCCGGAGACGAAGACCAGATCAGCCGGGCCAAGAACGCGATGCTCTACTCCATCATCGGTATCATCGTCGCGCTCATCGGCTTCGTGGTCATCCAGGCTGTGCAGAACTGGCTCTCTGCCGGCAACACGCAGTTCTAGTATTGAAGGACTTACGCGTTCGGCACATTTCTTTGTTGCAAGCTCCGGTGCTCGACACGTTACCCTCTCGAGTAGCGCTTACTCCGCTCCTCGCTTGCGCCTCGAACTGTACTCGAACGCGTAAGTCCTCACTGGTGTTGTATCGCGATACAAGAAATATTCCCGCTCACAAGAGCGGGATTGTTTTTTGTAGAAACGGGGGATATAATGAAGGAAAGATAAGACAAAAACACACTATGTCGTTTCCGATTGTTTCTTTGGCGAAAATTTCTTTTGTGGCGGCGTCCGTAGCGATGTTCGTCTTTTTCGTATGGGGGAGCGCTCCGGCAGAGGCGCAGGCGACGTGCGCTTCCGGTGCGGGACAGTGCGCGACGATCAGCGAGTGCGGTAACCTAGGCGGAAGCATCGGTTCCGACACGAGTTGTACGGGACGGATCTGCTGTATCATAAACAACACCGGCGGCACGACCCAGGGGGGCGGAACGGGTACCGGAACAGGCTCGGGAACAGGAAGCACCAGCTGTCAGGGGAGGCCGTTCGGTTCGACCTGTACGCTCAGTCCGCCGGTCAATGGCAGTACGTCAGGGGTATGTGAAGGGAGTCTCAACGGTCAGACGATCTGTATCCCTGCCACGAGCGGGACGGGAACCGGAACAGGGACCGGAACCGGGACGGGGAGTGCGGCGGCTACCGGGAGCGGGGCGTGCCCATCGGGATTCGTCAACCGTGCCGGTGTCTGTTTTCCTCAGGATACCGGTCTTTCCGAGGCGCCGGTCGGATTTCTCATCATGCGGTTCATGAACTGGCTCCTCGCGATCTTCGGGATGATCGCCATCATCGCCTTCGTTATTTCCGGCATGCAGTACCTCACCTCCGCCGGCGATGAAAAGACCGCCGAGACCGCCAAGCGCAACATGAAGTACGCCATCATCGGTATCGCGGTCGCCCTTTCGGGTTGGATTGTCATCCTGGCTATCGACCGGGCTCTCTCCGGCAGCTGGTTGTTCTAAACGAGGACTTCTGTTTTTGGTACATTTCTTTGTTGCAAGCTCCGGTACTCGACGCCGTACTTGCATCAGTACGGCTTACTCCGCTCCTCGCTTGCGCCTCGAACTGTACTCAAAAACAAAAGTCCTAAAGATCATTAACGATCAATTAATTTCCGTATGATAAAGAGAATATTTTCACTCCTGTTCTTCTGTTCGGTCCTGTTTGTCGGTGCGGGTGGGGTGATGCAATTGGCTTACGCTCAGAACCCCCAGCCAACTGGCAGCAACCCACAACCCACCGGCGGCAACCCTCAGCCGAGCGGTTCCCAGCAGATCGTCTTCAACAACCCCCTCCAGTACGACACCGTGGAGCAGGTCCTGGGAAGCATCCTCTCGACGCTCCGGGCCATCATCGTGGTCCTCTCCCTCGTCTTCATCGTCATCGGGGCCATCATGTATATCACCTCTTCCGGCGATGAGGGACGGATGAAGACGGCCAAGGGAGCCATCACCGCCTCCATGATCGGTCTTGCCATCGGGATCGCCGCTCCCTCCTTCCTCAAGGAGATCGGGAATATCCTCGGCTGGAACAGTGTCAACAGCGATGAAGTTCAGGCTGCCAAGACCCTTACCCAGATCGCAAGCGATGTGCTCAAGTTCCTCCTCTCCATCGTCGGGATCCTCGGCATCGTTATGCTGGTGGTGGGAGGCCTCACCTACCTCACCGCCGCCGGAGACGAGGACCGGATCGATACCGGAAAGAAAATCGTCAAGTATGCCATCATCGGGATCCTGGTCTCACTCGCTTCGTTGGTGTTGGTGAGTCAGATTGCGAGTTTCTTTGTGTGACCGCTTCGGTCATTCCTGTGGAAGCGGGAATCTTGTCTGAAAATTCTTAGGGAAAAGAAAAAGCGGATACCGTATTGCGCGGTATCCGCTTTGTTGCCTCGTTGGGCGTTCAGTCTCGGCGTTGCACCTCGACTGTGAGTGGCCCCTGGTTGCCGTTGTAGTTTCCTGGCAACGGCGGGAGGTTCACTCCGAGGGAGAATCTCGAATCGTCTTTGGAGACGTCGAACTCTCGTGGGAGGCGCGTGCTGTCCGAGCGCGCAGCTTGGATCACTTGGCCTCCGTCGATTTTCACGACGAGGGCGCCGTAGTCGCGGCTTTGAGCCGGACTGGCACGGAGGAAGTTCGAGATGAACTCCTTGTTGCCGGCCGCGTAGGTATACACGTCGATGCCTTGTGGTGGAATAGGGAGAAAAGCGAGGTCTTCGGGTCGCGGCGGATTGCTTGGCATGAGCTTCATCTGCCACGTCTCGAACATCGGCACGACACGATATCTTCCCTTGGGAAAATTGCCCATGTCGCACCAACCCTGCTTGTCGTTCCATACCGGCTGGCAGTCCGTGACCAAGGCCACGACCTTCCATTCGTTTCCGGAACTTGAAGAGGCGGAAGGAGAGGACTGCGACCAGGACATCAGGTTGCTGATGATCCAGAGAACCATCAGTGCAGCCAGAATGGCTACGGCCCATCCCTTTTTGAAGAAGGAGAGGAACCTGAGTGCTCTCTGCCAGTCACTCTGCGGTGCAGCTTGCGCCGCCGGTTGTTGTGATGCTGGGTTGTTTGCCATTACGATTTCCTCCTGCGAATGTTCTTGGAACCCCCACTGCCTTGAGCAGGCGGTGAGGAAGGTTGATTGTTGTCTCCTGCCGGAGTTCCTCCTGACAGAGCATCTCCGAGTATGGCAGCCGCCCTTTCTACAGGCGAACCACCAGAAACGTGGATGTTCTTGGAGTAACCCCTTCGTCCTTGGAGGGCAGCCAACACTTCGCTTCCCGGAACTCCCTTGTCTCCCATAACATCATGGGCCTTGGTGAAATTCCGGATCAAGGTGTCGGTGTCCTTGTCTTCCGCGGTTGCTTGGACATCTTCCAGCTTCTGATTCTCGAGTTGCTTGGCGTATTCCGGCGAGAGACGGATTTCCGTGATGCTCACGGAAGAAATCTTTCTGCCATATCCCTCGACAAGTCCTTCCAGACCTTCGAGGGCTACTGTGGCATTCGGATCATCCGCAGTCGGTTGTGGAACCGATCCGCCGTTTCTTACCATTTCTGCCACCCAGTTTTTTGAACCGGGAAGATCCTCAGCATCTCTTCCATGTGCGGCCACGCGAACGGCACCTTTGTATCCCTGTTCCAGGGTCGCACGGAAATCCGCGACTTCCAAGGCTTGGTTGATGTCGGACACTCGGCATTGCACCGCTCCGTCAACCGTGACTTCCTGGTTGTCTTTCGACATACAGACGAGACCGGGAAAATCGAAAGTGACGATCTTGATCGATTCCGTGAGGAACTTGCAGATGTACGGCGGTCTCCAAGCCGGACCTTCGGAAAAGACAAAGTCTGGAATCCGCTGGCCCAACAAGGAAATGATGCTGAGCGAGACTTCCGGAAGGGATTGGAATCCCGGCCACGCCAAGAGTCCGACAGCGGCTACACCGCCGATCAGACCAAGGGCATCTGCCAGTGTTCCCGGAAGGGGGAGATGGAATGTAGAAAGGAGTCCGGCGAATAATGCAGGGACAACCTGTTTTCCGAGGAGAAACATAGAGATTCCCCAGAGAATACCGATTCCGATGGAAACGTAATTGTTCTGCTTCATCTGTACCTCCGTTGAGATAATATTCACTTTTCAAGGTGCCCGGATGGGCCGCTTGTGGCGAGCCTCGCTCAAGTTTCCTTGAGCGGGCGAACCCACCCTTGTTGCAACTTCAGGCACCGCCTTAATTTTGCAACTGTCTATTATACACCTAAAAATCAGAAAAGTCAAGGGGGAATGTGTGTTTTACGGCTTGAGAGAGGGAAATTACGGTGCTTTGACACGGGAGGAAAAGTGCGCTATACTAGAAATACAGTTGTGATGAGTACGGAAGTTCGCTAGAAGCGAGCTTTTTTCGTTCTTAGGCGCTTCGTCCGGCTCAGACTGACTGATATATTTGTAATTCATTATCTATCAATAACCATATGCCTCGAAAGAAGAAGGTCATCGTGGAAGAAGAGGAAACCACCGAGGAGTCGGGCAGTCTCTCGGGACGGCTCGGTGAGTTCGGGAGCGCGGTGATGCAGATCGCCGAAGAGAAGGGTATCTCCAAGGCCAAGGTGCTCGAAGTGGTGGAAGCCGCTCTCGCCGCCGCCTACAAGAAGGACTACGGCAAGAAAGGTCAGGTCATCCGGGCCGCTTTCGACGAGGTCCAGAAGAGCGCGAGCTTTTTCCTCGTGAAGGAAGTCGTAGATGAGACGGTCCGTGAGTTTGTGGAAGAAGAGGAAGAGGCAGAAGGGCAAGAGGCAGAAGGCAGTAGGCAGCAGGCAGAAATCGAAAGCCCTGAAGCCATTGAAGACGAGGATAAGCTCCCGCGGTACAACTCGGAGCGCGACATGATGCTTGAGGAGGCCGTGAAGCTCAAGAAAGACGCCAAGGTGGGCGATATCATCGAGCTGCCGCTCGAATCGCACGACGAGTTCGGCCGGGTGGCGGCCCAGACCGCCAAGCAGGTCATCATCCAGCGCATCCGCGAGGCCGAGCGCGAGACGATGTATACCGAATACAAGGAGAAGGAAGGCCAGGTGGTGAACGGTGTCGTGCAGCGCATCGAAGGCCGGAACGTTTTCATCGATCTCGGCAAGTCGATCGGCGTGCTCTTCCCTTCGGAGCAGATCGAGGGAGAGAACTACCGCACGGGGCAGCACCTCAAGGTCTACCTCGTCCGCGTCGAGTCCGACACCAAGGGGCCGGGACTCCTGCTTTCGCGCACCCATCCGGAGATGGTGCGCCACCTCTTCACGCTCGAAGTGCCGGAAATCTTCACTGGGACGGTCGAGATCAAAGCCATCGCCCGTGAGGCCGGATCGCGCACCAAGATCGCCGTCTTCTCGGCGGAGGAAGGTGTCGACCCGATCGGTTCATGTGTCGGTCAGAAGGGGACGCGTGTCCAGGCTATCATCGACGAACTGGGCGGTGAGAAGATCGACATCATCGAATGGAAGGACGACACCGAGAAATTCATCAGCGCAGCCCTCTCCCCGGCCAAGGTGTTGTCCGTGGAGCTCTTGGAGGAAGAGAAGCGCGCCATCGTCAAGGTTCCTCAGGACCAGCTCTCGCTCGCTATCGGCAAGCGCGGTCAGAACGTGCGTCTTGCGGCCAAGCTCACCGGTTGGAAGATCGACGTGACAGCGGATGAAACCCCGGTGTCTGAAGAAGAAGCGACTGAAGAAACTCCGGCTGAAGAGGTTTCTGAAAAAGCCACCTCAGAGGAAGCTGAGGTGAAAGAATAATCTTCTTTTGCCCTTATTCCTACCTCCTAATTCCTAACACCTTATTTCTATGAACCTGTGGCATGATGTCCAGCTCGGAGCCGGTGCGCCCGAGGAGATCAATGTGATCATCGAAATTCCCAAAGGATCGCCGAACAAGTACGAAATCGACAAGGAGACCGGTCTCATCAAACTTGACCGAGCGAACTATTCCGCGGCTCCGTATCCGGTAGACTATGGATTCGCCCCTCAGACCCTCTGGGATGACGGTGACGCGCTCGATGTAGTGGTCCTCACCACGTATCCGCTGACGACCGGTATCTTGGTCGGTGTCCGACCGGTGGCGGTGATGGAGATGATAGACAGCGGTGAGTCGGACTTCAAGGTGATCGGTGTCCCGGTGGAAGACAAGCGTTGGGACGACGTGAAGGATCTCGAGGATCTCAACAAGCACGGTCTCAAGGAGATCCAGCATTTCTTCGAGACGTACAAGCAGCTGAAGGGAAAACCTGCAGAAGTCGTCGTTCATGGATTCAAGGGACGTATGGAAGCTGTCGAAGCGGTCAAAAAATCCGTTAAGATGTACCGCGAAAAGTTCGGGAAGTAATCGAAAGCTGTATTTTATATTATGGATGTTACTGTCAAGAAATTACCGAAATCGCAAGTGGAAATTTCCGTGTCTCTCCCGTGGGACGAATGGAAGGGTGAAATGGATCATGCCGCGGAGCACCTCGCGCAAGAAGTGAAGATGCCGGGTTTTCGTCCTGGCAAGGTGCCGCGCGATGTCTTGGAGAAACGCTATGGCAAGGGTATGGTCCTCGCCGAGGCGGCCGAGCACGCCGTGTCGCATTCGTATCCGAAGGTCCTTGATCAGGAGAAGATCGACGCCATCGGCCATCCGGAAGTGACGCTCGGGAACGTCGCGGAAGGCGAACTGCTCGGGTATACCGTCGTCACGGCGGTCATGCCGGAAGTGGCACTTGGTTCCTGGAAGGATGCCGTGAAGAAAGTGAACAAGGAATATACCTCCAAGGAGGAAGGGGTGGAAGAGAGCGATATCGCGGCGGAGCTGGAGCGTCTCTCGAAGATGCGCGCGCCCTTGGTCACCGTCGACCGTGAGGCTCGTCTCGGCGACAACGTGCTTGTCGATTTCACCGTCCTGCGTGACGGCGTAGCGATCGAGAACGGCACGAGCAAGAAGCATCCGCTCACGCTCGGTTCCGGAGTGTTCATCCCGGGTTTCGAGGAACAATTGGTCGGCATGAAGACGGGAGAGGAAAAGTCGTTCGAACTCTCGTTTCCCGCGGAGTATCATGCCACGGACCTGGCCGGGAAGCCCGCGACGTTCTCCGTGAAGATGGGAGAAGTGCAGGAAGCCCAGGTGCCGGAACTCAACGACGATTTCGCCAAGAGCATCGGCGCGTTCGAGACGCTCGAGGCGCTCAAGACCAGCATCAAGGTTGGCATGCTCGAGGAGAAGAAGATGAAGAAAAAGGAAGAATGGCGTACCGCGCTCCTCGATACGCTCGCGGAGAAGTCCGAGATCGATTTTCCGGAAGTCCTCGTCAATGAGGAACTGGATCGGATGCTTCGTGAGTTCGAGGGACAGGTGCGTTCGATCGGAACGGATCTCCCCGGTTATCTCGAAAAGACCGGCAAGAGCGAAGAAGACCTCCGCGCCGAATGGCAGCCGCAGGCCAAAAAGCGTCTTGCGGCGCATCTCGTTCTTGGCAGGCTCGCGACCGACGAAGATATCAGAGTCGAGACTTCCGAGATCGAAGAAGAAATGAACAAGGCTCTCCAGTACTACAAGAACATCAAGGACATCGGGAAGGAGATCGACATGGAACGGCTCTACACGGCCGTGTCCGGCCAGCTCCGGAACGAAAAGGTGTTTGAATTTCTCGAGAAACTTTGATATCCTGGCCCTCTTCTGCTAAGCTAGCGAAGCTAATGAAGCTAACAAGCTAACGAAGCTACATATATGCAGAACCAATACCTTGTCCCAATGGTGGTGGAGAAGACGAGCTTCGGCGAGCGGGCCTACGACATCTACTCGCGCCTTCTCAAGGATCGCATCATCTTCATCGGGTCGCCCATCGACGACGCGGTGGCCAACACCGTAATCGCCCAGTTGCTCTTTCTCCAGTCGCAGAACGCCAAGGAGGATATCCAGATGTATATCAATTCGCCCGGTGGGTCAGTGACGGCGGCTCTCGCCATCTACGACACCATGCAGTATGTGAAGCCGGATATCTCGACCATCTGTATCGGCATGGCGGCCTCGGCCGCGGCGCTCCTCCTCGCCTCCGGCAAGAAGGGCAAGCGTATGGTGCTCCCCAACGGCGAGGTGATGATCCATCAGGTCCTCGGCGGGGCGCAGGGTCAGGCGACCGAAGTCGAGATCCATGCGCGGCATATCCTCAAGACGCGTGACCGCCTCAATAAGATCCTTGCCAAGCACACCGGGCAGAAGCTTGTGAAGATCGAGAAGGACACCGAACGCGACTACTTCATGAACGCCGACGAAGCCAAATCCTACGGTATCGTGGATAAGGTGATCGAATAGAAGCAGCTAACAGCCAACAAAGAACAGTCAACAAAAACAACCCTTGCTTTAGCAAGGGTTGTTTTTCTGTTTGCTGCTGACTGTTAACTGTTTACTGCAGCAGGGGGAGGAGGCTCGCGCCGTTCATTTCGGCGGGGCGCTTGAGTCCCATGATGTCGATGACGGTCGGGGCGACGTCGGAGAGGAGGCCGTTCACTTCGTTCTGTTCGCGGACCATCTCCTCGGCGCTCTTCTCGCGATGGTTGTCCGGCGTGATGTACCACAGCGGGATAGGATTGGTGGAGTGTTCGGTATCGACTTCGCCGGTGGTGGGCCGTTTCAGTTCCTCGACGTTGCCGTGATCGGCGGTGATGATGATGGCACCGCCCGTCTTGAGGATGGCAGGGATGAGGATGGAGAGGCTCTTGTCGGTCGCTTCCACGGCCTGGATGGAGGCGGATTCATTGCCGGTGTGGCCGACCATATCGGGATTGGCGTAGTTGACGAGGATGAAGTCGTACTCGTTCTTTTCCAGGACGGAGACGAGTGCTTCGGTCACCTGGGGAGAGCTCATTTCCGGCACCTCGTCGAAGTGCGGGACGGTGGGCGAAGGAATGAGGATGCGGTCCTCGCCGGGGAAGGCCTTTTCCTTGCCGCCGTTGAAGAAGTAGGTGACGTGGGCGTATTTTTCGGTTTCGGCGATGCGGAGCTGCTTCTTGTTGGACTGGCTCAAGACCTCGCCGAGGCTCATCCGGATATCCTCCGGCGGGAAGGCCACCTTGACCGGGAGGCCGCGCTCGTATTCGGTGAGCGTCACGAAGTCGACATCGGTCTGGGCACGCTCGAATCCGTCGAAATCGGGCAGGATGAAGGCTTTGGTGAGCTCGCGGGCGCGGTCCTCACGGAAGTTGAAGAAAATAATCGCGTCACCCTTTTCGATGAGGGCGACCGGTTTGTCATGCTCGGTGATGACGATCGGCTCGACGTATTCGTCGGTGACGCCTTTGTTATAGGACTGCTCGAGCGCCAAGAGGGGATCGTTCGTCCGTTCACCCGTGCCTTCGGTGAGCATCCGATAGGTTTTCTCGATGCGGTCCCAGTTGTTGTTGCGGTCCATGGCGAAGTTTCGTCCGCAGAGGCTCGCGATCTGTCCGATGCCGACGAGGCGCATCTCGCGGATGAGTTCCTTGAGCTGCTGGATGCCGGCGGTCGGGGCGGAATCCCGGCCGTCGGTGAAGACATGCACGTAGGCCTGGGTCAGACCGTTCTGCTTGGCCATCTTGAGGAGGGCGATGAGGTGATCCTTGTGCGAATGGACCGAACCGGAACTGACGAGACCCATAAGGTGCAGTTTCCCGCCGTTCTGCTTGGCGTTTTGGATGGCACCGAGGAGCGTTTCGTTCCGGAAGAAGCTCCCGTCCTGGATGGAGAGCGAGATACGCGGCATGTTCTGGTAGATGACGCGGCCGGCACCCATGGTCATGTGGCCGACCTCGCTGTTGCCGGCAGTGTTCCAGGGGAGGCCGACGGAAATACCGGAAGCCTGGAGGGCGGTCATCGGGTAGAAACGGTTGAGCTTGTCGAAGGTGGGGAGGACGGCTTCACGGATCGGGTTGCCTTGGATGTTGTTGCTCATGCCCCATCCGTCGAGGACGATTAATACGAGCGGTCGGTACATTTTTTGTTTCAGAAAGGCTTACTCAAAGGATATGATAACACCTTTTTGCTTTTGACAAAAGGAGTTTCCTTGGGCTATGATGGGTATGCAGCTTATAAGTAGTGTATTGCTCTCATCGTGAGTTTTAGAGGCGCGAGCCGTATGTTGAGGAACTTCTTCGCCATTCTTGCTACGAAACTTCACAGTCTTTTCCCTGAAGGGACCGTGTCTTCGCGTGCGCCGCAGAAACTGACCGATGTGGCTTATTTTTATGTTCAGTCTTACTTTTTTTCTGGCCGTCGTGCTCTTCTTGGGAGCAGGTACGGTCTTGGGGTATCTCATCCGTCAGAACATCGCTAAGAAGCAGCTCTCCACCGCGGAGGGACAGGCCGCCAAGATGCTTGCCGAAGCGGAGGCCCAGGTCAAGGAAATGACCCTTGAGGCCAAGAACAAGGCCGTCGGGATTCTGGAAGAGGCCAAGAAGAACGAACAGGTCCGCGAGGAGAAACTCGCTCATCAGGAGTCGCGCCTGGAAAAGCGCGAGGCGCAGCTGGAGGAACAGCATCGGACCGCGGAGAACGAGAAGCGAACCCTCCTCAAGAAAGCCGAGGAGATCAAGGCTATCCAGGAGGAAGCGGAGAAGATGCGTTCCGAGGAAATGGGCCGATTGGAAAAGATCGCCAATCTTTCCAAGGAAGAGGCGTCGCAGCACCTCTTTCAGCTGGTAGAAGAAGAGAGCAAGGACGCACTCGTGAAGCGCATGTCCAAGCTGGAGAAAGAGGCGTCCGAAGAGCTCGAGAAGCGATCGCTCTCCATCATGGCGACGATCATTCAGAAGTATTCGCGCTCGCACGTCTCCGAATTCACCACCACGACCGTCCAGATCCCGTCCGACGAGATCAAAGGCAAGATCATCGGCAAGGAAGGCCGCAACATCCGTGCTCTCGAAAAGGAGACCGGCGTCGAGCTCATCGTCGATGACACGCCGGAGTCGGTCGTCATCTCGGGTTTCGATCCGGTGCGTCGCGAGATCGCCCGTATCGCTTTGGAAAAATTGATCAGTGACGGTCGCATCCACCCGGCCCGCATCGAGGAGGCAGTAGAGGAAGGCAAGAAGGAAATCGACCAGAAGATCAAGGAAGCCGGTGAGGCGGCCGCCTACGATGCCGGCATCGCGGGACTCCATCCCAAGCTCCTCTACATCCTCGGCCGGTTGCGTTACCGCTACAGCTACAAGCAGAATGTTCTTCTCCATTCGCTCGAGGTCTCGTATCTCGCCGGTGCCTTGGCGGCGGAGCTCGGCGCCGATGTCTCCTGTGCCAAGAAGGCAGGACTCCTCCATGATATCGGCAAGGCCGTCGATCACGAGATCGAGGGCACGCACGTCAAGATCGGCATGCGTATCCTCGAGAAGTTCGGTCTTGGTCAGAATGTCATCGACGCCATGAAGTGCCATCATGACGAGTACCCGCACCAGACCATCGAGTCGTTCATCGTGACGGCGGCGGATGCCATCTCGGCGGCCCGTCCCGGCGCGCGCAAGGAGACCGCAGAGAAATACATCAAGCGTCTGGAAGAACTGGAAGCCCTCATCAATACGTTCCCGGAAGTGGAGAAGTCCTACGCCATTTCGGCCGGCCGCGAGGTGCGTATCTTCGTCAACCCGGAGAAGACCGACGACTACGGCGCGATGAAACTCGCCCGCGATATCGCCAAGCGCATCGAGGAGGAGCTCAAGTATCCCGGCGAGATCAAGGTGAACGTCTTCCGCGAGACCCGGGCGGTGGAATACGCGAGGTAAAGTGGAACGAAAGGGGGTAAAAAGGGCGAAAGCGGAGAGAAAAAGACGAGGTCTTGACAAAAAATGGCTTAGGCATTGCACGTTTGTAGGAAAAGGCTTAGAATAAGGGTGGGATAATCCAAAGCTTTCGTTTCGCGGTTTCTTTCGACGAAAAACGAAGGAGACGGAACCGAAAGACAAAACTAGAAAGGCAGGTGATATAGTATGAAGAACGTCAACAAGGATATGCTCGTCCATGCCATCATGGAAAAGACCGAGCTCTCCAAGAAGGATGTGGAAGCCGTGATCGAGTGCATAGTGGACGAAGTCACCGCCGAGCTCCAGAAGGGCAACAAGGTGACGCTCACCGGTTTCGGAACATTCAAGGTTTCGAAGCGCGCCGCCCGCGAGGGTATCAACCCGCAGACCAAGGCCAAGATCACCATTCCGGCCATGACCGTACCGAAGTTCACCGCCGGCAAGACCCTCAAAGAGGCCGTGAAATAACGAGTGTGGACTCGTTTTTACCAGCGCTCCGCTCGGAAACGAAAACATGTTCTCGTTTCGCTCGCTCCGCTTGGTAATAGCATTCCCGCAGAAACAAAAGATAGGATTTCAACCCCGGCTTCCGTCGGGGTTGAAGTTTCGGAGCATAGTATAGTGGTAGTACGAGTGGTTTGGGACCATTTAGTCCCGGTTCGATTCCGGGTGCTCCGACCATATAAGTCTATAAAGTTCTTAAAGTCAGTAAGTTTGTAAAGAAAAATCAGAGAAGTATAATAGAGGATATGGCCAATTTCACGATCACTCTTCAGGAATCGCGCGAGGTCGCCGACGGCACCCGCCTTTTTGTTTTTGACAAGCCGGAAGGGTATGACTTCACGGCGGGGCAGTACGTGGCGATGACGCTTCCGAAGCTTGTCGCGGAGGATCAAAAGGGGGCGACACGCTCGCTCTCCATCGCTTCGGCGCCGTTCGAGGATTCATTGTATTTCGCGATGCGCGGGGGAGAGAGCGGGTTCAAGCAGACCCTCTGGCAGATGAAACCAGGGGACACCGTGACCATTACCAAGGCGGTGGGATTCTTCACGATACCGGCAGACGACCGGCCCGTCGTATTCCTCGTCGGCGGTATCGGGATCACGCCGGCGCGGAGCATCCTCAAGCAGGCGGAACACGAAGGTTCCAAGCGGCCCTTCACGCTTTTCTATTCCAACCGCTTCCAGAAAGACGCGGCGTTTCATGAGGAGCTCAAAGATCTCAAGCTGGAGCGTTTCCGTTATGTCACGGTCTTGAGCCAGTCGCAGGAACCCTGTGCGGAAACCGACGAGGAGCGCGGCTATATCTGCAATCCCATGCTTCACAAGTACGTTGACGGGCCGGAAAAAAGCCTGTACTATCTCGTGGGGTCGCCGTCCTTCATCGAGGCGATGGAGGGGATGCTCGAAGAGATGGGCGTCCCCAAGGAGCAGCGCAAAAAGGATCCCTTCACGGGCCTCCGCGTCCTTCCGAACAGATAAAAGAATGCGGGTATCGTATAATGGTTCTTATGTCAGCCTTCCAAGCTGAAGATGGGGGTTCGATTCCCCCTACCCGCTCTGATAAACTAAAAGCCATTCCTCTGGGAATGGCTTTTAGTTTATGGGTTGTGTAAAGGGAATCGAACGGGAGGGGGTCGGGGAACGGGAGTTCCCCGTGCGGGGTGACCTCGCGGATGCGAGGGCTAGAGGGCGGAAGCCCTATAGAGCGCAGTCCGAGCTTGCCGAGGACGAGCAGTGAGATTCCCTTGTTCGTTTATAAAAACATATGAAAAATGTAGCCATAGAGAGCTCTTTTTTGTTTGGTGGTATACTGAAGGGTACCCTCTATGAGCTTGTTTCGAAACATCCGGGAACAATTGTCAGGGCTTCCGCCGCGCTTTCTGAAAGTGGGAACGATCGGTTGTTTCGCGCTTTCTTTCGTCGGTCTGTACTGGCTGTATGCCGACATTTCCAAGGACAGCCTGGCGGAGAACGCTGCGGTCATGACGGATGCGGAAGAGGTCTTCAACTTGGAAGACTGGGTGACGCCCGATCCGGAATTTGACGCGAACGGGGGAATGCCCGATCTCGAAGGGACGGATGACCCGCTTCCACCTCCGCCACCTCCTGCCTCTATAGAGCGGATGAAGAAACAGGGCTGCGTCGCGGACGGATTTCTCTCCGGGTACGGCGGTGACAACAACGCCTCCATCGCCATGATCAACCGCTCCCAGTGCTACTATCTGCACCGGGCGCTCGAGACGTGGCTCAAGCCACCCGATTTCAAGCTGGCCAAGAAGATCAAGAGCAAGGTGACCAAACCCAACACGGTCTACGGGATGTTCATCGCCGAGGCCATCAAGACCAACGCCGACTACGAATATCCGGCCGAGGACCGTGACTTCGATTTCGACAAGATGTGCCGTCCCGGGAGCAAGAACGTCTGGGGCGAACATACCTGCAAGCCGTCCCTGGAACGGGAGGAGTACCGCAAGTACGTCCAATACATCACCGAGCGGGCGATGGATCTCGGTATCCAGAGTTTCATGTTTGGGCAGGTTTTCTACCAGGATGCGAGCGACCCGGAGAAGAGCCGTATGCCCGAGACGATCCAGAAGATGCGCGAGTACGCGGAGTTTCGCGGCATGAAGATCCTCATCGGTGCCCAGACCAACGACATCACGGATGAGAAATACCTGCGCCTTTTCGATTACATCGAGGGCGGCGTCGGCGTGAACGGCGCGGGTGAAGTGGAAGACGGACCGTGTTTTTCCCGTTGGTGGAAACAGCCGGGGGATTGGTGTTGGGGACTCCTCTGGCACAAGCAGTTCGCAAGCAAGGCCAACAACGTTTTCGTACACTTCGACTGGAGCGGCAAGATCGGTGACGACATGAGCATCTTCACCCGTATGGACAAGGATCGGCGCAAGGATACGCTCAAGCGCCTGCACGCGTATTTCACTAGGCAGGATGTCGGCTTCCTCATGCCGATGCTCGCGACGCTCCACAAGGATAACGGCGGTTGCAGTGGTCCCAAGAAGCGTTTCTATTCGGCGAGCGAGAAGTATTCCTGTCAGGACGAGGACGCGATCAACGCTATCCTGAAAAAAGCGAAGCCATAACGGTCGCGGGATGGTATACTATGAGCATGCAGCCGATCATCGGAAAAAAATTCCAGCGTCGTACGGAGGATTTCGACTGTGAACGATGCGGATTCACGGTCGTCGGGAACGGTTACACGAACCATTGTCCGAAGTGTCTCTGGAGCAAGCACGTCGATATCCGTCCCGGCGATCGGGAGGCGTCGTGTCAGGGACTGATGGAACCGGTGTTCTTGGAATCGGTAGATGGCGAGCAAAAGCTCACACACCGCTGCGTCGTCTGCGGATATGAGAAAAAGAACAAAGTGGGCGAAGAGGATGATTTCGAAATGTTACTCGGTCTGGCGAAGAGTCTTGCTTCGAAGTCATGAACGGTGATTAAAAAGAAAAACAAACGTTGGAGGTATGTTGTGGAAGAAATTCGCCGAAGAAGACGTCGTCGGGTCGCTCGCCGAGCTGGGAAGTTCCCCGCAGGGTCTTTCCGAGGCAGAGGCCAAGGAGCGCCTGCAGAGCGTCGGGCGCAACCGCATCGAGGAGCAGCGTTCCTTCTGGAAGGAGACGCTCAAGCGTCGCGCCAAGTCGTCTTTTTTGTATCTGTTGCTTTCCGCGACGGCCCTTTCGTTTTTCCTGGGTGACATATTGGAAGCGTCCCTTATCCTGGTGTTCGTCATCATCAACGTCTCGTTGGAGACATATCAGGAATACCATTCGGAGCGGACCGTCCGTCTGCTTCGCCGGTATCTCGTGACGCATGCGACCGTCCGTCGTGGGGGACGGACGGTGACGGTGGAGAGCGACGAGGTCGTTCCGGGCGATGTCGTCCTGGTTTCGGTCGGGGACCGTCTGCCGGCCGATATGCGCTTTCTCACAGCCCGGGGGCTGGAAGCGGATGAGAGTGTCATGACCGGCGAATCGGAAGCGGTACCCAAAGGGACCGATACGCTTCGCCTGCCGCCGACGGAAATGCATGAGGCGACGAACGTCGGTTTCGCCGGGACGATCGTGACGGGCGGGCATGGGGAGGGAGTGGTTTTTGCGACCGGCAAAGACACTGCTTTGGGAGATATCGCGACGCTCACCAATGAGACCAGGCACGAGACGATCTTCGAGAGGGACCTCTCCCGGTTCAGCCGGTTCATCCTGCGTCTAGTGATCCTGACGCTCGGACTCATCTTCCTTGCCAACGTCCTCATCAAGGGCGACGGGACGAATCTCATCGAGCTCCTCATCTTCTCGCTCGCGCTCGCCGTCACGGTCGTGCCCGAGGCTCTGCCGGTCATTCTCACGGTGGCGCTCTCCCGTGGATCGCTCCGGCTGGCGCAGAAGAAGGTCGTCGTCAAACGGCTCTCGGCCATCGAGGATCTCGGGAGCATCGAGGTGCTCTGCACCGACAAGACCGGAACGCTCACGGAAAACATGCTGACTGTCCGCGACGTGTACGGGAAAGACAAGAACAAGGCGATCGGTCTGGCGCTCTCGGCGGCGCTCCAGGAGCCGACCAGCCGGGAGAATCTGCACGACGCCTTCGACCTCTCCTTGTGGCAGGCGGCCCTCTCCGGCGACCGCTCGAGGATCGCGCGGATGAAGCGTCTGGAAAATATCCCGTTCGATCCGGAGCGGCGGCGCAACAGCGTCTTTCTCCAGGGAGAACATGATGAAACGGAACTCGTCGTCCGCGGTTCGTTGGAAGAGGTGCTTTCGCTTTGCGGTGACCTGGTGGCAATGGAGCGCAAGGCTCTGCGGACATGGGCGGCGGAACAGGGGCTGTCAGGGAGGCGCGTGCTTGCGGTAGCCTCTCGCACCCTCCGCAAAGGCGAGTCGTTCGACAGTGCTGCTGAGAGAGAGCTTTCCTTCCAGGGACTCATCGCTTTCGAGGACGTGCTCAAGAGTACCGCCCGGGAAACCATCGCCAAGGCAAGGGACCTAAACGTGGCGGTGAAGATCATCACGGGGGACAGTCCGGAAGTGGCGGGAGCGGTCGCGCATGCGGTCGGTCTGGTGGCGCATCCGACGGAAGTCATCACCGGGAAGGAACTGGAGGCGCTCGGATTCGAGGAACGTCGGCTGGCCGTCATGAAGAACGCGGTCTTCGCCCGTATCTCGCCGCATCAGAAATACGACATCATAAAGCTCTTGAAAGAACAGTGCGAAGTCGGATTCCTTGGGGAGGGTATCAACGACGCCCCGGCGCTCAAGCTTTCCAATGTCGCGCTTGTCGTGCAGGGCGCGTCGGATATCGCCCGGGAAGCGGCCGACGTCGTGCTCCTCCAGAAGAACCTGGAAGCGGTCGTCGACGGGATCAAGGAAGGGAGAATCATCTTCGCCAATATCCTCAAGTACCTGCGTGTCACGCTGACGTCCAATTTCGGGAATTTCTATTCGGTCGCCATCGCCTCGCTCTTCCTGCCCTTCGTGCCGCTCTTGCCGGTCCAGATCCTGCTTCTCAATCTCCTCTCCGATTTCCCGATGATCGCCATCGCTACCGACGAGGTGGACCGGGACGAACTGGAGAAGCCGAAGAACTATCAGATGCATTCCATCGTGCTCATGACGACGCTCCTCGGTGTGGTCAGCTCGGTCTTCGACTTCATCCTCTTCGGAAAGTTCATCCGCGTCTCTCCCGAGGCGTTGCAGACCGCCTGGTTCATTCTTTCCGTCATCACCGAGGTGATACTCATCTTTTCGCTCCGTACCAAGTTCGTCTTCTACCGCGCCCGGCATGCCTCGTTCTCGTTGGGACTCCTTTCTTTCCTGGTGCTCTCCATCGTGATCGCCTTGCCGTTCACGTTCTTCGGGAGGGAAGCGCTTCATTTCATCGAACCATCCCTCGGTTTCTTCTCGACGATTCTCCTTCTGGCGGCCGGGTATTTTCTGGCGACGGAAGTTGTCAAGCGTTTCTACTATCGTCACTTCTCTCCTGAAACGATACTCCGCATACCAGCCAAGAAACTGCTTATGAGACGGACGGTATGAGGCGTCGGGAAGCCTGGCTGCAGGCAGTGATCTGGTTTGTCGGAATCGTCCTTCTGGTCTTCTTTTCCGGTCAGGAGGCCGGTCGATGGGAAACGCCGAAGCAGTTCCCCTCTTTCTTTTCGTGGACGGAAGATGCTGAAAAGAAAACCGGAACGATACGAGTGAAACGCGTCATAGACGGCGATACGATCGAGCTCGAGAACGGCGACAAAGTCCGCTATATCGGTATCGATACGCCGGAGAGCGTCAAGCCGGACACGCCGGTCCAGTGTTTTGCCAAAGAAGCGGCAGCCCGTAACCGCGAGCTAGTCGAAGGAAAAGAGGTACGCTTGGAGCGTAATGTCTCCGATCGGGACCGGTACGGACGGCTCTTGCGGTATGTGTATGTCGACGACGTGCTGATCAATGCGAGACTCGTCGAGGAGGGCTATGCCAGGTCGGTAAGCTTTCCGCCGGATATCGGAAAACAGGATCTCTTTCGGTCGCTCGAGCGTGAGGCCAGGGAAGCCAAGCGCGGCTTGTGGGCGGACGACGCGTGCGGCGATGTCTGAAAATGCGAAGCGGCTGGAGTCGATGATGTCGACTTCAGCCGCTCTTGTCGCTTAGCCTCGGGTGGAGGCTTAGCGTTTGCCGCGTGGCGCTTGTGGTGTTGATGCCTGCGGAGCGTTGTTCTGTTCCGGGTTACGGAGAACACGCCTCGTCTTACGCCTCTTGTTCACTTTCGAACTCGCAGCCATCTGTCTTCCCCCTTAGGAAATATCGCGGCGAGGATTCGCGCGCGACAACGATATTCAATCATTTTCTTCCTGTTCCTGTCAAAAGGCTTGACAGGGGTCCGTGAAAAATGCTTTCTTTCTTATCAAGAGCCGTCGGCTCACTTCAGGAGGAGTTCCTTATGTTACCGTCTTTCTTCAATGAACGTACCCATTGTCTCGGACAGGGACTGGGGAAACTTTTCAAAGCTTGCATGGAGGATCCTGGGATTTTCGGCCCGCTGCTCTACGAGATCAAGAGACGGTCAAGATTGTCGGTCTCTCCCAAGGCTTCCATGGATACCGGGGACGGACGGACGATTTTCTGCAGGATTATCGAGAAGAACGATTCCTTGATCCGGGACGTTTCCGTGTCGCTCCTGGGACGGGGAGATGCCGAGGCCATCCTCGCGCTTCTCGAGAGAAACTTCCAGACGTATCAGGAGCTCATGGCGCGGCTCGTCCGGCCCAAAGCGTGAAACCGATCGATAGACAGGAAAAAAACGGGCGTGCAGGAATGACTGCATCGCCCGTTTTGCCTTTTTGAGAGGTCCTAATTCTGCTCTTCCACTGTCTGGATGGAGAGGTTGAGATCTTTTTCGAGGCTCATCTTTTCGACGTACTCCTTGTCTTTGGTCTTTACGTGGACGGTGACAGGAATCGTCCCGGTGCCGGACTGCTTCTGGATGAGGAGGCGGTAGTTGTCCGCCGTGATGCTTGCCGGCAGCTCGTACTGGATGGACGTCTCGAGGGCCCGACCCATGATGGCGTCGACCTTGTACCCGAAGACGGTCTTCTTGAGATCTTCCGAATCCTGCGCCATGATACCACCGGTGTTCTTTCTGGACTGGTCGATATATGTGGAGCCCGATGGCGCGAGGATGCGCGTATAGGTGTGGTAGTCGCTCGTGCGCCAGTCGCCGTACGTGGCGGTATGGTCGTAGACATAGGTGACGGTCGCCTTGGGACGTTCGCCGGTGAAATCGACCGCATAGTCGAGGGAGCGCTTCACGTAGAAATCGCTCTTGAGCGCGCCGAGGTTGGCATCGACTACCATGAGATAGTCACCACTCCAGTCTTTCGCGACGCTGCCGTCCCAGTGGACGCTTTCGACGAGCGATTGCAGGCGTGCGTCATCGAAGTTGAGCATCACGTCCTTGCTCCGGAGCTCCTTTTGCGCGAATTCCGCTATCTTCGGAATGTTCTCGACGTGGTTGAGCCGGGCGATCATTTCCGCGGCGATCTTTTTCATGACGTTTTTCCGATTCTCCTTGAGTTCGGCGGGCACGTCGTCGCCGAGGAAATTCTTCTCCACCGCTTCTTCGAGCTTCAATGCTCCGTCGGTGCCGTCGAATGTCCCGAAGCCGGGAATGGTGATCGGACCGGTGAGATCAAGCGCGCGGTTGAAGACATCCGCATTGACCGCGATGACACCGTCGAACTTCTCTCGTCCGCCGCCGAGGCGATAGAAATACTCGGCCTTCTCGGCGTTGTAGGGGAAATCAGGAGAGAAGTTGGAATCACGAAGCATCCAGCGTTTGATCTGGGCATAGCGGGTGAGCGGCCAGGGAGGGGTGACCTTGTATCCGGCGTTCTTGATGCGCTGGTCGAGGAGGTTGGCGTCTTCCACGACAGCTGACGCTACCGCGCCGTTCTTGATCTTTACGACGGCATACTGGCCGAGGAATCCGCCGCCTGGACGGAGCTCATAATTGTTCTGCAGAAGGACGAAGTAGGTGCGGGTCACGTCGTCCTGCTTGGCGAGTTCCTGTACGAGGGCGTTGGCTGTCTCGATCTCTTTCTTGGTGTCAGGGGAGAGAGGGAGGAGCTTGGAGACTTTCTGGAAAAGGTTGAGCGAACCGGCAGCGAACTGAGCCTTGTGCTCCTTGGCATAGAAAAAGGAGTATGATCCGAAAGCGATGAGAAGCGCAAGAAAAACCAGGGCGATGACGCGTCCGCGTGTGAGAAATGAGGGCATGGGTTTGGTTTTGTAAGGTTGAAATTAGCTTTGACAGTGTAGCAGAAATCCGTCGTTCTGAGAACACAAATACCTGCCGCTTCAGATAATACGAGCGAAGTTGCGGTAGCGATGCAGAATCCTGGACAGAGGGGGAAAATATGCTACAATCCTTTTGTTTGCGGGTATAGTATAGTGGTAATACGTGACCTTCCCAAGGTTAAGCGACGGGTTCGATTCCCGTTACCCGCTCATAGTGGAAATAGTGTCTTCAGCGACCTGGAGCCGGAACGGTTTCTTGGCTTCAGCGCGCAGTTTCTTGTCCTGAAGGATCAGGTTCGAACCAATGGTTTTGAGAATGGACCGCTTGATGTCGTCCGTTCCATGGGCGAACCAATCTAAGGCTTGTTTGCGGAACGAAAGAAGCAATGTGGCGGGTTCGAACCAGTCTTCCGCCGACTGCACGCTCTGAAGGCGCTGCTCTGACGCAGCAATGGACATCTCGAGTTCGCGCCGCCGCGACAGGAATTCGTCATCGGCGATCAACTCGCGCACCCGGAGGTCGGTGAGCGTCTCGATCTGCCGGCGAAGCGTGATGAGCGTTTGTTCAGTCTGTTTCCGGACGGTCTCATTGGCGTTCGGTGCTCCGGTTCGCGCTTCGACAATCGTTGTACCGAATTCAAGGAGTAGGTCTTCATCGAGTGTGACCTTGGCGAGAAATTCGGCGAGCTGTCGTTCGAGCGCTGTCCGTTCCACTGATGGCTCAGAACATCGCGGACCGTGGCCGCGCTTGGTGCAGTGGTAGTACACGTACCGGCGGCCGTAGCGGTTCACTTTGTGCTCGGCAGTGACCATGAGTCCGCAGGCGCCGCAGCGCATCAGGCCGGTATAGGGGAAGGAATGCTGTTGTGGTTTCTCGGTGCCGGGCCGACCGATGAGTTGCTGCAACCGCTGGAATTCATCGAGCGTGATCATCGGTTCGTGCTTCCCGCGGTGCAGCCGGCCGTTCCAGTAGAAGTAGCCCGCATAGAACGGATTGCCGAGCATCCGATAGAGCGTGCTGCAGGCGATCCGCCGCCCTTTCCGAGACCAGCGCTCCGGGAGATATCCCCATTCGTCGGTCACGATGCGGAGGATTGACCGGACCGTGTGGACGTTCGTGAGGGCCAAGCGAAAGATGCGCCGTACCGTCTCGAAGTTCGCCTCATCGCGGACGATCGTCTTCGTGTCCCGGTCATTCCTGTACCCGAGCGGGGCGGGACCGGGGCGCCATCCGAGCGCGACCTTCGCGCGGTACCCGCGCTTCACGTTTTCGCTCAAGGTGTCGACGTAGTACTTCGAGTACCCGAAAACGATCGAGAGCATGAACTTGCCCTGCGAGTTGTTCTCGAAGGAGAACGTCGCGAACTTGAGATCCTTCAGGACTTGGCGGTCGAGAAGGTAGATGATCCGACCACCGTCAATGGAATTCCGGGCCAGGCGGTCTGGGTGCCAAGCGATGATCCCTTCCGCATCGCCGCGCTCAATGCGGGCGAGCATCTGTTCGAAGACGGGACGCCCGGGAGCTTTGGCGCTGTAGGCCTCCGTGAAGATCTCGACGATCTGAACATCCCCGCGTCGCTCGAACGCAGCTCGTAGCTCCGCCTCCTGGGAGTCCAATGAGAGAATCTGGCGATCTTCTGCCTCGAGCGACTTGCGGCAGTACAGGAAGTAGCGTCGAGCCGTCGAAGGATTGTCCGGATGCGCGAATGTCATATGGCCGTGTACACCCTAGCAGGTAAACGATTTTTGTCACGTTGACACCGGATAGCACTCAGTCACTGTCGCTGACGGGCCGTGCGGTCGGTAGGCCGCAAAGGGTGCCATCCCGGCACATTTTCGCGTCTCGGAGGAGTCGCCCTTCCCCGCTACGCTGGAAGCATGAAAACCTTCCCGGAAGCGCAGCGTGCCATCCCGACGGTCTCCCGCCGTCTTGCCGATGGCACGCTCATTGAACTCGTCTACGCTCCTGAAGAGCGGAAGACGCAGCTCGCGGTCGGCGGCCCGCACGAGCCGGAACTTCACGCCACCTACGTGCTGCCCGATGGCCTGCTCCTCAGTCCGTATTCGGCGTCAAACAACCTCATCAAACATGAGGTGCTGCTCCTTGCTTCGCGACCCGAGCCCTACGGAACGACGGCCGATCTCGTAGAGAGAATCGACGCGTACCTCCGTCGCTACGTCGACGTGGGCGACGCCTTCCGTACGCTCGCCAGCTACTACATCCTCCTCACTTGGGTGTATGACGCCTTCAATGAGCTGCCCTACCTCCGTCTCCGCGGGGACTACGGCTCTGGCAAGACCCGCGCTCTCTTCGTCATTGGATCGCTCTGCCACAAGGCCTTCTTCGCTTCCGGCGCCTCGACCATCTCGCCCATCTTCCACACGCTCGACACCTTCCGCGGCACGCTCATCTTCGACGAGGCGGACTTCCGGTTCTCGGACGAGAAGGCGGAACTCGTGAAGATCTTCAACAACGGGAATGTCCGGGGCTTCCCGGTTCTCCGCACCGCGGTCACACCGAAGAAGGAGTTCGAGCCGAGGGCCTTCAATGTCTTCGGCCCGAAGATCGTCGCGATGCGCCGGTCCTACGAAGACGAGGCCCTGGAAAGCCGCTTCTTCACCGAGGAAATGGGACGCAAGACACTCCGGAAAGATATTCCGATCAGCTTGCCGGACCGTCAGCGAGGGGAGGCCCGGTCGCTTCGCAATGCGCTCCTCGCGTATCGATTCGCCATGCTGCCGAAACTTGCCGCCAAGGAGGCGCTGGTCGATCCGACCCTCTCGCCCCGGCTCAATCAGATCCTCGTGCCGCTCCTCTCGATCGTCGAGGGCGAGCAGCACCGCCAGACGATCCGCCGGCTCGTCGAAGGCAATGACGACTTGCGGCGCGCATCGCGGCGCGACAAGCTGGAGGACACCCTCGCCACGGTCCTTGCGGAATGCTTCGAATCGAAGGAAGCGCTGTCGGTGTCGGTCGGAGCATTGACCGCCCGTCTCATCGATCGCGTCGGCGATGCCCCCGGCCGTCCGTTGACGACCCGCTATGTCGGCTACCTGCTTCGCGTTCGGCTCGGAATCGAGACAGTACGCCGGCAGGGCAAGTATCTGGTCTTCCGGTCTGCGCTCGACCGGCTCGCTCAGCCCGAGGAGCATGGCCGAGAGGACGTTGGTCCAAAGGCGGAAGGAGGGGAGAGTAGTATGAAATGTGAAGCGGACGCTCACGGGTCGGGAACCGTCGTCTGAGGCCGGACTCGCCGGAAAGGCAGCTTCGTTACGGGCCGGCCTATCCGCGTTTTCCCGGATGCCAACACCATCTTGTGAGAATGAGGGAGGTGGAGTACTCTGAAAAGAGAATATTGTTTCCCCCAGCACCGATCACCGCGCAAGAAGACGCGGCGACACCGAGGTCAGGACGAAGCGCAATGCAGAGAAGAAGCGTCTCGTGCAGTGCCGGGGGAGACTCGTTCCCAGTCGTCCTACGTCCGCGTGCCGAATCCCGGCATATCAAGCACTGCCTCGTTCCTGGTTCAACCCTCACGTACTGCTCCCCTCCGGGAGAGGAGTGACACCCCTATGCGTATCATCAAGGCCACCTGGTTTGCCGTAATCGGCGTCGTCGTCAGCCTTTTCGTCGTGGGAGCGGCGTGGGCCTTGCCTCCGCGGGTGACTTGGGAACCGGAGCGGCTCGCACCGGCAAGCGTCGCCCCGGGAGAGAGCGCGACCTACTCGGTCAGCTTGAAGCACACGGGCATCCTGCCCATCCCGGCCACTCTGCAATTGCGTATCGTTCCGGAGGGCGGGATCGCCCCCTTCGTCACGGTGACGCCGCCCGTTTTTCCGCCTGTGTTCAAGCGTGGGGACCGCGTATCGGTCCAAGTAACGGTGACCGCTCCGCCGGATGCCCCGCTCATCGTGGTGAAGGGCAAGCTTCTCTTGGAGCGCATCCTCCCCAATGGCGCGGTGATGGATGTCTTTCGGGCAGAAGCCTTGCCGGTGGAACTCATCGTTTCGCCCTTTCCGGTGGCGGCCGACCCCGGGGAAGCGGGCAAGGTCACGGTCGAGGGGATCGACTCGAATGGCAATGGGGTGCGGGATGATGTGGAACGGTGGATCGTTTTCGAATTCTCGTCTTCGCCCAAGACTGTCGCCGCAGTAAATCAGAACGCTGTCGCCTTGGGATACGGACTCTCCCCCGGAGCACGTGAAAATCCGGAGGACGCCAAGGTAGTTGTATCTCAAAAACTGCGCGCCTTTGATTGCTTGCGATACGTTCTAGGAGACGACGTCAGCCGAGCCATCGAAATCGACCGTGAGGTTCTGGCGAACGTTATGAATACGCGAGATCGAACGGTTGCGTATTCGGCTTTCAACAACGCATTGGCCGGACGTGTCGTTGATTACGGCGCAATGTTTAAGTCACCTGCTGAATACAAAATGGCATGTGATGGGTTTGATCCGGACACACTCGGGGAATAATCGTGCGACTTGCGAATGCAGTTGTCTTTCTAACGTTTTCTTTCGTCGCTCTCATAGGCTATGGTCAGCAACCCGAGTGTGGGCGAACGCAGGTCGTGTACGCAAACGGTGTCCTGAATGAACCATCTGATGCTTCGGATGGCCTGACGGCGCTGGTTAAGATGATTGAGACCCATCCTGCGGTCTTCTCCAACGAAGAGCGGTCGAGACTAGATGGGGCACTAGCGTTTAATCCCTCGACAAATGCCATCGTTGATCTCATTGAGGCACTTGATCAGGCAGGCATAAGCTCGGAAACCGAGAAATGGCGAAGACTGCTGACAGAAGAAAGACTCTCTGCTTCGGAACGCGAGGCAATCGGAGAAAAAATAGCGGCGACGATCCTGCGAGGATTATCCGAATCGCAAGACCAACAGCAACTTGCTCAATCGCTTTTCGAGCACGTTACAAAGTATCGGGATTGGATAAATTCAGGGAAAAAAGTTGTTGTTGTCGCTCACTCTCAAGGGAATTTTTTCGCCAATCAAGCGTATTTTTTTCTATCCCCATCGGAACAACGGGCCTTTGCGATAGTCGCGGTTGCAAGTCCGGATAGTTACGTGGCGAAAACCAGCACACCGCACGTTACACAATTTGGTGATGATGTGATCAACGTAAGGGTCGCGCAGGAGCTTCGAAATTTCAACTATCCACCCCCGTTGAGTCCGAATACGCCGGATTCAAGCAATGAGGGACACAATTTTATTGACACATACCTAGAAGAGGGCAGTGAAAGTGCCACGAAGATTGTTTCGTACCTGAAGAGCAACATCGATGCGCTTACGAATCCCCTATGTGACTCGAATCAATCTCCCATTGCCTCGTTCTCGGCAAGTGTCGGTAGTGCGAACACTCTGACCGTCGCCGTCGGCCAGGAGATAGTGTTTGATCCGCAAGCCAGTCGGGATCCAGATGGAACGATCGTTAGCTATAGCTGGGACTTTGGAGAGGGTGGTCCGGTCAGTACCGGAGAGCCAACCCCTCAGCGCCGTGCCTACGTTACACCAGGCTCGAAAACCGTCGGCCTGACGGTGACCGATAACCGCGGGGCGACGAATCGAGCCGAGCTCACGATAACGGTTGTTCCATTGTCGACTGAGGCGCCTATCGATTTCGACTATTCGCCAACGCCAGCCGACACGGCGTCCATTACTCAGGTGCTCGGCTTCGATGGCAGGGAAACGGGGCAGGCATTTCCGATTGGCCGGACCGGACAGCTCACGCGAGTCGACGTGAAGATTCTCACGACGGCCGATCCGCCCACTGCGAGCAGTGTGTACGCGAGCGTCTACGCTGTTCCAGGGCCCAATCTTGATGCCCCGACCACGGCTCCGTTGCTGACGGTCGTCGTCCCGTTCTCCAATCTTCCCGGCAACACCTGGCAGTACGTAACGCCGCAAGGCTTCGGCGATGTGCCGTGGACGTCGATCACGCTTCCCGGCAATGGCCTGCCAGTCTCCGCGGGACAGCAGTACCTCGTCGCGTTTTGGACTGAACCGAGTACCGCGAATTACCGGCCGAGCATAGCCGGGGGAACGGGACCGCAAGTGGGCTCCAGCCTCAACCGGTTCGAACGGCCCTACCCGGACGGGACGTGGCAGAACATCGGATCTGGCTATTTCCTCCGCACCTACGTGCGCGAACCCTGACTTTCCAAATACTGGCATGTCGCCCACACGACGGTTGTGGGTGACATAGGTGACATCGGGACTTCGGACGGCAGTCCCGCCTTTCCGGTTGCGGCGCAACGCCGTGCCTCCGTCCCGGGGGAAGCATCCATTCGGGATACTTCCCCGAAGTCACCGACCTCACCAACCTCACCCGCCCGCGCGAAATGTGCCAGAGCGGCACATTCTCTCCGCTAGGCCATCTCGCCCGGCTACGCGAGAATGAAATCACCCGATCGTTCCGCACTTCTTAACCCCGGAGCGGGCGGGTGCATATGAAAGAAAAAGTGCCGCTCAACTATGTGCGGACCCAGCGTCGGCGCTGGGCCCTCACGCAAAAGGAGGTCGCGGGCCTCTTAGGCATCGAAGATCATGCCTGCATATCCCGCATCGAGCAGGGCGAACGCATCCCGAGCCTGGAGAGTGCGCTCGCCCTGGAAGTGCTCTTTGGGGAGCCCCCGAAACTGCTATTTCCGCATATCTACGCGGAAACGGAGGAAGCGCTCATGGTCCGAGCCGCCGCCCTCCACGAGAGCTTCATCCACAGTATCAAACCGCGAGAGAAGCGCAAGAGGGAACTGCTCGAACTCGCCCTGCAGCGGGCGATCGCCCCGTCGGATTCTGCGAAAGGAGTATGACGAACGCTTCTCAGCCGTCTTTCATCCTCGCGATCTACCCGACCTCTCACGGCTTCGCCTTCGTCCTCTTCGAAGGGCCGAAAGCGCCGTTCGACTGGGGCGTCAAAGGGATCCGCGGCAAGCGCAAGAACGCGAAGACCGTCGACGAGGTGAAGGCCCTCCTTGAGCGCTATCACCCCGAAACCCTTGTCATCGAGCATGCGGGAGCGGGCCAAGCCCGCCGGGCCGAACGCATCAAGCGCCTCTACCGGATGCTCCGGCATCTGGCCGACGTCGAGCAGGTGGAGGTCGGGCGCATCCCCCGCGCCGAAGTCCGCACCTGCTTTGCCACCGTAGGTGCCGTCACGAAGTATGAGATTGCCAAAGCCATCGCGACGGAGATACCGGCCTTCGCGCACCGATTGCCGAGAGTGCGCCGGCTCTGGATGAGCGAGGATCCGCGCCAGAGCCTCTTCGATGCCGCCGCGCTCGGTCTCGCCTTCTACGCCCGGAGAGCGCTCAGCGCACCGGCATCGGACGACTGAGCGAGCGCTTCCGCCACTCCCAGGGCGGGATCGCGTGCGGATCGGCCCACAAGCCCAGCCGTTTCGCTCGCGCCGCTTCTTCCGTCGCCCCGTACCGCAAGCGATCGTCGGGCGACTGCTCCCGCTCGTACTGGCGGTAATGCCAGGCGAGGCCGGCTTCCACTTGAGCCAGGCAGACATCGCGCATCCTCGGGCACGGTCGCTGCCCGCAATCCGGGCCGGAGCGCTCGGCCCAGACCTGGCCGACGATGCGCCGGTAGCGATCCTGCTTCTGCCATTCGATCCGAACCTCACGACCGAAGACCATGGCCGCAAGCGCCTGCTTCGAGCGCTTGCCGAAGGGCTGATTCTTTTCGGGCGCATCGATGCCGGCGAGCCGCACCTTCCGAGGCTGCTTGGCGATATCGAGCACCGTGATGGTGTCGCCGTCCGAGACACCGATCACTCGGCCGAGGAGCGTCTCGGCGGCAGCAGCGAGCGGCAGGAAGGCGAGAAGGATTGTCGCGGTCCAGATCCGTAGCCGCGCTCCCGGGTACCGGGGAGCACCGCATGGTGCGGTGTTCCTGGGGTGCCAAGGAGGTGTCATATGGACGAGCATGCAGGCCGCGCCAGCGGCGACGTGTACCAGTGGGTCACGGCGGAAATCATTCGTGCGATCGAATCGGGGATCAAGGGAGCCTATCAGATGCCGTGGCATCGGCGTACTGCCAAAGGTTTCCCTGAGAACGCTCTTTCCAAGCGTCCCTATCGCGGCTTCAATACCCTTGCCCTCTGGGCGGCGAGCGAATCCCGGGGGTATGCCGTGCCGATCTGGGCGACGTACCGCCAATGGGCCAAGCTCGGGGCCCAAGTCCGGCGAGGGGAGAAGGCGACGCTCATCGTCTTCTACCAGGAAGAGTCGCCGCCTGATCCGGCCAGCGAGGCGGACGCGCGGAAACGAGTCCTCGTCCGCGCTTCCTACGTCTTCAACGCGGCCCAAGTCGACGGCTTCGCAGCGGGTGGGCCGCGGACGGAAGATCGCACGGTTCGTCTCGAGGACGCTGAAGCCTTCATCGAGCGCATTGGCGCCACCGTCCGCTACGGCGGCGATCACGCCTACTACCAGCGTTCGACTGACCGCATCCAGATGCCGGAGCGGTCGCGCTTCACTGGCACGGCCACGAGCACGGCGACCGAGGCCTTCTATGCCACGCTCCTCCACGAGCACGTCCACTGGACGGGGCATCCCTCGCGCCTCGATCGCGATTTGACGGGCCGCTTCGGCACCCATGCCTACGCCATGGAAGAGCTCGTCGCCGAACTCGGGGCCGCCTTCCTCTGTGCCGATCTGGCGGTGGCGAATGAACCGCGGACCGATCACGCGCTCTACGTGAGGAGCTGGCTCGCGGTGCTCCGGGAGCAGCGGACGGCGCTTGTGAGCGCGGCGTCAGCCGCAACGAAGGCTTGCCGCTATCTGGCGGAACTCGGCAGCGTGGCGCGGACGGAAGCGTGAGTCCGGGACAAATGTCCCGTTCCAGACTCGACCGAAATGGCCGGGTCTTTTCTTTTCTAAGGAGAGGACAGAAGCCGTAGGTATAAATGCAAATTGCAGCGCCCGTGCCCCTGCTGTACCCCGCGTCCTGAGTCAATGGAAGCGCTACGGAGCAGGAGCTGCCTTTAAGTGATTGAATTTTGTCAAGTAATCGCATATGTGCTATATATTTAATCAGTTCATTGGCATATCTGGTTAGGTATTCTATTGGGGGTGTTGCTCGGGCGGCACATTTAGCGGTTGTTTGTCAAGTAGCTTTGGTCTAAAATCGATCGACTTGAGCAGATCGTTTGTTGACTTCATTTGGCTAGTGGCCGTCTGCAAAACTACTAATAGTCAGAATTTCGGCCGTGAAAAATGGAGGTCTTGGAAGGTTTGATCAGGCAGCTACCCTGCGATGCCTTTCCTACACGTACATCGTATGCGTAGGAAAGGCATTCTGTTTTTTCACTTACTGAAGGAGTTGTTGCCCTATTCTCGAGGGGAGAAAGGCAGGTCGTTGCCATGTTGAATCGTTTGGAAGAACTACTCCGCAGGAAGCTGTTCCCACACGCGAAAGACCCGATTGAGGATTGCGAGGATGAGATTGTGAAGCTTGTAGTATTCCGTCAAGCGCGAGGCAACGTACATCTGCAACTCGGAAACTACATTACCGAGTCAGAGGTCTCGCAAATGAGGGAGAAGCTCGCTTCTTACAAACCTCATCGCACGTAAACCCTACGTGTCCAAACGACTCTCAGGCAAATGTCTGGGAGTTTTTTTTATCCACCTTTGGAAGAGTCCGACCAATGGACGGCCCGGCGAGCGACAAACTGATTGCCCAAATCAAAGAAGTGGTCGACGAGACTGAGCGCCGGATCAACCACGTAAGTTCAGTCGCTGAAGGGCTCAATATTCCATCGACAAACGAACTTCGCTACGCGCTCAACCATTTGCTGAAGTACCTAACTGGTGCGGATAAGGACACTGGCCTCATCAAGGCCCTCAGGCATTCCAAGCGTGCCCTGTACGACTGCTACGAGGTGGAGGTTCTTTTTTTCCATACGACGTTTGAGAAGTTCGAAGACGACTATCGTGATGAACCTTTAGCAGACATCGTTCCTCATATTCATGACTGGCGAGCGCACTTCGATGACATTCGTGACTTTATTCAGAATACCGAACGGGATAACCGAGATGAGTACTACGAGGCGCTGAAGAAAAAGCATGACGCCACTCGGCCGATAGTTGGTGCTCTCAAGAGCGCGCGCCAAGAAATCAATGCTCGACGACGCGTCAGTCAAGAAAGACGCAACAGGGAAATCAAGACTCTGACGTGGACAATAGTTGGTGCTGTCGGCGTGCTCATAACGCTTATTGCAATACTTGGCATTGAAGGTTGGAAGGCGTCGAACGAGCATCCCGTTGCAAGTGCTCCACCACAAGCGCCAGCAGCGACTAGTTCGCCTGTTGCGAAACCCGCCCACGCCTCGCCATAGCTACGTCTTCATCGCGACCCGATCACCTAACAGTGTCGCCATTCCCAAGGTGGGATCGGATTGTCTTCTTGCCATAGACCTATCCGCATTCTTCTAGCATCGTCTTCTGCCATCGCGTAGCGGACTTGGTCCTCACGTGACTGCTCACGATGGTACGTCGTGTAGTGCCAAGCGAGTTCCACGGTGAGCTGCGAGAGGGATGCGTCCTTGGCTGTTGAGCAGTCAGCTACGGGGAATAGTGCATTGAGCAGTGAGACGAGCGCTGTGCCGACGATCCGGTGGTTCCGGTCGTGCTTGCGCCTGAGGACTTCAACGTCCTTCTTGAAAACCAACGAGGCTTCGAGTATGTGATATAGGTGGCGGGTTGAAGGAAAGAGACGGGAACTACTGGGCCAATTGAGGTGGATCAGCCGAGCTTTCGACTGCTGGACCAAGTGTCGCTGGCGCTGGAGCGCGGAAACGAGGCCGCGCTCACCAAAGCACGCGCGCATCATTTTGACGGGCTAGGACCGCTCTTGGAGGCGTGGACCCTTCGACACCGATTCCCCGGGATTGCCTCGCTCCTTTCTCAGCACGAGGCGCCGGAGATGGTCGAGGCACTCGGGAGCGCCGAGGAGAAGCCGCTCCGCGTAGTGAGCGGTCATCGCGACACCTCGCGATGGGGGGTTCTGTGCTTCCGGGAAGCGACGGAACCGGAGTGGTCCGCGCCGCTTCATCTCTTTCAGATCGAAACGCAAAAAGTATTGCGCTTCCGCCGAAAGATTGCTCGCACGAAGTCAATGATCTGCGGGGCGATCCAGGAGATGGTCGACAATATCTTCGACCATAGTGGTGCCCCGCAGACGGGGGCCGTGGTCTTCTCGGGAACGCCGGAGCACGTCGACATCGTAGTAGCGGATGCGGGAAAAGGGATCTTGGCGAGCCTGCAGAGCAATCCCACGTTTGCGTACCTGCGCGACAGCGGTACGGCCATGCAGATGGCTCTGCAGGACGGAAATTCCCGCTACGGACCGGCCCTGGATCGGGGCTACGGCTTCGGAACGCTATTCCGAGCCCTTAACAGCTTGGACGCTGGACTTCGCTTCCGGAGCGGCGACCATGCCCTCGAGATCGCCGGACGGAGTCCATCACTGCGTAGCCCGCACATTTCACAGAAGGCCGAGCTGCGGGGATTCGTTGTGACCCTGCGCGTCGCTCTGTGAGGTGGCTGATGTCTGAGTGATCGGACGAGCTGTCCGCGGGAATCCGCCAAGCTCCCGGCGATGACGAACCCAGACGCTCATGACCGCCAGGTTGTGCGCCAGGAGCTCATCGAGTGGAGCGCCTTCGGCGGTCGGGTTGTGCTGCCAGTGCAGGCGGCCGCTCGGGGTCAGGGCGGCGCGTTTGCGGTTCACGGTCTTGTGGAAGGCATCGGTCTCCAAGAGAACGATCTGGCCAAAGTGCGGAGCGAGGAGCGACGCCCAGGCTACCCCGCCGCGCACGATGAGGGTTAAGGGCCGCGCCAGATCGCCGGCCAGCCGAATGAGGAGTTCGGCGAAATACTGTCCGCGCTCCTTCTTCGCTGCTCCAGTTGTGAATTCGAAGGCGATGGCCTCAATCTCCGTGTGGAACTGTAAAAACTCCCGGAGCCGGAAGAAATCGTGATCGGTGCGACCGTTCACGTGGAGCGCCGTCGGAACGCCGGCATCGTGGAGCTGGCTCCAGACGAGCGCGATGCGTTTCATCGCGTGGAGATCGTCATGGCGCGGGGCATTCACGGTCAGACTGAAATTGGGAGTGGTAGCAAAAATGACGCCGAGATCCAAGAGAATACGCACCACGTCGCGGCGTCCGACTGAACCCCACCACTGCTCGACATGCTCGTCCTGTTCGACGCCTGAGAGCGCAATCTTGGTATGTGGCCCGAGTCGGAACTTCGCCTCCAATTCAGATCGGGTGTAGGGCATCGCTAATTTTCCCCTTCGCCGGTACATCTCACTGAACGGAATTGCCACTAGATCGAGATCGACGGGACGAGCGAGCGGCAGAGAACGATAGAGCTGAGAAATGAGGTCCGGTATCCGCGGAAACGGGAGCGAGCTGCGCTTCGCGATGTTTCCGAGATCGAACCCGTTTACCTCCGCCACTCGCTTGGCGAAGGATGTCGGATTCCTGGGACAGACCAGCCCGCATCTGGCCGGCCCGACGCAGGGGCAGTTGTCGAGGCAGGAGAGTTCCGGACTCTGGATCTGCAGGCCGCCGCAGAACGAGCGGTCCGGACACCCGGGACAGCCGAGCATGAACGTGTGCTCCGCCTTGTGCTGGAGCGTCGCCACCTGATGAATGATGCCGGTCTTCTCGGCCATGCCTACTCCTTCACTCCGACAAAGACGGAGACCGTTCCCGCGAAATCATTGGTGTCGTCGATGTATCCGGAAAGGACGCCGTAGCATGCCGCCAGGTGTTCGACGAGGTCGAGGGACGGCTTCTCGATCTGGGCGAGGGGATAGACATCCTTGAGGACGATGACCCGATCATCCACGAGGCGGATAGTCACGGGATCGCCTTCCCGGAGCGCTGCTTCGCCCGATACCGCCGCGAGGAAGGACCGTCGCAGCGAGTCGCATGTTGGGGCGAAGAGGTCTTCGGACGAGCGCTGAAACTCGGTGCTCCAAGCCTTGGCGTGCGACTGTGCGGTCTTGCGGAGGAAATCAACGCCCATAGACGAGTCCTTCGATGATTGGTCGGAACTGCTTGGTGCGCCCCATGAGGCGCTCCGCGACGAAGCCCTTGGCGGACAGAACAGCAAGCCGATTGCTCCAGGCCGCCGATGAGACGGCCGGGGTCTCAGGGCAAGTTTCACGCAGTTTGCCGGCATCGGCCTCGCCGAGTTCCGCCAGAGCCCGGAGCGCGAGGGACTGCTTATCATCGAGTGTGCCGAGCACGGTCGGGGATGTAAGCTGGCCGTTCTTCCCGAGCGTCGCGAGGACAAAGGCGTCGTTGCTTCCCTCGGCGAAGAAGCTAATTTCTTCCCGGGTCGCCGCATTGGCATTGGCGAATACCGGATAGATGCGGAATTCCGAGCGGGCGTAATCCCGGAAGGCGCGGAAGGCAGAGCGGAAGAACGAGGCGGTGACGATATCCACTCTGCCGAAGTTGAGGGCCACGACAGCATCGCGCGGGAGTTCGCTGGTCGCTTCGACGAGCTTGGAGAAGAAGGCTTGGCCGCTGGCGGCTCCGGCGAGCGGTCCGGCCCCGAAGAGGTCGCGAATTTCGAGGATCTTGGTCGGTTTCATCTTTACGTCACGTTCGTCACGTGAATATAATAAACGGAAAAGGAATCGGCGTGCAAGCAAGCAGTTGATGCGGAGGAACGTACGCCTCCGGAAGCAGAGGAGGGATCGAAGATGGTCAAGCTCCAAGAAGGCAGTAAACGCGTCGGCATCTGGATCCGCGTCTCGACCGAAGACCAGGTGAAGGGGGAGAGTCCCGAAACCCACGAACGCCGCGCCCGCCTCTACGCCGAAGCCAAGGGCTGGACCGTCGCCGAGGTCTACCGGCTCGACGCTGTCTCGGGGAAGACGGTCAAGGACACGCCCGAAGCCAAGCGGATGCTTGCCGACATCCGCTCCGGCCATATTACCGGCCTCATCTTTTCCAAGCTCGCCCGCCTCGCGCGGAACACGAAAGAGCTTCTCGAATTCGCCGACCGCTTCCGCGAGCACGACGCCGACCTCATTTCCCTCGCCGAATCGATCGATACCTCGACACCGGCCGGCCGCCTTTTCTACACCATGATCGCGGCCATGGCCCAGTGGGAGCGGGAGGAGATCGCCGAGCGCGTCGCCGCTTCCGTGCCGGTCCGTGCCAAGCTGGGGAAACCATTGGGCGGAGCCGCCCCCTTCGGCTACCAATGGCGGGAGCATCAGCTCATCCCGGATCCCAAGGAAGCGCCGGTGCGGAAGCTCCTCTATGAGCTCTTCCGGGAGCATCGGCGGAAGAAGACCGTCGCCCGGCTTCTCAACGAGCAGGGGTACCGCACCCGGAACGGCTCACTCTTTTCCGACACTACGGTCGATCGTCTCCTTCGCGATCCGACGGCCAAAGGCATCCGCCGCGCCAACTACACGCAATCAACCGACGCCAAGAAAGCCTGGACGCTCAAGCCCGAAAGCGAGTGGGTGCTCCATCCCGTCGAAGCGATCGTCTCGGAAGATCTCTGGGACGAGTGCCATGCCCTCCTGGCCGCTCAGCGGGAGAAGGGGAAGCGCCCGGCGAAGAAGACCGTTCACCTCTTTTCCGGCCTCGCCTACTGCGCCTGCGGTCAGAAGATGTACGTGCCGTCGAATCTGCCGAAGTACGTCTGCTACCGCTGCCGGAACAAGCTGCCGGTCGAGGATCTGGAAGCCGTCTTCCACGAGCAGTTGAAGGGCTTCTTCTTCTCCGCCGACGAGATCGCCCGATCGCTTGCAGCCGGCGATGCCGTCATCAAGGGGAAGGACGACCTCATCGCCTCCCTCGAGGCGGAACGCGGGAAGCTCCGGAAAGAAATCGACCGCCTCTACGACCTCTATCAGTCAGAGGCCATCGACCAGCGCGGATTCGGAACGAAGTACCGGCCGCTGGCCGAGCGGGAACGCCAGCTCGACGAGACGCTCCCGGCCCTTCAGGCGGAGCTCGACGTCCTGAAGATCGCCAAGCTTTCGCAGGAAGAGATCATCACCGAAGCCCGCGACCTCTACTCCCGCTGGCCGACCCTGCCCCCGGAAGAGAAGCGCCGCATCGTCGAGACCGTCACCGAGCGGATCGTCATCGGGGACGGGG
>CAYLJX010000005.1:70976-80391 GCA_964384235.1 uncultured Bdellovibrionales bacterium | reverse complement strand
GTCGACTGGTTGATCTGGAGCTGGAAATCGCAGGTCATCGAAGTCCCCGACCAGTTCGTCGTGAAGTGCGAGGTATAGTCGGCCGAGAGCCAAAATGACGCGTTTTCGCCCGAGTTCGTGAGCGTGTTGGCATTTGCTACGCTGGTATAGGCCGCCGCACCGACGCGGCAATTGAGCGTCTTGGTTGTCAGCGTACCGCCCGTCGCGGTGATGATGTCGTCAAACGTCACATGCGCCACTACCGAACGAAACGTCTTGGTCCCCGTCTCGGGGAGATAGACGGTAATCTGCGTCAAAGTCGTGAGCGTGTTGTTCGTGAGGGATGCGAGCGCCGGAAAGGCGTATTTGACGGTTTTGAGCCTTGTTGCCATACCTTAGAAATTGTCCAATTTCGCGAGCAAATCCCACTTCGAGTCGGTCGCGTTGTACATGAAGCCGCAGTAGAGCGTCTTGCTGACGGTCGTCGTCGTGGGGAGCGCGAGGTCGGAGCTCGCACGATAGCCACCTGCCCCGCTGTTCCAAGAGAGCGCCCGCGCGGTGCCGTTGTCCTTGATCCGGACGATGAGCATCTGCCCCTGCGTCGACGTGCCCGTCGGCGCCCCGAAGGTCGCGGCGGCCGCCTGAGCCGTGATGATATGGACATCCGTGGTATCGGCATTGGGTGTCGGCGTCGCGTTGGAGGCTTCCGATGTCACCCTCTGGGCACGCTTCCTTGCGTACTTGTACGAGAGACAGACCCAGTTGCCGGAGCCGAGCGAGAGGAATTCCGCCGTGTCGTCAGCGACCGTCAGGATGTTCTGCCCGCCGGGCAGGATGAGCGAGGTACCGTTGTAGGTAAGCGTCAGCGCCGCGGCAAAGCGCACGAAACGCGTGATGCCGGCATCAGCCGTCCCGAAGGACGTGATGGTCGTGGTGCCGGTGATGCGGACGTTGTTGGACGTGGCCGCGCCGATGTTGGTCGTCGCCGCGGACGCCACGTCGGTAGCCGCCGCCAGATTGAGCGGGACCGAAACGAGCGCGATGCGATTCTTGGAAATGCGTACGGCCATATTCTAATTGCAGATTTCAGATTGAAGATTGAGGATTTGAATTTTCATTCTGCATTCTGCACTCTACAATCTGCATTCTACAATTCTTAAAAGCTTTCCTTGTCGATGGTCAGGATCTCCCCGCCGTCATCATCGGTGACGCGGAGTTCTTTCCCCGTCTCGGTCAGCGTGAAGTTCCGGAAGACCCTCTCATCGATCACCGTATCACCCCGCAGAGTATTGATGAGCGGGTTGAGGTACTTGCCGGCGAGGAACAGCCCGCTGCCGAAAAAGGCGTATTTAAGGAACGTCCGGCGCTTCGCGTCGAACTCTTCCACCGGCATCCCGACCTGGTGCGCCGCCTGGATGTCGAGCTTTCTCACACGGGAGCGAAAAGACAGAAAAGCGTTTGCCCTGAAAAGACGTGCAAACGCCTTCCGGAAGGGCAAAACGACCGCGTCCCGGAACCGTGAAAAGAAGCGCCTGTGCGCCTCGAAGATGATTTTCAGCCTCCCCATCGTCTTGGTTTTCTTTTCGCTTTTTTATGACGACTTTCCCTCCTCGTCCTTGGCGGCATCCTTTAGTTCTTCTTCGATTTCCCGCTTTCCCTTCTTGAATTCCCCCGTCACCCGCCCGAGCGACTTGGCGAATTCGGTGATCTTGCCGCTCCCGAAGAACAGGAGAGCGGCCACGATGACGATGACGATGATTTCCGGCATGCCGAGTCCGAACATAGGAATATGGTTAGTGATAGGATCGAGGAGATTATACCACACAAAAAACCCCCGGTAAACGAGGGCTTTAAAAACATTTCTCTGTTCACGATTACTCCGAACCGGACTCCTCCGGTCCTGTTTCGGTTTGCGGGTCTGACGGGGTTTCTTCAGCCGGTTCGGTTTCCGTGGCCATATCGGTTCCTGTCTCGCTCCCGACCGATTCTTCCGTCTGACTGGACGAAGGTTCGGATACCGGTTCGGTCACCGCAGGTTCCGGCATACTTACATCGACGGCGAGGAAATCAGATACCGCTTTGACGATGATTTCACGGATCTGCTCTTCGGTAAGGGTTGTCCCGGCTACCGTAGCCCGATTTCCCACATCGTCGGAAGACGTCTCCGTTTCCGAAGAATCTTCCTGATCCTCCTTATTTTTCAGGCTTTTCTCGTCGTTCTTCTTCTCATTTTTCTCCTCGTTTTCCTTGACTTCCGCCCGGGCCGCCGCATCGATCTTGGTCCCGGCAAGCGACGCGTACCGCGAGGCGGACCGAGACGCTCCCGCCGCCGTGGCAGCCGTCTGTGCTTCTTTGAGGTAGGCGAGTTCCCGATCGATCACCTGACCGATCTGCTCGACGAGGTAGGTTTTCAGGTCACGCTTTCCCAGCAATGCCTTGGGAATGTCCATCTTGCCGTTCTTGCGGACCTCCTGCCACTCCCCGCCCGCGACTTCGAGCGTCGTATAGGAATAGGCGACGAAATACCCTTCCGTGTCCTCCGTGAGGGAATCGATCCGGACATCCAGATCGAACGTACCGAGGTCTTTCAATCGGAGCTTCGCGGTATCGGTCGGCTTGGGCTGGAGAGGGACTGCCGGAGCGACCGTCTGAGGGAGCACCGCTTGCCGGAGCTTGGGACTGGCCGCGAAAGCCACTCCCGCTCCCAACACGCCCACCGCAAGGATGATCGGAACGGCGTTGTTGTACTTGATGAAATCGATGAGAGAACGCATAGGAGTAGTATATCACGAGGTTCGTCCGCGCCGCGCCGCCACAGCGGCGCCAGTCACATAGAGCCCGACGAGCGGTACCGAGAGAAAGGCCATCGTCACGCCGCTGCCGTCAGGCGTGATGACCGCGGAAAAAACGATCGCCGCAAGCATCGCGCCGCGCCAGTGCCGCAGCCAGAACAGTCCCGGAACGATACCGATACGGGAAAGGGCGATCATCACGACAGGGAGAAGGAACGCCAGTCCGACCGACACCGTCAGGAAGAAGACCGACGAGATGAAGTCATCGAGCGCGAAGAACGCTTCCACTCCCATCGGAGCGGAAAAACCGTAGAGGACACGGAAAGTGGTCGGGATGATGAGAAAGTAGGCAAGCGCGCATCCCCCGTAAAACAAGATGAGCGACGGCAGCACGAACAACGAGAGAGTCCGACGTTCCTCCCGCCGAAGTGCCGGACGGAGAAACCGGATCAGGAAAAAAATCCCCAGAGGAAACGTCACAAGAATCGCCACGAGAAATGCCGTCACGATCGGCGCGACAAAGGCGGAAACAGGGCCCGTCGCCACCACCGGAATCCCCTCCGGAACCAGGGAGTTTTTCGCCGAAAGAAAGAGTCTCCCGGCATATGACGAAGACTCCAGCGGCAAGGCAAGCAGTCCCGAAAAGACCACGAGGAAACAGAAGACGTATCGTACGATCGCCTTCCGTAACGCCAGGAATTCACGTTTGAGATCGGTCATATCGCTCGAACAGTCACGGAAAGCGATGCAAAAAATTACAGTTCGTCGAACACGAGCATCGCGTTGTTGTCGTTGTCATAGACGCCGAGCTCGGAAGCGGAGTCGTTCTTGATATAGACGCCGTTCCCGAACTTGAGGACGTTCTCGACGAAGATGTTTCCGTCGCCCGTGAGGGTGAGCGCCGGACACGCGTCATTATCGCAGACCCAGAGGTTCTCGGAAAGGGCGCGGATATCGCTTCCTGTCGCCGCCATCTGGAGATCGCCCACGGAATCCACCGTGAACTCGCTGTAGTTGGTGAGGTCCTTGGAGAGGCGGAGCTGCGGAGCGGAAGCCGCCTGGACGATATCGAGGACACGGTTCGGCGAGCTCGTCCCGATACCGACGTTACCGGAAGCATCGATGACGAAGGGGGTGGTGTCGCTCGCCTCGTCGTTCACGGTAAGCGAGGCTCCGGCGCCGGTATTGGTGAAGATGCTCGTCCCCGTCACGTTGACACCGCCGGACTGAACGAGGATACCGGTCGTCACGCCCGTACCGATGGAGATACCGGTCCCGACGTTGTTGCCGATGGCGATCGCGGTCGTGATAGTGCCGGCCGTCTCGAGGATCTGGAGCGCGTTGGTCATGGTGCCGGTCGTGGTGTTCTCGATGACGAGTCCGCTCCCGACCGTCTCGTTGCTATCCTTGTTGGCTATCTGCATGATAGCCTCGGTCGTGCCGGTCGCGGCGGCATCGTCGAGGTTCGCCACCACGAAGGCGCGCTGCGTGTTGGAGTCCGTCGTCGCGTCGTTGGTGATGGTCACAGTCAGGCCGTCGAACGCGGCGGCGGTCGCGGCGGTGTTCCAGTCGAGCGTCTGCACGTATTCGTTCATGGCGACCGCACCGTTCGCAGCCGCGTCACCGATCGCATCCCACGTCGTCGAACCGGCGGAACCGATACAGTTGGTCCAGCCAGTGTTCTGATAGCAGCGGAAGGTATTGGAGCTGTCGTTATAATACATCGCCCCCTCGAAACCGGCCGGGTCGTCCGAACCGCTCGCGACCGTCTTCACATCGAGCGCCAGGAGGGCCGTCGTCGTATCGTCACCAGCCCCGCTTCCCACAACCACGCGACGGTCCTGGATGCTCCCGGCACCGTCGGATTCGGCATAGACGGTGAGGAGGGAATTGCCGTCGATCTGGGCCGCGTAGGATTCCACGGTGTTCACGGACGCGCTCGAGGTCACGCCCATATCGATCCAGGAAACGGCCCCGGCATTGTCTGAAAAGCTCGTGGCTCCGAGATTGAGGTTGGCGATGCTCGTCACACCGCTCGCGTCGATGACGAACTCGTCTCCAGATCCGAGACCGTCTCCGGAGTAGATCTTGAACTTGTCACTGTCGGAGTTGTCGACACCGAGGGTGAACTGGACCGCCGGAGAGGAACCGGTGCGGAACTTGGTAACGGGATCGTAGGTGGTGTCAGCGACGGTAAGGGTCGAAACCACATCCGCTCCGGAGCCGTAGATTTCGAAGAGAGAAGCAGGAGTGGCCACGCCGATGCCGACGTTGCCGGAAGCGTCGATGACGAAGGGGGTGGTGTCGGAGGCGGCGTCATTGACCCGGAAGGAGGCACCGGTGCCTTCGTTGGTGAGGGAGAAGACGTAGGCCTGGCCGGAAGGAGCCTTGATATCGGTGGAGATGTCGAGGTCGAGCTGGTCCTGGAATTTGTCAAAATCCAGCGAGTCGTCCGCGATACTCCCGCCAACGGTCGACCAGGCCGATCCGTTGTAGACGATGAGCTGGTTCCCCGCCGAATCCCAGGCCAGGTAGCCTTCGCCGGAGGAAGGGTTGGAAGGAGTAGCGGAGGCGGCCTGCGGAAGGCGGAGACCCTGGTTAGCGGTAGTGCCATGAGTGATGGAACCGAGATCGATGAAAGAAAGGGCGGCGGCGGAGAGGGACTGACTGCCGGAGAGGCTGATGCCCCCGTTGGCCGTAAGCACGCCGGCGAGTGTCAACGCACCGGTGGAAGCGATGAAGTCCGTACCCGTATTCCCGATGTTGGTGAGGATGTTGGCATTGGCATCGAGCGTACCGGAGAGGGTGTGGGCACCGAGGGTGTCGGTCGCCGCGTCGAAGGTGATGCCGCCGTTCGCGGCGATGGCGCCGGAAGAGGTGACCGAAGCAAAAGATGCCGCGCCGGCCGCTGTCACGCTCCAGTTGTTGTCCGTGATGGAGACAGAGGTCGCGGAAGCGTCACCGATAGTGATGGTGTTGGCCTGCGAGTTGTTGCCGATAGCGATGGTCTTGACCGCTGCCCCGGTATTTCCGATATTGATCGTCTCGACCGAAGCGTCCGTACCGATATTGATAGTGCCGGTCGTGCCGGAATTGAGCGTCAGGGCCGAGGCCGCTCCGGACGCGATAGTAAGCGCTCCTGAATCGGCGATATTGTTCGTTGTGAAGGTCTGTGAACCGATGACCGTTCCCGTGATGAACGTACCGACACCGGTATTGGAAATACGTGTCGTCGAGCCGAGGACGATGTTGCCGGCAGTCGCCGTGATATCGCCAGTCGCCGAGGTGATACCCGTCGCGCCGGTGATGGCGCCCGCGCCGGTGATGTCGAGAGACGGCGTATCCAAGAGATTGGTATACCCGCCGCCGCCGCTGTTGGTGATGTTCAGAGCCGCTCCGACCGCTTCGTTCGTATCGGCGTTGTCGAGGAGGACGAGCGCTTCGGTCGTACCGGTCGTCAGGACATCGTTTAAGTTTTTCACCGCGAACGCGCGCTGCGTGTTGGAATCCGTCACGGCATCGTTGGTGATCGTCACCGAGAGTCCGTCGAACGCGGCGGCGGTCACGTTGTTGGTGTTCCAATCAAGCGTCTGCACCGTCTCGTTCATGGCGACGGCGCCGTTGCCGCTCGGATCGCCGATGGTGTCCCAAGCGGTCGAGCCCGCACCCGTGTCGTCGGTGCCGCAGACGAGGTTGCCGGAAGAGTTGGTCTCAAGAGCCGTACAAGACGTGAAATCGCTCAGGGTGATGTTCCCTGAGGCACCTTTGTCGAGGACGATGGTGGTGGTGGTCGTGGAGTTGCCGATGGTCACGGTCTTCGCGTTGGCGCTCGTTCCTATATCTATGGCCCCCGTCGTACCGGAGTCGATCGTGAGCGCCGTCCCGGTCGCCGAGGAGAGTGTCACCGCGCCCGCCCCGGTGTAGGACTGGCCGGAAGCGATGGAGACACCGCCCGTATCGGTCGTCAGCGAGTCGACGGTGGTCGCATCCTGGATATCCACGACACCCGCCCCGGCTGCCACGATGACAAGCGATTCGCCGGACGCCGTCGTGATGTCGGTCGCCGCGCCCGAGAACGTGAGACCGGTCGAGCCGATGGTCTTGTTGGTCAGGATTTCGTTCCCGGCAAGGGTCGCGAGGGTGCCGGTGGTAGGAAGCGTCACGTTGGTCGCGCCGGAAGTGGTGAGCGTCACGTCGTTCGAGGCGCTCGTCGTGAACGATCCGCCGAAGGAGATCGTCTCGGCATTCGGGATCGTGAGGGTACCGGTGGTGTCGGTCACGGTGAGACCGTGCACCTTGTCGGCGTTGAAGGCGTAGGGTGCGGCGGTAAACTGCACCCGCGGGCTCATCTCACCGTCCCCGTTGAACTCGATGCCGAGGTAGATGTTGTCGGTATTGAAATCGACGGAGCCCGGAAAATCGGTATGGGTTCCGAGATTGACCTGGAAGATACCGTCCGTCACCGTCACCTGACTCGTGCCGGAATTCCACGTTTCCGTCCAGATGGCCGTGCCGCCTGACGAGACGCTGTAGAGCTTGAACGTGAAGTCGTAGCTGCCGTTGGCGATATTGGTCCCGTTGGTGTTGACCACCTTGCCCTGGAAGCTGATTTGGTCGTTGATACCGGCGGCGGCATACGCCCGCTCACCTCTCACGAACACGGCGAAACCCGCGACGAGCATGATCGCGGAAAACACGAGAAGATGGGAAAGGAAATTTCCAGGGTTCCTCCTCAAGATATTTTTGCTTTTGGTGTTAGGTGAGAAAAACATACGAAGACCATGGCCAAAAAGAACATCCTTTGAGCAACAGCAAAACACTGCTGGATCCGGCTCACCCCGGACCCAATGTTTCTCCTTAAAAATAACAAAAAAGAGGACTTCTCGCAAAGCCCTCACTTATCCACCATCCCAACCTCCTCCTATTCTTTCCACCGGAGACTCCTGAGCACGGCTTCGAGATCCGCCGACAAGCTCTCCGACTGGATCGGCGATGACACCGAAACGCTGAACAAGAGCCCTCGATGGATGAAAAAGGCCGTCCGTTCGTACACGCTTTCGTGATTGGCAAAGACCGTTCCCTTGAGACCGTTTTCCGAAAACGTTTCGCGGGCGTACTTTTTTGGATCCATATCGCGCATTTTGTACGATGGCATCTCATCAAGGGCGACCACATCGCGCTTTTCGACCATGATGGCGATCTTTTTCCCTTCGATATCGGCCGCTGAGAGGAAAATCCGCTCAATGACCGGTCCTTTTCGTGTCGTTTCGTGTACCTTTTCATCAAACGTCGCCGGGTAGACGAAGCTCAGGTGCTTTCCCTCATACGTTTTCCGCTCTTTGCCACGATCAAAGGCTTCTTCCTGCTTGGGAGCCTTGACCGTCACGATCCCGATGGCCGGTTTCTGTACAAACTGCCAGAGCAAGTATCCGCCTATCCCGATCACTGCCGCGAAAAAAACGAAAAAGAGGATTTTTTTGGAACTCTTCTTCTTTTTTCCGGATTCGATTGCCTGAATATCCCCTTCTTTAGACTGTCTATCGTCCTCCATAGAAAAAACAATTCACTTTTTTTGGCTTTTCTTACGCCATCGCCAGACGCACCACCCCGCGATGACCGCTATTCCCAAGACCAGAACTATTGCCAGCGGCGGAACGAAGAAAAATCGGGTACTCTCCGTATCAAAGCCTTCCCGCCCGTCGTAGCGGGAAGTGATCATCAAAGTATAGCGACCGGGAATCAGGTTCGCCGCGAGACCCTTGAGTGTCACGGGATAGAGACGAAGACTCTCCGGCAGGATAAGCGCCGATTCCTCGTTGACGATCCCCTTGGCCACGGTCCGGCCCAAGGGATCGGCGACCGTGACAGTGCCGCGCGGCGTCAAGTGGACATTCCCACTGTTCTGAAAACGCAGTGTGGTCTTCCTGGGAAATCGGAACAGGTTTTTCGGCGCATAATCGAAGTCCTTGAGATCCATCCGGTAGATTTCACCTCCTATCTTTTTGACGAACACCAGGGTCGAGAAATACTGATTGACCGCGATGCTGTTCTCACCCGCCGCGGAACCGGTATCGTCCCCCGCCTTGAAGACGAGCGCGGCATAGTGTCCGCCGGGCGAGAGTGAATCACGGTTCTCGACGGTCACGCGGACGGACTGCGTTTCCCCGGGTCGCAACGTCAGCGTGTCTTTTTCCGGCTGCATCCAGGCTGCCAGAGCGTATTTCTTCTCGAAATCGTTCTGCGCACCCAAAAAGGCCACTCCGCCCGACTCGTCGAGACTGCCGAAATCCAAGACAGACACCCGAAGCGTCACCAACACGTCGGTCCCGTTGGTCACCGCCACCGAAAAAGGTTCCGCTTTCGTCCCTTCCAGCGTGACTTCCTGAAACACCGGGTTGACCGTAAGACCGGAAACCGTTTGCGCCAAAGCGACATCGCCCTTGATGAAGAAGAGCGTAAAAATACTAATAAAAACAAGAGACCACTTCATCACGCCACTGTTTTCGTTTTGAATACCTTCCTCCAAAGACTCATGAGCGACGAACGCAGACCGATGACGAAGAAGAGAGCGATCACCGCCACGCTGATAAGCAGCCTCCACGGCACCACCCAGAAACTCACCACTCCCTCGATGGGGATGTCAC
>CAYLJX010000005.1:0-70876 GCA_964384235.1 uncultured Bdellovibrionales bacterium | reverse complement strand
GGGAGGTGATGAGGCGGAGGCCGGAGGGAGGGGTTTGGGCGGAGGCGGGGGGGACGATGAGTAGTGAATAGTTGATAGTGAGTAGGAAAGCAAAGAGGAAGAGAATCCGAGGAAGAATAGTCATAGGGAAGCAGAAATATATTGCTTCAAGTATACCCGAAAAAGAGGTTTTGAGGTAGAGTTTTTCACAAAGAAAAACTCCCTCGCTCTTGAGGGAGTTTCATTTGTGTTCTACTTACTACTCACTACAAACTACTCACTGTTCTAAAACCGTCCGGCAGCCACAACCGTCAGCGTATCGGAGTAATCGGAAGCCGCAGCCTGAACCGAGGAAACTCGAGCAAGTGCCTTAAGAGTCACTGTGTCCGCGTCAGTCGTACCACTCGATGCCGCAATCGGCTGGAATGAAGTCGAGAGCGTACCACCGGTGTTACTGGAGTTACCATCGTATTCCTGACCATAGTTTGCCCCCTGGGACACCGTACCTGTACCTGTACCGCTGTCAGTGAACGTGACATCAAGGAGATACCCGTAGTTGGAGGAGGTCAACGAGTCGGTGGTATTGTTCACTGTTCCTATCGTAGGAATAGTCGCTCCTGTAGACCCGGAGGTCAGGGCTGCGTTGGCGCTTTTCACCCAGACTACCCATCCGGAGGCGGCGTTCGTCCCGATCGTCGCAGTCACCCCGTTGGAAAGCTGTGCAGTCGTAGAAAGATTGCTTGCGAACGTATCCGAGTTTCCGCTCAAACTGAAGGAAAATGTCGCAGGAACCGTGGCTGTAATGCTGATCTGATCATCAGGGGAAGAAATGATCGAAGTCGCGTAGGTAGAAGAGTTTCCACCGCTTGCGATGGTACCTGTCTTGTCGTTTCCTGCCGTACTTGTCGTAACCGCAGTAGTACTCGTCCAGTTGAAGCAATAAAGGGTATTGGCAGTCAGGTTGGAACTAGGAAAAGTAACAGCCTGGCTGGTAACGTCCGTAGCCGTTCCGATACCTGACCAAGCATTCGCTCCGCTAGGAAGATTACTGGTATCTACTGTAAACGTTCCGGCTGCCCCAAGGGTAAAGCCTGTCGGAAATGTCACTACGACATTGGACTCGGTGACATCTGTTACCGCTGTCTTCGCACACACCATCCCGGTAGTCGCCGTGGATGCTTTCATGCGATCGAACCGCACCCATGCCTGCTGAAGGTTGGCAGCTTCCGCTGTTTCGGAAAGAATCGGGAGGACGATCACGAGAAGCAACACGATCGCTTCTACTACAGCCGTCCTCTGGATATGAATACGCTTCATAGTGAAATTAGTTTTTGTTTTTCTGTACAATTTTTTTTCTGCACAAGAAGAGAAACCATCGGTGGTTTCTCACTTACAATATCAGTATACACTAAATTTTCCGTCCTGTCAAAAAAAACAGGGTCATCGATCAAAAACTTGCGGAGGCGATGACAGTGAGGGTCTCGGAATAGTCGCCGGCGGCCGGGGTGACGGACGAGGACTTGGCTTTCAGGCGGAATGAGCCGCGACCGTTGGTCGTCGGGGCAGTCGCTGTGAAGATTTCCCGGATACTCGTATCGACGACACCGACTGTGCTCCCGGTCTGGTCGTACAGGGTCACTTCCGAAAGGCCGTTGGTCGCGGTATCGCTCTGCGCGCCGAAGCCTTCGTTCAGGCTGGAGAGGTTGCCGGTGACCGCATTGATCGTGTAGGCGGCGACGGTGCTCGTCAGTCCGGCGTTGGAGGCGACGACGTAGACCCTGCCGCCGTTCTCGCCGTTGGTGATGAAGTCCACCCAGACCTTGTCCACGCTGTCCGTAACTGTTCCGGCATACAGGTTGTTGAATGTGGTTGTCGATACGCTGTTATCCTGATCCGTCGGAGCGACATCGATATCGAAGGTCATCGTGGCGCCGACGGTGGCGACCGAAGCGGTCGGACCATAACCCGTCTCGGTAAACTTACCCTGCCAGGCCTTGACCTTGACGGTGTAGGTGGTGTTGGCCGAAAGACCGATGATCATGGTGCCGGACGCACCGCCCCAGGCGGTATACGTCTGGTAGTCCTCGAGACCAAGCGTCGATCCGACCGTGTCATCACTCTGGACGTAGCGCGTATCGGAGGCGAAGTTATCGGAACTTATCGCGATGGCAAAGACCGTATCGCTCGGGTTGCTTCCTGTATTGAGGACGATTTTGAGTTTGTTGTAGTAGTTGCTCGGATTGGTGAAAGTGGGCGCCGGCGGGACATTAGCCTGGTTGGTAAAGACCAGTCCCGGACCGAGGTCATAGGTCGTGCCGTCGAGCGAACCGGCGCTCTGTTCTCCGGCCGTCCCCATGAGAGAATAGTTCGAGGAGCTGCCGTTCCCCACCCCTCCGCCGCCGTAGTTGAAATCCTTGAGCTGATAGTTAGTGCTCGCAGGAAAGGCAAAAATGAGAAAACATCCCGCCGGAAGCGAGATGAGGGTTCGGAGGATTTTTTTGAATGTCAGCCCCTTCATGACGGGAGAGCTTAACGGGAAACGGACGAGATGGTGGCATCCGTCGAATCGCAGGCGGTCACAGTCACGATATTGTTAGCATCGGTCTGGATGGAGTAATGGGTCGCTTCGGCCGCACCGGTCACGGGGTCGTACGGCATGGCTTTGAGATACTTGGCAAGGTCGCTCGAAAGGTCCACACAGCTTCCTACGCTGACGTTGCAGTGTTCGCCGTAGACTTCGCAGCCGCTCCCGCCGGTGCCGATCTGCTTCTCGGTCGTTTCCAGACCGCTCGGGAGCGAGCCCTTGTTGTCGACGATGTACTGCTGCACGGCCGAGAGGACGCTCTGGATATCGGAGAGGCGGCGTGAGTTCTGGGCGTCGGCAAAGCGTTTGGCCGGGTCGAGAGCGACGACGACGACCGCCGCCAACACAGCGATGATGCCGATGACGAGGAGGATTTCGATGAGGGTGAAGCCTTTGTGTTTTTGCATACAACGTTTGACCCGTCATTCCGAACTTGTTTCGGAATCTTTACAATGTTTTCCCGGAAAAGATGCTGAAACAAGTTCAGCATGACAATTTCATTATATCAGCTTATGACCGGAACCTCCACCAGGGCTTTTTGTTTGTCTGGAAGATATCGATGTTGAGTACCGATTCGTCACGGCCGGAGATGTCCTGCGCTGCCGCTCCGATGAGCGGATTGTAATTCTCCGCGAGAACCTCATACCCCTGCTCTTCAAAGATTCTGAAGGGCGCCACTTCTTCTTCGGCAAAGTGGGAGAAAACGATCCGCTTGACCTCTTTTCCTTTCCCCTTCACGAAGCCAAGAAAGAGCGAGAGGCCATCTGTCGTCACGGAATCCTGCACATACGTCGAGATGACCGATCCCTGTTCCGTCGCGACCAGCACCGTCGACTCGCGATCCCGTTCCACGATGACCGAGACGCCTCCCCGATCAGCCATAAAGGACGCGAGGGCGTAGGATTCCGGCACGACGCTTTCGAGAGGAAGGGGCGCGATCGCAAGCGCAGCCTTGAACGCTTCGGCAAACGAACGCTCTATCATCGCGACCTGCACCAAGGTTTCCGATTCCTTCCGTTTCTCCGTATAGTGAAGCGTTTCAAAGTCCCACTGCGAATCATGCAAGTCATCAGGAATGAATTCTTCCGCTTTCTCCCGGATCGATTCGCGAGTGACGGAGGTACCGGCGGGAAAGGAAATTTCCGTCACATAGACCAACTCTTCGCTCAGGACCACGCGGACTTTTCCTGTCGCTCTCTCCCGGATGTTCCGCAGCGCATCGGCAAGCGTTTCACTCGTATAGGAAAGAGCCTCACCCCCCTCGAACGAAGCGGTTTTCCCAAGCGTCACCATCCCCGGTTCGATGAAGCGTTTTCCGACGAACAATACGTAACGTTTTTTCTCAAACATACAGGTATTCTACCCGTTTTTCATTTCTCGAGCCAGCTCTGAAGCGTAAGTGTCGCCGGCAATCCGAGGAGGCCCGGTACGCGCAGCACCACGATTTCAAGGTGCCGTTCGAAACCATCCCTGGTACCGACGACATCGATCGTCCACTCCAAAAGGTCCTTGCTTATATCCACCGCGCACGCACCGCCGAGATATGAATAGCTCCCTCCTGTATAATTCTCGTCACGTCCGCTCAGGATGAGTGCGTCCTCCGCACAGCCTTCCGTGAGCGCGAGTGCCGCTTCCCCCTGTGAGAGCGCGAGGGCGCTTTTCGCCTCACCGATGGAGAGGTACGTGGTCGCGAGCGTGAGCGAAAGCGAGAACACGAGAAGCGTCAGAACGGTGATGATTGCAACAAAACCCTTCGAGTTCGTAAAGTTTTTCAAGTCCGTAAAGTCCATAAAGGTTCCGAGAATCAGGATTAGAGACCATTATTTCTCAAGAACGCTCCGCCCCGAAGCGTCGTCGTCGCCTCATACGGAGCGCGGGTCGTTCCAGATCCGGCCGACTGGAGCGTAAACGAGAATCCCGCATACTCGGAACCATCAGCGGCCGAGCCGTACTTCTGAAACCTGAGTATCGGCACCTCCGTATCAGCGGAGTGAAGTGCCATTGCCGGCTGCCCCGTCTCCGTCACGGTCACCAGGCCGTTCTGGATATCGATCGTCACCGTATCACTCGAACCGAGCTTCGTAAGCACCAGTCGTCCATTGTCATCATCCAGGACCGAGGCACCGTCATCCACGCCGGACGAGGTTCGGATGAGCGACGTGAGCCGCTCGCTTATGAAGCGCGCATCGGACACGGTCGTCCGGAGCGTCCGATCCTTGGTCCCGAGGTCCAGCATGTCCCAGGAAAAATTCAACAGGGCGACCGCCATCAAAAAAAAGATGGCGAGGTAAAGGATGACTTCGAAGAGCGTGAATCCTTTCAAGTCTTTAAAGTTTTTCAAGTCCGTAAAGTCCATAAAGCGATCAGGGATAGTTATTTCCAGCGTGTGAGGTATGTTTCCAATACCACGGACTCCGGACGCGAAGGCGCAGTGTTCCATGAAACCGTCACGGTCACCCTGCGCGTATCGGGATCATCGCTTCCACCGCTTTCCGTGATGTTGCCATCACCGTCCCGATCGACCGCCACTACCGAGATGACGCGTGTGTACTTACCGTCCGTGTTATCCGTACCGGAAAAGATCCATTCACCGTCCTCCCGATCGATACCGGTCGCCGCCGTCACGTCGAGATTATCGAAACTCTTCGCTTTGATAGACCGCACCGCTTCCATCCCTTCCGTCGCATAGGCGGTGGCGATACCCATCTCTTCGCCGAGCGCGTCATTCTCCAGTCCGAAGGCGAGCACCTCGACCACGCCCCACGCGAACACGCTAAACACTGCCCCGGCGAGTATAAGTTCGATCAGCGAAAATCCTTTCTGAAAACTCTTCCTCATACTTCTCATTTCTTCCCTGTACATAATTTGTCACGACCGTGAGAAGTTATGTACATGGTATTTTCACTCGCCGAGCACACCGGCGGCGTTCAACGAATAGTTTCTCGTTTCGGAATCATGGGAAAAAGCATAGGACACGGACGTGTTCGGGACACCGCTCACTCGGGCGAAGACGACTTCGTCCGAAGCGGTAAGCGTCACTCCCGACGGAATATCGTACGTTTCATCGAACGACACGTCCCGACCGGCGAACGTATCGCCACTAAAAAGGATGATACGCTCTCCGGAAACCGCCACGCCCCATTGCGAACCATTCTTTCCCAGCAGACTGTACTCTCTCGCCTTGACGAGGCTGCCGCGCAGCTCATCGACGGCGATCGGGAGATTCTGAGCGAACAGAAATCGTCCCATGAACGGCGAGACGACGAGTACAACGATCGAGAGAAGCGCCACGGTAAGAAGGACTTCGATCAAAGTGAATGCTTTCATTGTTTTAACGATGCACGGAGCCTGTCAAAGAGTAGATGGGTGTGAGAATAGCAAGCGCGAGAAACGCGACGAGGAGGCCGATCGCGACAAGGAGCATCGGTTCGAACAGCACGGTCATGTTCTTGACGCGACGATCCACTTCCGTCTCGAAGAAGTTCTCCAGATAGAGAAACGTTTCTCCCAGACGACCGGTTTTTTCGCCGGCAGAGATCATCTTCGCCGCAAGCGACGGAATGAGCGCGTAGCGTTCCTGTTCCAATTCTTCGGCGAGCGACTGTCCCGACGCCACCGCGCGGGAGAGCTCTTTGATAAGACGGGCCAGGGCCCGGTTCTCCATCACCTGCTCCTCCGTCTCAAGCGCCTCCAGGAGAGGCAGGCCGCTTCGGAGCATCACGCCCATATCACGGCAGAAACGCGCCGCGGCGACGTCCTGAAAGAATGTTCCAAGGCCGGGAAGGGAAAGAAGAAACCGGTGCCAGTACGGTCGGACCGTCCGAAGCGACACGACCACGCGCCATACGATAAGGAACAAAAAAAGAACCGCGAAAAAAAGCACTCCGTTCGCTTCCATGAAAGAAGCGACACCGAGAAGGATACGTGTCGAGAGCGGCAACGCGACATCGAAAGAATCGAAAAGCCGGATGAGACGCGGCAGGATGAAAACACTGATGGCCGCCCCTAACCCAAGCGCCAGCGTGAAGACAATCGACGGATAAAGAAGGATTCCTTGGATCTTCTTGCGAAGCTGATAGGCTTGGTCGAGTTCATGAGAGAGAAACTCCAGGTTCTCCGGAAGCGTCCCCGACGCCTCACCTATCCTCACCAGGTTCACGTAGAGCGGATCGAAGACTTTGGGGAAGCGCGAAAGAGCCTGGGAGAGCGGTTGGCCGTTCTCGATATGGCTTTCGATATCCTGCAAGACTTTGCGCATGCTTCCTCTCCGTGCCTTCCCCTCAAGCGAAACAAGCGCTTCGCGAAGCGGCACACCGCTCTTCAAGAGCACCGAGAACTCCCGGGTGAAAAGCATTTTTTCCAAATGACTGACCGAAGAAAACATACTCAAAAAATTTCCAATATCTAATTTCCAATTCCCAATGAAATGTCCAATTTTTTAACTTCAAAAATAGGCATTGGGATTTTTATTAGAAATTAGGAATTGGGAATTAGGAATTTTTCCACTATTCCTTCGTCACCCTCAAGACTTCATCGAGCGTCGTGATCCCCTGTTGCACTTTGAGCAGTCCGTCCTCGAACATCGTCCGCATGCCGCTCTCGACCGCCAGGCGCTCGATCGTATCCGCATCAGCCTGATCGACGATCGCCTCACGCAGCCTGTCATCGAGCACAAGCGCCTCGAAGATACCCGTGCGTCCCTCGTAGCCGGTCCCGTGACACGCGTCGCAGCCCTTGCCGCGGTAGAGACGGATGTTCTTTCCCTCCTCGGCCTGACCGAACACTTTCGCGTACGGTTTTTCCCCGATCTTTTCGAGAAGCTCCGTGCTTGCGATTTCCTCGCTCACCCGGCAGGCGGCATGGATCTCCCGCACCAGGCGCTCGGCGATGATGACATTCACCGTCGAAGCGATGAGGAACGGCTCGATATGCATGTCGATGAGACGCGGGATGGACGTAGCGGCGTTGTTGGTATGCAAGGTCGAGAGGACGAGGTGACCGGTCATGGCCAGGTTCACCGCGATGCCAGCCGTCTCGTCGTCGCGGATCTCGCCGACCAATATGATGTTTGGATCCTGACGGAGGATGGAGCGGAGTCCCGTCGCGAAGGTGAGATCCACGTCCGGATTGACCTGGATCTGACTCACGCCCTCCACGTCGTATTCTACCGGATCCTCGATCGTCACGATGTTGACCTCCCGGCGGTTCAGAAGCTTGAGCACCGAATAGAGTGTCGTCGTCTTGCCGCAACCGGTCGGCCCGGTGACGAGTACCATGCCGTACGGTTTCTCATAGGCGACCTTGAGGATCTCGAGCGTATCCCGGGACATCCCGAGATTGGAGAGCGAGAACTGCCGTGACCGATCCGAGAGGAGACGGAGCACGACTTTCTCCCCTTCCGTCGTGGGGATGAGAGAGACGCGGACATCGAGATGCTCCCCGTTCTCGAGGACGAACTCGATCTTGCCGTCCTGCGGCACCTGATGCTCGTCGGTACGCAGACTGGAGAGGATCTTGAGACGGGCGATCACCTGGGGATGCAGGGTGGCCGGAAGCTTCACGATGTCATGAAGGACACCGTCGATACGGAAGCGGACCAGCATCTCGTCCTCGCGCGGCTCGAGATGGATATCGGAGGCACGGTTCTCATAGGCATACGCCACCAGCGTATCGACGATGCGGATGATGGGCGGATCGGATTCGCCCGCGCCTTCCCCCGCCGACTCGATATCCGACACCAGGATATCCTGAAAGGCCGCTTGCAGTTCCTTCTTGTACAGGGAAAGCGCGTTTCGGATCTCGCGTTCGGTCGTATAGGAAACCTTGACCGGAAGCCCGGTCTTTTTCTCGAGAAAATTTCGTATTTCCAGATCGCCCGGATCGGCCATGGCCACCGAAAGACCGTTTTCATCCAAAGCAAAGGCTATGATCCGATGTTTCTTGGCGACGATTTCCGGGATGATCCGCAGCACCTCGTCCGAAATGAACGCCTGCCGCAGGGAAACGAACGGGAGCCCCAGAGAATCCGAGAGAAGCCGCCCGAGCTCCTCGTCGGAGATGAAACTGTAAAAAAGAAGCGCTTCCGCAAGCGTCCCTCCCTCCCGCATACGCTCCTCCGCCATCCTCATCTGCTCCTCGCTCACGATACCGGAATCCAGGAGGACGCTCTTCAGTTCATCCTGATTGAGGATGTCATTCATAGACGCATATCGAGAGAAGACTGTTTACGCGAGATTCTCCTTGATCTTCATGATCACTTGCTGGATCGGCACGTTCGCCTTGATCAGGTATTCCGCCGCCCCGAGATCCAGGACCCGCTGGATGTCCTCTTCCTGACTGAGATTGGAGAGGATGATCACCTTGACATCCTTGAGGGCGGGGTCCGCCTTGAATTCCGCGAGCGCCTCAAAGCCGTCCTTCTCCGGCATGATGAGGTCCATAAGGACCAGCGTCGGCTTCTTTTCACGGGCGATCTTGAGCGCCTCGTTGCCGTTGTGAGCGATTTCCGCGACGATCTTTTCCTTGGAAAGCTTGGTCTTGTAGATATTGCCGTAAAACGGATCGTCTTCCACGACCAAAACATACTTAGTGTCAGCCATATGCGGGGATTATCTCGGATTAAGCGCCCTTTTCCAGTTTCTTTCGTGGGCGCGCCGTTTTTTTCTTGAGATACGGAAGTTCGACGAAGAAGATCGTGCCGATATTTTCCTCACTTTCGAACCAGATGCGGCCTTTGCACTCCTCCACGTACGATTTTACCACGGAGAGACCGAGACCGCTACCCTCCGTCTCCTTGAGGACGGCGTTCCCGGCACGGAAGAATTTCCCGAACACCTTCTCCTGATCATCCTTGGGGATGCCGATACCGGTATCCGCGACCCGGATGAGAAGTTTACCTTCCTTTTCCTCGACGGAGAGCGTCACCGACCCATCAGGACGGTTGTACTTAATGGCGTTGGACAGGAGGTTTTCCATGGCCTCATAAAAATGCTTGGGTGCGACGGAAACCGGGAGACTCCTGGTCTTGGGAAAATGAGACACGACAGTGACAACGCGCTTTTCGGCTTCACCGGCAAGCGTCTCCATCACCTGCTTCAGGAGATTCAGGAGATCCGTTTCCTCGATCGCCTCCTTGGAGCGTCCCTGGTCGATACGGGAAACATCAAGAAGGTCGTCCACCAGGGTCGCCATGCGCTGGCTGTTCTCGTAGAGCATCGCGACGGCCTCTTTGGCCTCCTTGGGCAGCTTACCAAGGTCGCCGGAAAGAAGCATCTCCATGCTCCAGCGCATGCTCCCGAGCGGGGTGCGCAACTGATGCGCCGCGACCGAGAGGAAGCTATCCTTCATCTTCTCCAGTCCGCGCTCCTTGGTCACGTCCTGGAAGACTGTGATGGTGCCGATGACTTTTCCGCTGCCGTCCATAATGAGCGACGAGGTACCGGATACCGGCAAACGTTTCTCCCCTTGCAAAAGATACGATTTTTCCGGAAAAGCGATCGTAGCGCCCTTGGAATAGGCGAGCGCCACCGGGGAGAAGGACTTTTTCTCCAGGTGATCGCCGCGCTCGAACGAGAACATCTCCTTGTACGCCGGCCTCTCGTCCGGGGCGAACTTCTTCCCGGAGAAGACTTCGGCCGTCTCGTTCATAAAGATGATACGGTCGTCCGCGTCAGTCGCGAAGACGCCCTCACCGATGGACTTGAGGAAGCGCAGGATGCCTTCGGCGCGCTCCTTTTCCTCCTCGATGCGGACGTTGGCCTTCTCCAGTTCCGTGGAATGACGGATGATCTTGAGCTGGATCTTGCGTTCCTCGGTGATGTCCCGAAGCACGCCGACGTACTGCCGTATCTCCCCCTGCTTGTCCAGGATAGGGGAGATACGGATGCTTGCCAGGAACTTCGTCCCGTCCTTGCGACGGTTCGTGAGCTCGCCCACATAGCTCTGCTTCTCTTCCTTGATGGTTCTCCAGAGAATTTCGTAGAATTTTTTTGGCATCTGGTGCCCCCAGAGTGACGGACGCTTGCCGAGCATCTCTTCTTTCGTGTATCCCGTGAGGATCTCGGCGGCATGGTTGGCATACAGGATGATGCCGTCGGGATCCGTGATGATCGTATGATCGAAGCTCGTATCGACGGCTTTGCGGAACTTTTCCAGTTCATCCGTCTTTTTGCGAAGCTCCTCCTCTGACTCGGCCACGTCCTCGAGAATGTTGAAAATCGCCCGACGGGTGTCTTCCAGAAACCGGTTGCGTTCACGAAGATTCTCGATGTACCCTTCCTCGAAATTCTGAAGACCCTCAAAGAGCTCCTCGTGTTCAGGCGTGAGAAATCCCCCCAGATTGTCCCCGTCCGGGGCGTTCTTTTTGTCCATTTCCTTATCCGTCATGCTGCATCCTCTGGATCTTCTCCTTGAGCTCGATCATCTTGAGCTCCCGGGCGACCATGATCTTGTTCATGTTTTCGATCTCCCCGATGTACTCCTGCTGCTTTTCCTCATTCTCCTTGCGCTCGGTGATGTCGACACTGGAACCGATATATCCTTTGAAAACGCCACGGCGATCGAACTGTGGGATACCGGTGACAAAGAGCCAGCGATAGGTTCCGTCCTTGTGGCGCTGACGCGTCTCGGCGTGGAACGGCACGGGATTTTTTCCGGTTTCCGCCGTGATCTTCTCCACTTCCGTCAGGTCATCCGGATGGACGCGCTCCTTCCAGCCGCTGCCGAGCTCACTCTCTATCGTCCGACCACTGAAATCGAGCCAAGTCTTGTTGACATAGGTAAAGTTCCCTTTGCGGTCGGCTATCCAGATCATGACCGGTACCGAATCGGCGATGGCCTGGAAGCGCTCCTCGCTCTCGCGCTTCTTGACCTCGAGCCGCTGAAGGGACGAGAGCATCTGATTGATCGCGTCGGAAAGCTTGGAAAACTCGTCTTTTCCATAATAGGAAAGACGCGTACGCAGGTCTCCGCTCTCACGGATCTTGCCTACTTCCCAGTTGAGACGGAAGATCTTCTTGAGCACCAGAAACTCGAACAGGAGGAACACCACGAAAACGACTGTGGCTCCTACCCCGGCCATCACCCAGAAGAAGATCGTGACGGTTCCTTTTCCTTTCTCGTAGACCTCCCTGCTCATCGTCGTTTTTACCAAAAGTGCCGGCTCACCGAAGATATCGTCCATGAGCGCGAACGCTGAAAGGGAATGTTCGTCATCGAGACGGAGAAAAGAACGCTGTTCCTGCGAAACGGCATGAAAAGCCTTCTGATAATCGGCCGAGAGGCTGGCTCCGGCATACGGAACAAACTCTACCGAGAGATGCGTGAGCTGTGAGAGATGTTCGAGGACATCCTCATCGATGAAATAGGCGAACGAGATCGTTCCAAGCGGTTCAGCTGTCCCGTCGCTCGACGTGATCGTCCGGGACGCGAGGATGATCGCTCCCTCCGGCAGCACGAGGATACCTCGATGGGCATGCTCGACATTCTCATGGCTCAAGAGCGCGCTTCTTGGAGAAAAATACCCCTTGAGACTCTCGGGAACCGGTTGAGCTTTTCCTTCCGAGTCGACGTGTTTCTCAAAAACGATCTGATCATTATTATCAGCAATGATAACAAAATTGATGCGAAGGATCTGCAACGCCGCATCCTGAAGGTTGGAATCAATATACTCCTGATTCCGATCCTGGACGAACGCATACGTGTCATCCCATTGCCCCCAGTCCGACAGCTTGATAGAAAGTTCCTCGGTCTTGTTTTCCAAGGCATCCGTCACGCGAGCGGCATGATCGATCGCCTCACGTTGCTCGATATCCAGAAAATCGGCAATCAGAACCCGCGACAGGATGGCATATAAGGCCGAGAACAGGACGACGAGCACGAAGACGATGGCTAGGAACGCTTTGACGCGCAGATTCATACGTACACTTCTTTTTTTTGTATTGACCGCTTTACTTCCCGAGGATGACCGTAAGCGGGGCCGTGGTCGTTTCCTTGTTGGTCGCTACTGCCGGTTTGATCGTCGCTTGAGGGTACTTTTTGACAAGGCTCGTTTTCAGGGCCTCGGCTTCTTTCTCCAGGCCGCTCCCGTAATAGACCGTCGTTCCGGTATAGTCAGCCGTCGTGTTGCCAGCGGTCACTTTCGTATACCCCTCCTTCTTGAGCAGATCCGCCACCACGCCAGCGCTCCCCTTGGCTGCCCCGCCGTTGAGAACACTTATTTGGACAGTCTTCGCGTCTTTTACGGCTTCCAGTTTCACTTCTTCCCTTTTCGGCTCCTCTGCCGCAGTCTGTTCGGGTTTTTCTTCCTGCATCGGCTGAAAACCGTTCGATTTGAGCGTCGTAATCGAAGGTGCCTGTTCCTTTACCTGTTTTCCCTGCCACTTCCCGTACCCGTACCATCCGACGAGGCCAAGCGCCACGATCATCAGCACGATGACGATAATCATCAGAAGTGCCCCAAACAGGCCTTCTTTGGAAGAATCTTTTTTTGTTTCCTCCGGAACATTTTCCTGAGGAACTAAAGTTTCTTTGGTTTCTTTGGTTTCTTGCATATGTAACTGAAACTACCTTCTTTTTACGAAAATTTTCATATTTGGATGCAGTCCGAGGCGCAAGTGAGGAGTAGAGAAAGCCGTACTGATGCAAGTACGGCGTCGAGCACCGGAGCTTGCAACGAAGGAATGCGCCAAATAGAAAGATTTCTCTATTCGTTTCTGAATTTCTTCCAAGTAACAAACAACAATCCTAGAAGCGCCGCACCCAGAACGATGACGCGCAGGATATCGTTCATATCCGACCAGTACCACATGGACCCGACGACGAGCGCGAGCACGCCGCCGAAGGAGAGACCGAGCGAGATGGCTTCCACTCCGGAAAGAAAGATACTTGCGACCAGAAGTAGGATCCCTACCGTCACGAACACGATGAAGACGTTCCGGTTGTAGACTTTGGCCGCCTCCTCGTAATTCCTGCTGCAGGTGAAGTTCGGGTTGCAATAACCAATAGGCTGCGGGGTCTCTCCCTGGATCATCGGACGCTTGGCATCGACGTTCTCGTTCCACTGCCCGCCCACCTGGAGACACTCATCTTTCGTCTCGATGGCTTCGTTGACCTGCTCCTCGGGGCAGAAACCCTCGAATTCCGGCTCGTGATAGATCACACGCACGAGGTACGTGAGAAAGAGGTTGATGACGATGGCGATACCGATGACGAGCGCCCACTTGACGACGCCGGAGTGCCGTTTCACCGGAACCGACGATGACGAAGAAACGTATGGATTTTCCATAATGGAGTTTTTTAAGTACCTCCATTATAACATACAAATTTTTCAACAATCGAAGAATTTTTTACCGCTAAACTAGCGGATTGCGGAAGCGACAGCTTTGACGACGCGCTTGTCAAAGGTGTTGGGAATGATTGATTCTTTGGCCGGCTTTTTGACGAGCGCCGCGAGATTCTTGGCCGCCTTCAAGAGCATTTCCTCCGTGATCTGTTTCACACCGTGATCGAGCGCGCCGCGGAAGATACCGGGGAAGCCGAGCGAGTTGTTGATCTGGTTGGAAAAATCCGATCGTCCGGTGGCCACGACCGCCGCCCCGGCCTTTGTGGCGACATCCGGCATGATTTCCGGCGTCGGATTGGCCAGCGCGAAGATGATCGGGTCCTTGGCCATGCTTTTGACATGAGCCGCCGTCACCGCACCGCCCTTGGACACGCCGACGAGCGCATCCGCACCCTTGAGCGCCTCGTCGAGCGACCCGGTGCGCTTTTCCTTGTTGGTCACGCGGGCGATGGCCACCTTGAAAGGGTTCATATCATTGCGATCGACGCTCACGATGCCGCGACTGTCCACCATGATGAGGTTCCCGATACCGAACTTCAACAGAAGACTGGTAATAGCATTTCCCGCCGCTCCCGCTCCGACCACGACCACCGTTGATTTCTTCGGGTTCTTCTTCACCACCTTGAAGGCATTGATGAGACCGGCGAGCACCACCATGGCCGTCCCGTGCTGATCGTCGTGCATGACCGGAATGTCGAGCACTTCATGAAGTCTCCGTTCCACTTCGAAACACTGCGGTGCGGCGATATCCTCAAGATTGATCCCGCCGAACGCCGGGGCGATGTGCCGGATGGTCGAGATGATCTCGTCGGTCTCCTGCGTGTCGAGGACAATCGGAATGGCGTCGACATCCGCCAAGGCCTTGAAGAGCATGGCTTTCCCCTCCATCACGGGGAGCGCCCCTTCCGGGCCGATGTTCCCGAGCCCCAAGACCGCCGATCCGTCCGAGATGACCGCCACGGTGTTGCGCTTCATCGTATAATCGCGCAGTTTGTCCTTGTGCGTCGCGAGATATGACGAGACGGCGGCCACGCCGGGTGTGTAATAGACACTCAAGTCCGCCTTGTTTGTCACCTTGGCTTTCGGCCTGATTTCGACTTTTCCTTTGAGTTTTTTGTGGACGGCAAGCGCTTTTTTTCCAAAATCGTTCTTTTTCATAGATACATCGTTACGAGTAAAGTTCACCCGGCATTATACCCCTCTTTTTGAGAAAACGAAAAATCCCTGCCGATCGACAGAGACTTCTCCTTTTTGCACACATTTTCTAACGGCCGCTGGAAATCGTGCGCACGATGATATTGTTCGAAAAAACCGCGATACTTATTTCTTTTCCTCTTTCTTCTTGTCGAGTTTGTCGAGGCCGACCCCCTTCACGCCGAAGTACACGACCGCGGAGATGATGATGAAATCGATCAGTACCGCCACGAAGTCCCCCCAGAGGATTTCTGATCCGGCGACACTCAGTTTCGCCGTCTTCAACCCTTCGGCCGCCCCGAGCACGATACCGAGGAGCGGATTGATGATATCCGTCACCAGGGCCGTCACCACCTTGGACACGGCGCCGCCCAGGATAAAACCGACCGCGAGACCGATGACCCCCTGCGTCCGGATGAATTCGAAAAACCCATTGATCATATCCTTCATAGCTTTTCCCCTTAAAGCTTGTTAAAAAAATTAGAGTGATGAGGGATGGATTTCCCTGCGTTTACCTGCCTCCGGCAGGTAAACTTTTTCCCGCACAAGGCGGAAAGGGAGGGATTCGAACCCTCGGTAGGGTTTCCCCTACGCTTGCTTTCCAAGCAAGTACCTTAAACCACTCGGCCACCTTTCCAAAAGTACGCAAGGCAGTCTATCGTATTTCCCTGATTCCGACAAGTTTGAGCGTCTCCTGGTCCGGCGTGCGGCCATGGAAGACGACGACCTGGTCGCCACGGCTCAGTTTCCCATCTGTTTCCGTCGCCTGCATGAGACGTTCGACGAGGGTATCGAGCTCCTGATCACCATCGAAGAGGTACGGGTCGATGCCCCACACGAGGGAGAGCTGCTGCCAGGTCGAGCGACTGTTGGTCGCGACGTAGAGCCTGCTTTCCGGACGGAAGTGAGAGAGAAGCCGCGCCGTGAATCCGCTCATGGAGAGAAGGAGGATCGCCTTGGTGCGAAAACTTTTGGCCAGTTCGTAGACGCTTCGGATCATGACCGCATATTCGCTTCGAAAGTTGAGGTCGAGCGCCTGGTAGAGATCGTCGAAGGGAGATTCTTCGGTCTTCTCGATGATTTCCCGCATCATGGCGACCGTCTCCACCGGATACTTGCCCATAGCCGATTCCTCGGAGAGCATCACCGCGTCGGCATGATCGATGACCGCGTTGGACACGTCCGAGACTTCGGCCCGCGTCGGCTGCGGATTCTCCGTCATGGACTTCATCATCTGCGTCGCGACGATGACCGGCTTCATGGCCCTGAGACTCTCGGCGATGATCTCCTTCTGGAGGATGACCACTTCCGACTCCGGCATCTCGATACCGAGATCGCCGCGTGCCACCATCACCGCGTCCGACGCCTGGATGATGCTTGCGAGATTCTTGATGGCTTCCTTGCGCTCGATCTTGGAGACGAGCTGCGGGAAATTCGCACCCTCGCCGAGGACATGTTTCATCTCCTCGCGCACACTCGCGATATCCTCCGCCGATCCGACAAAGGACAATCCTACGAAATCCACCCCTTCCTCGAGTACGAACGCGAGATCCTTCTTGTCCTTCTCGGAGAGAATCGGAAGAGTAAGCTTCGAGTCCGGCAGGATCACGCCTTTCCGATTCTTGAGCGTGCCGTCGTTTTGCACCTCGGCTCGCACGAAGCTGTCTCTGACTTCGATCACCTTGAGCTGGAGCGTCCCGTCCTCGATGAGGATCATATGTCCGACTTGCAGGTCGCTCGCGATACCCGGCATATCGAGAAGCACCATCGGCTCGTTCTCCTGTGCATCGTCGATGGTAAGCGTCTCTTTCTTGCCGATGTCGCTCACACGGAACATGTCGCCTTTTTTCACCTTGTGTTCATCCTTCACTTCCGTACGGATGCGCGGCCCCTGGAGGTCGGCAAGGATACCGATGGGAAGATTGAGCTCATGAGAGAGCTCGCGCACGCGGTTGATGATGTCCCTATGCCACGCGTGTTCGCCGTGGGAGAAGTTGAGCCGTACGACGTTCATGCCGGCCTCGACGAGTTTCCGGAGCATCTCTTTGGATTCCGATGCCGGCCCGATGGTCGCGACGATTTTTGTTTGTTTCATTTTTGAACAGACATTAGGTATTAGGTCGTAGGCAGTAGGATGAATTCATATCCAGTATACCTTAAAAAATATTCCGCAGGAATGTAAAAACCGGCTGCTCTCGAAGAATTGCTTCTTCTTGAACAACCGGTCTTGTGGAGGGTAACGATGTTCTGTCACCTCCACTGCTCGTAGACGCGTTCCGTGCAGTATTCCTGCACTTTGCCTCCTTGCTTCGTGTAGTAACACTGCGGGGCGTTCTGGCGCTGCTCCATGCGGCGTTGCTCGGCGCGAGCCTGCGCTTGCCAATATTCCTGCTGGCGCTGGGCGCGTTCTTGAGCGCGGCAGGCGATGAAGTTCGCCTGGTTCGCGTAGTTGTTGTAGCTGTTACCGCGTGCCACCAGCCGCTGCACTGCCTTGTCCATCAGAGACGAGGCACCGCACGTGGTAGCATCGACAGCATTCTCCACGATCCGATCCTGTACCCGTTCGATTTCGCCTTGGTAGCGCGGACCACCAGTCGTCAGCAAACAGCCGGACAGCAGCGAGGCGAGAACCGCAGCCACCAGACCCTTGATGATATTCGCAAACATGATTTCTCTCCTCAGAGGAAGGCGGCACGGGTCGTGCCTGATTGATAATTGTCAAAGATCTTACTTGACCATATAGTATACTCCAAAAAACGGGTCCTGTCAAGACTAGAGAGATGATTTGTGGCTTATAAAAAGCAAAAACCCCGATAAAAATCGGGGTCTTTTTGGTGTTTCTACGAGATCCCGGATCGAGTCCGGGATGACCCTTCGACAAGCTCAGGGTTATTTGATAATCGAGAAGCTGCCGATAAGTGGAAGCGGCTTCATCTCGGCCTTGGCGGCATGGATGATACCCATGACGGCCAACACGATGAGGGCGATCGTTCCGAGCGGCAGGATGATGAACCAACCGAGGACCGGAATGATCGTTCCGACGACGTTCACCGCGATACCCGCCAAAAGGAGCACGAGCTGCTGGTTGGCATGGAACTTGGCAAACGGGCTGTTCTTGGCATCGGTCACAAGCGGGATGAAGAACAGGATCGGGATGATGTATCCGACGATCGCCATGACCTTGTTCTGCTCCGCGTCGCTCTGTCCGCCCATCGGAGCCTGCTGCGGTGCTCCCTGCTCCCCCCCCATCCCCTGCTGCATGTTTTCTCCTTCCATACTACTGGAATTTAATTCTTAATATTAAACCCCCTCCTCTTCCCCCAGTATACTCCCATCTTCCAGTTCCCGCAAAATATCTTCAGGAATAGGGTTGCGTTTCGGGCTGACTCCCGGGTACCGCCAGGCACTGATTACTTTGTAGGCAGAAGGCAGGAGAGGATAGGCAATAGAACTTTTTTCAACGCCTCTCTTCTTGCTCTCTGCCATTTTCCGCCTATTATCTTTTGCCTCTTGCCTAGCACCTTTTACAACAAACATCACCCATATCTCCTGTTTCCATGCCTCCTTACCGTCGGTGCTGCGCTTCACGGAGACCGGTTGCATGACGGCGACGGTATCTTTTACGATGCCTTCCTCGCGACGCTTAGGACTTCTGATGACGCTCTTCACGCGCTGTTCGGAGAGACCGTACTGCCGCATCTTGTACTGCGCGTGCATCGTGAACTGGTACTGCCCCGTCCCTGCCGCCATCTTCTTCCGTTTTTCCAGAAAGCGCTCTCTCGCCTTTTGTGCAAATTCCTGATAAGGAGACGACATAAGCAAAGAAGTCTTCCGTAATTTCTTTTTCTCTTCGCCAGCTGACGTCGGTCACATGTGCGACGAGCGAGCCGGTAACGGTCGAGCGTGACGGATGGTCTCGACAGGACAGCTCCCCGTTCGGCAGAGTGAGTCGGACATGTTCGGCGGAAGGAAAGGGAAGAAAAAAGAAATTACGGAAGACGCTCCTACCTGGTTTATTTCACTTCCATTCCTCGGAGCGCGGCGATGCGTTCTTCCATAGGCGGGTGGGTCATGAAGAGCTTGGCGATATTTTTCCCCTTGAAGGGGTTGGCGATGTAGAGATGGGCGGTGGCGCGGTTGGCCGCCTCCAGGGGTTCCGTGTCACCGGAAATCTTTTGGAGGGCCGAAGCCAAACCCTCGGGGTAGCGCGTGAGAAGCGCGCCGGAGGCATCCGCCAAAAACTCGCGCTTCCTCGAAATCGCGAGCTGGATCAAGGTCGCGGCGATCGGCGCCAGGATAGAGAGCACGATCCCGATGACAAAGAAGATCACTTGTGCCTGCCCGCTACGGTTGTCGTTGTCGCGGTTCCCCGCTCCCCAGAATGCCATGTGACGGAACCAGTCCGCGAGGAGCGCCACGATGCCGACCAGGATGACGACGACTGTCGATACGAGCGTATCACGATTGCCGATGTGCGAGAGCTCGTGCGCCGCCACACCTTCCAGTTCGTTCCGTTCCAAACGGTTGATGATGCCGGTCGTGAAGCAGATGACACCGTGCTCGGGATTGCGACCAGTGGCGAAAGCGTTCATGGCCGTGTCTTCGATGATGTATACCTTGGGCGTCGGGAGTCCTGCCGTGATGGCGAGGTTCTCCACGAGACGGTAGAGCTCGAGACCGTTCGGATCCTTGGGATCGACCTCGTGCGCGCCGCTCATGGAGAGGACGATCTTGTCGCTCCACCAGTAGGAGGCGAAACTCATGAGGATCGAGACGATGACGGCGATATAGAGGATGGAACTGTCGCCGAAGGCCCCGGCGAAGATATACCCCACCCCGATGACCAGGACCAGGAACAAAGTGAGGTAGACCCAGGTGAGCCGGCTGTTCTTGTCGTATTGGTTGTAGAGCGTAGCCATAGGATGAGGAAGAATTGAGAATTATGAATCAAGAATTATGAATGCTTTAGTACAAAAATGGAAAGAGTTCTCTTTCCATTCCTGATTCCTGATTCCTGATTCTTGATTCTAAAACTGGACCTTGACCGGTTCTTTGGCGGCTTCCTCCTCGAGTTCGAAGAATTCGCGCTTCCCGAAGTTGAACATCCCGGCGACGATGTTGGACGGGAACGAATCCACCTTGGTATTGAGCTCCATCACGTTGCCGTTGTAGAAGCGGCGCGCGGCCTGGATCTTGTTCTCGGTGTCGGAGAGCTCGCGCTGGAGTTCGAGGAAGTTCTGGTTGGCCTTGAGATCGGGGTAGTTTTCCGCGACAGCGAAGAGACTCTTGAGCGTGCCGGTAAGTATGTTTTCCGCTTCGGCCTTGTCGTGGGCGTTCCCGGCCTGCATGGCGCGTGTCCTCGCTTCGGTCACCTTTTCGAGTACCTCGCGCTCGTGGGTCGCGTAGCCCTTGACGGTGTTCACGAGGTTCGGGATGAGGTCGTAGCGGCGCTTGAGCTGGACGTCGATGTCACTCCAGGCCTCCTCCGTGCGCATCTTGAGGCGGACCAGGCCGTTATACACGGCTACCGCGTAGAGGACGAAAAATACCGCGACTAACAGGATGACCAATGAGACACTCATAATTTTCAGTTTAATGGTAGACCCCCCTTGCCTTCAGAGTAGCAAAACAAGAGGAAAATGCAACTGCCGGAACGTGGCGGGACATGATATACTGGAGCCATTAAACCTAGCACAACCACTATGTCCTGGCTCAACGACTACGCCGTTTTCCTCATTCCGATCACGGTCGGCATCCTCACACAACTCATCAAGTTTGTCGTCTATTCCATCAGACACGGTTGGAATTTCGAATACGTCTTCACTCATGGGCACATGCCGAGCGCCCATACCGCCCTCGTCGTCTCGCTCCTCACGACCGTCGGCTACTATGAGGGCGTGCACACCGGCGCCTTCGCCCTGTCAGCAGTGCTCGCCTTCATCGTCATCGACGACGCTGCCCGTCTCCGGATGCACCTGGGCGATCAGGGACGCTACCTCAACATGCTCGTCGAGCAGCTCCACATCGACAAGGAGCGGTTTCCCCGTCTCAAGGAACGCGTGGGGCACCGCGTGAGCGAGGTCATCGTCGGCGGAGTCGTCGGCTTCGTCCTGACTATCGTCTTCATCGCCCTCGCCCTGTAGGGTTTCTCTCAAAATCCTTCTTGGTATCCGAGGCGGTTGTCTGTTGACAACCGTCTTTCTTTTCCCTAAAGTGGGAAATATTTCGCAGTACCTTCCACCCACCACGCGCTAAGGAGAGAACCATGCCAGACCAGGTCGGCAGTCAAGATGTTTCCGAAATCCGGGTATTCCTTTGCCTAGGAAAAAGGCTGGAGAGAGACGATCTCGGCTACTTCCACTGCGTGGTCCGCGCCAACGAGAACTACTTCGCCAACCCACGCGGTTTTCCCTGCCCCGCCCACGAAATCATCGCTTTCGTGGAAGTCGAGGAGTTTTCCTCTCAAGTCATTCCTCTGTACCGCACTCTGCAAGCCACAAAAGATCGCGCCTCCGTGCTAAGCTTCATCAGCGACTTTCTCGATCAGCATCTCATCGCGCTTTGCTCTGAACGGTTTATCGAAACGATGACCGATCAAGGCATAGATCAAGACGTGGCCGATCTCCTCCGAGGAGTCCTTCAAAGACACTCGACACTAAAACATGCAGGACTTCGCCCTGCCGTTTGAACGGGACTTGCGCAGAAAAAGCCGGGCGGCTGACCCATCGAGGCGGCCGCTCTTTCTTTTATATATAGAATCATCCCTTCAAGGCGCGAAGTTCCTCCTCTATCACCTGTCGTTCGTTCCAGGGAAGACGCTTGTCGCCTATCGCTATCGTTTCCTCCGCGCCCTTGCCGGTGATGAGGACGATGTCGCCGAGCTCCGCGAGAGAGAGCGCCTGACGGATGGCTTCGCGGCGGTCGAAAATACGGTAGAAATTATTTTTCTTTTTTGTTACGCCATTTTCTATCTCATCGATGATACGCTCCGGGTCCTCGTAGTACGGATCCTCGTTGGTAAGGATGATGACATCGGCGTAACCGGAAGCGATCTCTCCGAGCATCGGGCGCTTGCCCCGATCACGCTCCCCGCATGCGCCGAAAACATGGATGATCTTGGTCCCGGGAATCTTGAGAGGTAGGATCGACGCGTAGAGCTTCTCAAAGGCGTCGGGCGTCACGGCATAGTCGATGAGAATATCCGCACCGATGTCGTTGGGTACGAGTTCCATCCGTCCTGACACACCCGTCACGCTCTCAAGCGCGACTTTGGCAATCTCGAAATCAATCTTGAGAAGCCGTGCCACACCAAGGGCCGCGAGCGCGTTCTCGATGTTGAAGAGGCCCGGGAGCGACAACCGGAAACGCATCTCGTCCACGGTGAATTCCGTTCCCTTGAAGTCGAGTTCGATATCCTTTGCGAAGAGATGTGCCTGCGCGTCCTTGGTGCTATAGGTGAGGAATGATTTTCCAGAGAGATTGCAGAAATATTCCGGATTTTCCATATCGAGATTGACCACACCCTCTTTGGCAATCTCAAAGAGTTTGCACTTGGCCTTGCGGTACTCGTCCATCGTCTTATGATAATCGAGATGTTCGCGCGTCACGTTGGTGAGGACGGCGATGCGGTAGGGAATACCCCACACGCGGTTCTGATCGAGGGCATGCGACGACGTCTCGATGACGGCGTACTCGCATCCGGCCTCGGCCGCCTCGCGCAGGAATTTCTGGATCCGCCACGAAGAGAGTGTCGTGAACTTCGACGCGTTCGTCCATTGCTTCTCACCGATCTGAAAGTTGATCGTCGAGGCGAGCGCTACCCGCTTTCCTGATTTCTCCAGGATGCGTGCGATGAGCTGCGTCGTCGTCGTCTTGCCGTTCGTCCCTGTCACACCGATGACAGTCAACCGCCTCGCCGGAAAACCGAAAACGACGCACGCGATGACCGCCTGCGCCAAGTGATACCGGTTCTTCATCCCCTGCGGGACAAGGTTTTTCAATGTGTGGAAAAAGTTTGACATTACCGGCCGAAGAATTTCTTGAGATACACGTAGCTCTGCTTCATATGGCGCAGATAATTGTAGAGCGAATAATGCTTTTCGTCGAGGATGATGTCATAGGCCCCCGGAAGAAGGAGAGGCGTCGCCTCAGGAGCGAAGCCCTGCTTGAAGCGCGTGATGCCATCCCAGGAACCGTTCCCCTCGCCCTTGGTGGCGACGCGTACGCCGCCGAAATCGTAGAAACGGCAGCCGCGTTTTTTCATCTCCTGCATCTGGTGCCACTGGAGGAGGTACGGCGCCATGAGATCGCGGTGCTTGCTGCTCGATCCTCCGTGGAGATAGTAGGCGAAGTTGCCGTACTGCGCCACGATGTTCGCCGCGAGCACGGTCCCCTCATACTCCGCAACAAAGAGCTTGCAGACATCCGCCGGAAACGCTTCGAAGAATTTCCGATAGTACGAGAGCGGATGTGCCACGATCTCCTTGCGCCCGGCTGTCGCCTCGATGAGTTTCAGAAATGCCTCCTGGTACTTCTTCTCGCGCGTCTCAAAGACTCTGACACCCTTCTTTTCCGCAAGACGGATATTGTAGCGCGTCTTCTGTTTCATCTTGGTGAGCAATTCCTCTTCCGTAGAGGTGAGATCCGCGACGAGGATTTCCCGCGGCTGCACGTCGTGCGGCGCCCGCACCACCCGCTCGTAGAAGAACGTCCGAAGCTTCTCGACGATCCGTTCATCGGCCACCTCTACTCGCAGCCACTTGGCACCGATTTTTTTGGACGCACGTGCCATCTCCTTGACCACGACGGAGAGGTCGGTATGCCCCATATCCACTACCGGCCCGCGCGGAAAATACACGTACTCCCCGACGACCGGCAGCTCGTGCACGATGCCGCTCGCGAGGAAGCCGGCCCCCTCGACGTGCACCACCCTATGCCCGGCTGCCTCCTGAAACCTCCGCCAATGCTCCGACTGGAGGAATCCTCCGTCCGGCGAATGTTTCTGCAAAAATGTGAGTTCGTTTTCCATAGTAGTGTCGTTACACAAGTACCAAGCACCAAATCCCAATTTCCAAAAAAATTCCAATCACCAAAACTCCAATGTCCTAAAAAACCGTTTTGTGATTTTGGTCATTGATATTCGTGGTTTGTTTGTATTTTGGTACTTGGGATTTGGAATCTACCTTCCCAGGTTCTTCAGTGCCTGGCGGACGCGCGCACCGACGTCGGAGACTTCCACCGGCACGAGCTTGAGCGCCTCACGGGCTTCCGTCACGGAATAGCCGAGGGCCGTAAGCGCCTCGAGGGCTTCCTGTCCGACGAGCGCCCCGGCCTGATCTTCTACACCCAAGGCATCCACTTTGTTCTGAAGTTCCACGATGACGCGCTCGGCGGTCTTTTTGCCGACTCCCGAGACGCGCGTGAGGATCGAGGGGTCTTTGTTGACGATGGCAGTCTTGATAGTATTGACGTTCGCGATGGAAAGGATCGAGAGACCGACCTTGGGTCCGATACCGGACACGGAGATGAGAAGCTCGAACATGTTGAGCTCTTCCTCGTCGAGAAAACCATAGAGCGCGAGGATGTCTTCGCGTACCTGAGTGTAGATATGGAGGAGCACGTCGTCCACTCTTCCAACGAGTTTGCCCAGGGTATACGGGGAGACGAACACCTTGTATCCCACGCCCCCGACCATGAGGATGATGGAGTTTCCGTTTATTCCCGCTATTTTTCCTTGCAATTGTGCGATCATACTCCTAGACTAGCACTTTTCCCTTTCCCTTGCCAAAAGCGCGCTCCCATGCTACAAATGGTTATGTCTCAGCTCCGAAACTTTTAACTTTTGATTTTTGACTTTGTAACGTTATGCCCATCAAGAAAGCCGCCAAGAAGTACATGCGCGTCACCGACAAGAAGACCGCGCGCAACAAGATCGTCAAAGGTGTCGTAAAGAGCGCCATCAAGAAGACCCGCGAAGCCGTCTCGGCCGGAAAAGTCGATGATGCTCAGAAGACCCTCAAGGTCGCCATCAAGGCCCTCGACAAGGCCGCGGCCAAGGGTATCGTCAAGAAGAACACTGCCGCCCGCAAGAAATCCCGCCTCAATGCGCTGGTGAAGAAGGCGGCAACGAAGTAGTATCGTGTATTTTGTATCTTGTATGATGTATAAAACCGCCTCTCGGCGGTTTTATGTTTTTAATACCGTATTCCCCTCATACAGGATACGTAATACTTTATACATGATACATCTCTCTAGAATTTCCACACAAAGAGATCCAACGCCGCCTGGGGAGTCATGCCGCCGGTCTTCATCTTGGTATCGAACTCGGAGAGAAGCGAAAGGCCGGCTTTGATACGAGTGAGGGGGAAATATTCGATCGAGCCAAGCGTCTTCTGCACAACGAAGGGCGCGAGCTTGGTCGCGCTCGCGATATCACCCGGCCGCCGTACCCCGCCGTCGAAGGCATCACGGACGAGAAGCATCCTTCGCACCTGCCACGCGCACATCCCGAGGACCGGAAACACCCCTTCCGGCTTGTCCGCCTCGCGGGAGAGGAGCGTGAGTGCTTTTTCCTTTTCACCGCGGCCGAGACTGTCGAGCGCCTCGAAGATCGCGCTCTCCGACGGCATCCGTGACAACATGAGCACGTCTTCTTTCTCGATCATCTCTCCCGGCTTGAAATTCGAGAGCTTCTCGAGCTCGCTTCGCATCCGCGCGCTTGAACCGCCAGTCACTGAGAGAAACGTTTGAAGACCGTCCCGGGAAAAGCTCATCGCGTCATCGATACTTTTCAGTTCTTTTTTGATATAGGCCGCCGCTTCCGCCTCGGACATCTTTTCGAATGTTTCCACTTTGTCCGCCTCCTTGAGGAGACACTTCGCTATCGGCTGCGTCTTCTTGATCTTCCCTGGTTCGACGAAGAGGAGCGTCGTTTTGCTGACCGTATCTTTCTTGAACGCCTTGAGAAACTCTATGAGAAACTTCTCGCTCTCCCCTTCCAGCGACATGAGATGCAACATGACGACGAGCTTTTCGCTCGCGAACAACCCTCCCTCGCAGAGCGACACAGCCTCGCGCACATCGGCAAGCGACCGCCGGTCTTCAAAATCAAAGGTAAAGATATCAGCACCAGGGTACTTTTTGGCAAACGCCTGCTGCAACGCCAACCGCCTGCGATTGACCCGGAAACCGTCTTCACCATGAAGGAGTAAAATCATATGATTCAGTGATACTTCTCCAGTATAGCGGATTCAGAGAGAGGGATGAAACTTCAAAGAAGAATAGAGAATCATGAATAGAGAATAGGGATTATAAGGAAAAAGAGAGGTTTCGCCTCTCTTTTTTCTTGATTCTCAATTCTTGATTCCTGACTCTATTCCGTCGGAACCCACTTGTGACCCTGGCCGGGTTCGAGGACCTCGACCCACATCTGCCCCGGGACGAAGGCCATCTCGTTGCCGGATTCGTCGAGGAACTGCAGTTTGCTGTCGATGCTCGACTTGTCCTTCTTCCAGGTACCGCGGTACTGTTTGCCGTTCATGTAGTAGGTGGCGTCGCCGGAGTCGCTCGAGTCGAACCACGGGTCACCGAGCTGCACGTTGTTGTACTGGCCCTCGATCTGCTCCGATTGTGCCATGAGGACGATCACGTTCTTTGGTGCGACACGCTCCTTGGTGTTGCGATCGACATCGGGCACATCGCCCCAGGTGCGCAGGAACGTATTGTTCTCAGGGTTGTAGTCATATTCCGCCGCGAACGGCCCGGCAAAAGCGACGCGGAGGTGTCCACCCTTGGGGCGTTCTTCCGTGGGAGTCTCAGCCGTGTGCTTGTACCCGCTGAACTTTCCCTCCAAGCGGTACCCGTTGTCCTTGGCAGCCTCCAAGAGTTTGGCGAACTTGGCATAGCCGGTATCGACACCGCGCACGATGCCGTCCTTGCCGACTTCCTTGCGGTAGCAGTACTGGCCGGCCGACTTGCCGCCGTCGTTGTTGCAGTTGAGGTTGTCGATCACGCCCTCGTTGAGTTTCTCCTTGGCGAAGTGCGAACCGCCCCAGGAGACATAGATGGCGTCGAGGCCCTTGGCCAGGTGGATGAAGTCATGGCGGGAACTACGCATCGAACCGACGTCCTCAGGATCATTGCAGACATACACACCCATGAGTCGCGTGACCGAAGCGGTGATGACCGGCATCTCGACGACCATGTCCGCCGCGGCGAATCCGGCTGCCGGACGGGCCGGAACATCGGAGGGCTGCATCACGGCGATAGGCCGGCGGTTCCAGTTGTCACAGGGAAGCCCCGAGATCGGACTCACGGGACCGGTATTGATAGGACCGGATTCCTGCTGCACCGACTGCCCCTTGTTGTTAAGCTCGATCGGCTTCCGGGCGTCTTTCTTGCCGAAGACGAAATACCCGATACCGACGATGGCGATCGCGACCACCACGACGATGATTTTTTTGCTATTCGACATATTTATATATTGTCATCCTGAACTTGGTTCAGGATCTTACTTATTTACTACAGGATCCCGGATCGAGTCCGGGATGACACCTATCGGTGTCACTTCTGACAGCGGGGGCAATAAAAAGCACTCCGTTGTCCTATCTTTTTACGCTCCACCATTGTACCACATTTCTTGCACGGCTCTCCTTCGCGGTCGTAGACGAAAAGTGTCTTCTGGAAACTCCCTTGTTTGCCGCTCGTGTCACGAAAATCGCCGTCCGACGTGCCACGAAGCCTCGTCGCTTCCTTGAGCGTCTCTTTCATCTTTTCGAAAAGCTTCTCCTTCTCTTTGCGAGTGAGCGATCCGGTCAGGCGCACGGGACGGATACCGGCCCGGAAGAGTATCTCGCTCCGATAGATGTTTCCGATGCCGGCGATTTTTTCCTGCTCGAGAAGCAACGCACCGATCTTCTTGTTTGTATTGCGAGCAAGGATCTCAGAGAAGTGTCCGAGATCCATCTCTTTGGACAGCGCGTCACGACCCAAGGCTGCGACGCTCGCCACCTTGTCTACCTGATGACTCTCCACCACGTCGATCCAACCGAACTTGCGCATGTCGGAAAACTCGACGGTCGTCCCATGGGAGAGCATGAAAATATGATGGATGAACTGATTGTACGGGTCCTCTCTGAAGTGCTTCGCGTCCCGGTTAGCCGGTGTCTTCACGAGGAGGTGCCCCGTCATCTTGAGATGGATGAGGATCGAGAGACCGTTTCCGAGATCGATCACGATGTGCTTGCCGAAGCGGCGCGTGCCGATGATGGTCGCACCGACGATCTGCTTCTTGAGCGTCCGAAGCGGCACCCGAACCTGCTTCGGCCAGTCCGTCCAAAAACCCTCTACTCTCAGGCCGGTGACTTTCCGTCCCAGCTGCGACACGACCGTTTGTACTTCAGGCAGTTCAGGCATAATGAAAAATTTCCAACAAAAAACCTGGCCGCAAACTTCAAGCAACCAGGTCACGTTTCGGAAGGACGATGAAGAATCTTCGTCCCTCGATTTCAAACGACGTCATTGCGTCCTTTTCAGCATTCTCGGTGATGCGCAGCTTCCCCTTTTTCCCTGCTACGATTTCTCCTTCACTGCGCCCTTCTTTGAGCATCACTTGTGCTTCTTTCCGGGCTTTTTCCAAGAGCTTTTTCGAGAACACGTCTTCCTCCATAGGATATAGGGTGGGTTATTTATACTAGAGAAACGATTTTTTGTCAATACTGCCCTTCCGAGACTTCCCTCCCAGGAAGTTCTTTGTCTCGGCTTTGACCGCCTCAAAACCGGCCAGGTCCCTTTCCGCTTCCAGCGTGACCTCCTCCGAAAACTGGAAGTGTTTCGCTTTCCCGAAATCGATGACGACCGGCAGACCGGTTTCCCTATCCACCATGATGTTGCGCGGGGCTATATCCAGATGAAAATAATTCTTTCGATGCAGGGCCTCGAAGTAACGCTTCAGTCGCGCGAAGAAATCGGAAAAATCGAACTGCTCCGGAAACCCCTCATCCCCGTTCATGATCTGCTCGAGACTCGCCCCACGTATCTCTTCCATAACGATCGCGTTCATCCTTCCTCCGGAAAAACACTGGATGAAATGCGGCGTCCTCACCCCGTCCACCTCATAATCGGACAAATCTTCCAAAAACTGGGATTCCTGAAAAATGGTGTTCCCCATGCGATATGTCTGCTCGTTCTCGACCACCTTCACGCAGATACTCTCGGTATTTTCGACACGGTACACCTTCGCAACGGCCCCGCTTCCCAGCAGGTTTTCCTCAAGACGGGAGGAAAGCAGTCTTTCGACGGTACTGTTGAGCTTCTCGCTCTCGAGCGGGATCTCCATCCAATCGAACGAGCCTTTCGTGACGGGTGTATACGAATGATAGAGCGCCTTTTCCCGTTCAGCGATGACGCTTTCTATTTTCCGACATGCCTGAGAAAAATCCATCTCGCCGGTCCCGACCTTCTCTTCCAGTTCCCTCTCCCACCGTTCTCTCAATTGGGGTACCAACGTCTCAAGCAAATCGTAAAACCTCTCTTCCGATTCTCGCTCAGACGATGCTTCCCGTGATGCCCGGGACATTTCCTCCGGTAATCTGAATCTCTCCATGTTCATAATATAAGGTATGTTTTCTAAATACCGATCGCTGTTTCAGATCTCTCCCCAGTTCTTTCCGATGGCTACTTCGGCGATGAGAGGGACACGGAGAGGATAAGCGCTCTCCATCGCTTTCTTGATCTCCTTCGCGAAAGCGTCCGCTTTTTCCTTGCGCACTTCGAAGATGAGCTCGTCGTGGACCTGGAGGACCATGCGCGCATCGTCGCCGTACTCACGGACGATCTTGTCCACTTGGATCATTCCGAGCTTCACGATATCCGCTTCCAGTCCCTGAATCGGCATGTTGATCGCCATTCGTTCCGCGGCCCGGACGATCTGCACGTTGCCGCTCTCGATCTCCGGCACGTAGCGACGACGCCCCGCCTCCGTCTCGACGTATCCTTTCTCGCGCGCCTGCTGCTTCATCGTCTCCATGAACTCCTTCACGCGCGCGAATTTCTTGAAGTATTCCGCGATGAATGTCGCCGCTTCCTTCTGGTCGATCTGCGCCGCCTGCGAGAGTCCGAAACTCCCCATCCCGTACATGATGCCGAAGTTGAAGACTTTGGCCTGGCGTCGCATATCGGCGTTCACTTCCTCCGGCTTCACCTTGAAGACGACCGATGCCGTCGTACGATGGACATCCTCGCCCTTTTTAAAAGACTCGACAAGCGACGGGTCTCCTGACATGTGCGCCATGGCGCGAAGCTCGATCTGCGAGTAGTCCGCTCCGACGAGCACGTATCCCTCGCTCGCCTCGAACGCTCCACGCACGCGCTCGCTCCAGGAATTACGCGCGGGAATGTTCTGCAGGTTGGGATCGGATGACGAGAGCCGCCCTGTCGCCGCCACGGCCTGGTGAAATGTGGTATGGAGGCGCGAGTTCTTGTCGACGAGTGTCGGCAGGACGTCGAGATAGGTAGTCTTGAGTTTGAAGAGTTCGCGATAGCTCTCGATCTTCGCGACGATCGGATACTCGGCGAGCTTCTGCAGTTCCGTCGACGCGGTGGAGATGCCCGTCTTGGTCTTCTTGATGTTGGTAGTCGGGATCTTGAGATCGGTGAAGAGCACTTCGGAAAGCTGCTTGGGCGAGTTGATATTGAACTCTCTTCCGGCGAACATGTGGATGTCTTGTTCGAGCGCTTTCAGTTCCTGTTCCAGTTCCTTCGAGAGCGCTTCGAATTTTTTCCCGTTGAGACGGATACCGTGACGTTCCATCCGGAAGAGCACCGGGATGAGCGGGAGTTCGATCTCACCGTAGACGTCGAGGAGTGTGCGGCCCGCCTCCTGCTCGGAAGATATCTTTTTCATCTGTTCGCCGAGGCGCGCGTTCACGCCGTAGAGGTGCGCCGCTTCCGCGTCGGAATGATCGTGCCCGAGCTCCTGAAAGACGAGCTGCTCGAATTCGACGTTGCCGCCGGAGTGGAGGAGGTAAGCGATGAGGAGCACGTCGCGCGCGACGCCTCCGAGTCCGATGTCTTCATTCGCCAAGAGGTGCATCATGGCCTTCGCGTCGTAGACGATCTTGGGCCGTTTCGTATCTTCCAAAAATATCTTCAGTATTCGTTTCGTCTCATCGTTCCACACGACAACCGTCTGTTCATCCTCGGAAGTCGCGAACTTCACCTCGGCGATTCCCTCACCGCCGAAGAGCGACGCTTCGCCCTTCCCGATCCACACCGCCACACCCTTGCCCTTGTTTTTTTCCAACCACTTCTCCACCTCTTCACTGCTCTTCAGTTTCTTTGACTTCGCCTTGTTTCCTGTCTTGGTATCTCTCTTGTCACTTGTCGCTTGTCCCTTGTCACCATCATTCGTCCCGAGTCTCTTGAGGAGACTGAAAAATCCCAAGTCCCGAAAAAGCTCCGTCACCTGCACCCGGTCATATTCGACCGCCACCGCATGAGAAAGATTGATCTGTACCGGTGCATTAGTATCGATCGTACCGAGCTTCTTCGAGAGAAAGGCGTTCTCCTTGTCCGCTTCCAACTTCTTGTGCACCGCGTCCTTGAGCTCGTCGAGATGATCGTAGAGGTTTTCGAGCGTTTCGTATCGTTTCAGGAGATCACAGGCCGTCTTGTCCCCGATGCCCTTCACGCCGGGAATATTGTCCGAAGCATCGCCGGCGAGCCCCTTGTAATCGGGAATGTTCGCCGCCTTGAAACCATACTTCGCCTCGACTGCCGCCTCATCGTAGAGGACGAGATCCTTGATGCCCTTGCGGATGGAAAACACTTTCGTAAGCGGTGTCACGAGCTGGAGCGCGTCGTTGTCACCGGTCACGATGATCGTCTCGACGTTTTCTTTTTCCGCCTGACGAGCGAGCGTCCCCACGCAGTCGTCTGCCTCAAAACCTTCCTGCTCGTAAATGGGGATATTGAAGGCTCGCACCACTTCCTTCACCCGAGGGATCTGCGCGTAGAGATCGTCTGGTGCTTTCTGCCTCGTCGCCTTGTACTTTTCGTACAGCCCGTCACGGAAGGTCGGCCCGGCGAGATCGAACGATGCCGCGATATAGTCGGGTTTGAATTTCTCCACAACCGCGAGCAAGGTCATCGCGAAACCGTACACCGCATTGACCACCTCTCCCTCCTTGGTCGTCAGCGGCGGCAGCGCATGGTACGCCCGATGAATAAGCGCGTTCCCATCCAACAACACCAGTTTTTTCGGCTTCTTTTCCATACTGTGAGTATACTTCTTTGGCTCAAAGAAAGCAAAACTGCCTGTTCAGGCAGTTTTTTGTTCCACGGAAATTTCCCGGTCTGTTTCGCTCACGCTCTTGAGCGATATCTCGATGCACTGAGGCGGAAGAAGCTCCGCGACGCGCTCGGGCCACTCGAGGAGAGTGAGGCCCTCTGGGTCGGAGAGCCATTCGGAGAAACCGATGGTCTCGAAGTCCTTGGTCTCGACGCGGTAGGCGTCGGCGTGGTAGATACGTACGATGCCGTTCGCATTCGATGTTTCAAGGTCGTACTGTTTCATGATAACAAACGTAGGACTGACGTAGGGGCGCTCGGCGCCCAGCTCTTCAAGTAAACCCTGCACCAGGGTCGTCTTGCCTGCACCGAGATCGCCCGTAAGACACACGAGTGTCTTTGGCCGCAACGTCTTGGCAATCTCTTTGCCAAGTTCTCTCGTTTCTTCCGCGGAATGAGTGGTGTATTGTTTCATATGCTTATAAAACTGTCATCCCGAGCGAAGCCGAGGGATCTTTTTTGTGCTTAAATAGATTCCTCGACTCTTCCGCAACGCGGAATCGCTCGGAATGACAAATAAAAAACATTCTCATAGTACTCTATATTATTACTTCTTGTGAAATGCGTCTTCGTTTGACACGAACGTTTTCCTCTGGTATCTTGATTTCTTACCCGCTCCCCAGTTTCAGCCCGTTTTGACTTTTGTCTTTTGACTTTTGCCTTTCCGATCGTATGTCCTTGACCTCTGTCCAACAATTCCAGGAACTCTTCAAAAAATCCTCCCGTCCCCTCATTCTCCTCCCGACCTATCCCACCCGCGATGCCGTCGCTTCCGCCTACGCCCTCGCCTTCTTTCTCAAGAAGCATGGCAAGGACGCGACGGTGGCCGGCGACAACGTGCTCCGCGACAAGACTGAGCTCGCGTTCCTCCCGGAACCGGAAGGACTCCTCTCGGCCATCGAGGGAGCGCGCGACTTCGTGCTTTCCTTCAACACCGAACGCAACAAGATCATCGACGTGCGCACCGAGACGGTCGGTCAGGAGCTCCGCATCTACCTCACGCCCGAGCACAACACCATCGACCCGCGCGATTTCTCCTTCATCCCCGCGCAGTTCAAGTTCGACCTGTGTCTCATCGTCGGTGCCCCGGACAAGGAATCCGTCGGGAAGATCTACGAGAACAACGCCGACATCTTCTACGAGATCCCGCTCATCAACATCGACAACCATTCGCAGAACGAACTCTTCGGTCAGGTAAACTTCGTCGACATCACCGCTTCGTCCGTTTCCGAGATCGCGACGGAGCTCATCGAACGTGCCGCTCCCGACGCCATTGACGAAAGAATAGCGGAATGTCTCCTCACCGGCATCATCTCCGCCACGGAGAGCTTCCAGAAAAAGAATACTACTCCCAAAGCGCTCCAGCTCGCCTCCCAGCTCATGGACAAAGGCGCCGACCAGCAGAAAATCGTCCGTTCGCTCTACAAGACGCAGCCCCTCAATCTCCTCAAACTCTGGGGCCGCGTCATGGCGGGAGTCAAATGGAACGAGGAGCTCAAGCTCATCTGGGCGCCCGTCTCCCTCGAGGACCTCGTGCAGAGCCGTTCGCGCGTCGAGGACCTGCCGGCCGTCCTGGAACGCATCAAGAGCAACTATTCTTCCGCCACGTTCTTCCTCCTCCTCTATCCGGAATCTGTCTCGATGGTGCGCGGCATCGTCAAGGCCGTTTCCCAGGAGAATCTCACGGCGCTCGCCGAGCGTTTCCGGGAAGGCGAACTTCAGGGCGATCTCTTCTCCTTCACCGTCGACGCGAGGAGCCTCGAGGAAGCCGAACTCAAGACGATAGAGAAGTGGCAGCAGATATTCAAGACCTTGCCGTCATAAAATCCTCCTCCGGCAAAACCTTCAACCCCTCTCGAAAGAGAGGGGTTTTTCATACTCAAAAAAACCCCTTTGCGGTACAATAAGGGAAACAAAGCGTAACCAGAAAACCAATATGCCCAAAGTCATCTCCTCCATCCCTTCAATCGGCGATCCCGAAAAGCAAGCCAGGGCCGACGCGCTCCTCAAGAAGATGCACGAAGCCTCGATCGAAGAGGAGGCCGCGACACTCGCCGCCAAAAACGGTCTCTCCTATATCGATCTCCACCTCTTCCCGCTCGATCCCGAGGACCTCGCGCTCATTCCCAAGGAAGACGCAAAGAAACATGAGGTCGCCCTCTTCCAGAAGACCGGCGAGACGACCCACATCGCCATCGTCGATCCTGGAAACCAGGCAACGCTCGAGTACGTTCAGACACTCGCCTCCGGGCATGGCTGGGATACCACTCTCCACGTCGTTTCCCGACCGTCCTTCGAGAAAGCCCTCGCCGCCTACACCCGGACCTCGCTCTTGGAAAGCCTGGACCTGATACGGGTCAACCTCTCGGGAAACGATCTCGAGAAATTCGAGGAGAACTTCGGCGCCCTCCTCCAGCTCAAGGACAACCTGCACCAGACTTCCGTCTCGAACATCCTGGAAGTCATCCTGGCCGGCGCCAAGAAGATGAAGGCGAGCGACATCCATATCGAACCGGAAGAAGATGATGCGCGCCTCCGCTACCGTATCGACGGCGTCCTGCAAGACGTGGGGAAATTTTCCCCGGATATCTATCACCTCGCGCTCTCCCGCATCAAGATGCTCGGCAAGATGCGCCTCAACGTGCGGGACCGGGCCCAGGACGGACACTTCTTCGTCACCATGGATGAAAAGCGTATCGACATCCGTGTCAACAGCATCCCCGGCAAGCACGGTGAAAGCCTCAACATGCGTCTCCTCAGTAGCGACGACATCATCGTCGAAGTAGAAGACCTCGGACTGCGCGGCCTCGCCTATGAGGAAGTGCGCAAGCAGATCGAGAAGCCTCACGGAATGATCCTCAACACCGGTCCGACCGGCTCCGGCAAGACCACCACACTCTACAGTCTGCTCAACACCATCAACCAGCCCGGCGTCAAGATCATCACCGTCGAGGATCCGATCGAATACAACCTTCCCGGCATCCTCCAGACGGAGGTCTCCAAAAGCAAGAGCTACACCTTCGCCCAAGCCCTGCGCGCCGTCGTCCGCCAGGACCCGGATGTCATCCTCGTCGGCGAGATCCGAGACGACGAGACCGCCGACATCGCCATCAACGCTGCCCTCACCGGCCACCTCGTCCTCTCGACGCTCCACGCCAACAGCGCCCCGGCCTCCATCCCGCGCCTCCTCGAGCTCGGCGTCAAACCGAACCTCATCACTTCTTCCGTCAACGCCCTCATCGCGCAGCGCCTCGTCCGCAAGCTCTGCCCGTCCTGCAGAGAGTCCTACGCCCCGGCCGAAGAGACCGTCGCCTCCCTCAAGCAGCTCATCTCCATCGTTTCCCCCAAGGCCAAGATCACCGTCCCCAAGACCATCGACAAGCTCTGGAAAGCGGCCGGCTGCGCGGAGTGTCACTTCACCGGCTATCGTGGCCGGATCGGCATCTTCGAAGTCTTCGTCATGAGCCCGACCCTCATCAAGATCATCAACGATCTCGGCACCGAAGACGAGATCACCAAGGTCGCCCTCGAGGACGGTATGATCACCATGACCCAGGACGGTATCCTCAAGGCCATCGAGGGCATCACCACCTTCGAGGAAGTCTGGCGCGTGGCGGATCAGGGCGACATGCTCAAGAAAGTCTACGCGGAACTCATGCCGAGCGCCCTCTCGTCGCACTCCTTCCTCTCGCCGGCGATCCTCGCGGAAACCGAAACCCACCTCGCCTCGCTCGACGACCTCGCCGCCTACGTCGGGACGATCGACCAGCAGACCTTCCTCAAGACGGTCTTTGCGGCGGCGCTCCTCCTGCGGGCCGGCGACATCCACATCGAACCGACCGAAGAGAACGTCCTGGTCCGCTACCGTATCGACGGCATTCTCAAGAACGCCCTCTCCTTTCCTCTGGACGAATACCCGGCCATCCTCGGCCAGATCAAGATCTTCGCCGGATTGAAATCAGGCGAACGCGCCGGGGTCACGGACGGACGCTTCTCTCTCACCCTCCAGGAACCCTACGGCTCCGTCACCGACACCAAGATCGATGTCCGTCTCTCGCTCATCCTCGGCGGCTTCGGCGAGACGGTCGTGATGCGTCTCCTCAACAAGTCCGCCACTTCCCTCAAGCTCGAGTCCCTCGACATCCGCCAGGAAAACCTCGACCGCATCCTGGAAGCCGTGAAGAAGCCCTATGGCATCATCCTCAACGCCGGTCCGACCGGCTCCGGCAAGACTACCACGCTCTACAGCCTCCTCTCCCACATCAACACGCCGGAAATCAAGATCATCACCGTCGAGGACCCGATCGAGTATCAGATCCCGGGACTGCTCCAGACCCAGATCAACGAGGCGGACGGATACACCTTCGCCACCGCACTCCGTTCGCTTCTCCGGCAGAACCCTGACATCCTCATGATCGGTGAGATCCGCGACCAGGAGACCGCGGGAATCGCCGTCCAGGCCGCCGTCACCGGCCACCTCGTCCTCTCGACGCTCCATGCCAACAACGCCTCAGGCACCATTCCCCGCCTTCTCGGCATGGGTATCAGCAGCGACGATCTCGCGAACGCCGGGAACGCCTTCATCGCGCAGCGCCTGGTGCGCCGCCTCTGCGACCACTGCAAAGAAAAATCCGACACCACCCCGGAAGAACGCGCGCTCATGGAAAAAATCATCGCCACGCTGCCACCCGCACTCAAAAAACAGGTATCTGACACTGTTTCCCTCTTCCGTGCCAAGGGCTGCCCCGAATGCAACGGGAGCGGCTTCAACGGGCAGGTCATCATAAGCGAGGTCCTCTCTCTCGACAAAGACATCGCCGCCCTGATCACCCAAGGAGCGCTCGCCCACGAGATCGAAAGCAAGGCGATCGAGAACGGCATGATCACCCTCGCCCAGGACGGCATTCTCTCCGTCCTCGAAGGCAAGACCACTCTCGAAGAGATCGAACGCGTCACGGAAGAATAGGCTTGGAAAGCGATTCGAAAGACAAACAAAAAAGAAGCTCCGCAGAGCTTCTTTTTTCTATGCGACTAACTTTTCTATGCGACTAACGAAGAGTATACAGTCAACTTAAAAGAGTTTTTGTGTCGAGTACAGTCCGAGGCGCTGCGAGGAGCACAGTAAGACGTACTCGTAGGGTACGTTGTCGCGCACCGGAGCAGCAACAAAGGAATGTGCCGACACAGAAACTCCTGCCACCAAAGGTAATTTCACCTGTAGACAACCCTCTAACATTAGGAGTCGGAGGAAAGGAACAGTGTCGAGGAATAGCGCAGCCGAAACCACCCTACCCGTGTCTGGACAGTTGTTCCCATGATTGAGGACAAAAGATAGTGATCCCCAATTGTCTACAGATGAAGCCACCCTTGCAAAAAACCGGTTTCGAGCTTTTCGAAACGACCCCTGAGAATAGCACATCTTTGTTTTTGTGTCAAGCAGTGGTACAATCAAGTGACACGAGTCCGTATTTCACCCCATATATAAGCCAAAAATATGTTAAATACCGCTGCCATCACACCTGAAGAAAGCCGGGAAGAAAAGATCGAGGACCAGAACCTCGACAATACGCTCCGCCCAAAGCGTTTCGAGGACTACGTCGGCCAGGAAAAGATCAAGCGCAACCTCGACATCTTCATCCAGGCCGCCAAGAAGCGCAAAGAATCCATCGACCACGTCCTCCTCTACGGTCCGGCAGGCTTGGGCAAGACGACACTTGCCAACATCATCGCCAAGGAGATGGGTGTCGGTATCAAAGTCACCTCCGGCCCCGCCATCGAGCGTGTCGGCGACTTGGGCTCCATCCTCACCAACCTCGAGGACGGCGACGTGCTCTTCATCGACGAGATCCACCGCCTCAACAAGTCCATCGAGGAGGTCCTCTACCCGGCCATGGAGGACTACAAGCTCGACATCATCATCGGCAAAGGACCGGCCGCCCGCACCATCCAGCTCGATCTGCCGCGCTTCACGCTCATCGGTGCCACCACCCGCCTCGGCTCGCTCACCAATCCCCTGCGCAACCGCTTCGGCTCCACGCACCGCCTCGAGTTCTACACGCCGGAAGAGATCGAGCGGATCGTCCGCCGCTCCGCCGGCATCTTAAACATCGGCATCGACGAAGGCGGCGCTCGGGCCATCGCCCACTCCAGCCGCCAGACCCCGCGCGTCGCCAACCGGATCCTCAAGCGCGTGCGCGACTTCGTGGAGACCAAGGACGAACCGACCATCACCGAGGATCTCGCGCAGGAAGCCCTCGCCCTCTACGAGATCGACTTTCTCGGACTCGAACCGACCGACCGGCATATCCTCAAGACCGTCATCGAGAAGTTCAGGGGCGGCCCGGCCGGCATCCAGGCCATCGCCGCCGTCACGGGCGAGGAGATCCAGACCATCGAGGATGTCTACGAACCGTATCTCATCCAATTGGGCTTCATCGCCCGCACCCCGCGCGGCCGTGTCGTCACCGAGCACGGCTACAGGCATCTCGACATCACTCCCCCGGAAAACCACCAGGACAAACTGTTGTAGTTTGTTGTAGAATATAAAAAGAAACAAACACATCGATGAAAACTGTACTTGGTCTCTTGTATACCGTTCTCTTCTTCGCGTATGTCGCGACAGCGCTCTTCATCGTCTTCCATATCGTCCGCTATTCGCTCAGCAAGCGGATGGCGTTCTTTGCTGTCGTCCTCTTCCTTACCGTTCTCACTGTGCTCCTCCTCACCAACGCACTCATCTTCTTCTCGCTCCCGTTCGATTCATTTTTACCTAAGAGCTATGGGAAAGGATTTTAGTCGCTATCACTTCCAAGGCCAGCACGACGGCGAACGGGTGCAGGAAGTCATCCACCGCCACTGGTTCAACATCCTCACGCACTTCATCGCGGTTTTCTTGCTCACGTTCGCACTTCTCGGGAGCCTCATCTTCGTCTCACTCCTCTTCCCCGAGCTCGGTGAAAAACAGGGGCGATTTTTCCTCTTCGTCGAGAACACGCTCTTCGTCTTCCTTTGGCTCTACAGCTTTCTCATCTGGATCGACTACTACTTCGACGTGTGGATCATCACCGACGAACGCATCATCAATATCGAACAGAAGGGACTGTTCGTACGTCACACGAGCGAGCTCAAATTTTCCAACGTCCAGGACGTGACCACGATCGTCCAAGGACTCATCCCGACGGTGCTAAACTACGGCGACGTCTTGGTCCAGACGGCCGCCGAAGAGGAACGCTTCGTCTTTCGCCAGGTGCCTGATCCGTATCGCATCAAGGACCGGATCATGCGGCTCTCGCAGCAGTCTGCCGATCAAAACATCCAAAAGATGGCCACCGCCATCAAGAACGCAGGGAATGCATAGCCCTCCACCCCTCCCGAGTGGAGGGGTTTTCTTTTTGGCTCAGATAGGCTACAATTCTTTTGTTCAAAATCTTTACCTGCAATCGTAAAGACTTGCATATTTGGATGCAGTCCGAGGCGCAAGCGAGGAGCGAAGCGAGGGGTGCCCGATGGCACGCCGAGCCGTACTGATGCAAGTACGGCGTCGCGCACCGGAACTTGCAACGAAGGAATGCGCCAAATAGGCAAGTCTGCCAAGAATATGTCAGGACATAATAAGTGGTCAGGTATCAAACATAGAAAGGAAGCCCAGGACAACAAGCGTGCGGCCGTCTTCACTAAGCTTGGGAGTCTCATCACCATCGCGGCGCGCGAGGGCGGCGACCCTGATGCCAACTTCAAGCTCCGCCTCGTCATCGACAACGCCCGGGCCGTCAACATGCCCAAGGAGAATATCGAGCGTGCCATCAAGCGCGGCACCGGCGAGCTCAAGGAAGGCGCGGCCCTCGAGGAGCTCACCTACGAAGCGTATGGTCCCGGACAGGTCGCCCTCCTCATCGAATGCATCACCGACAACAAGAACCGCGCGGTGAGCGAGGTGAAGAACATCCTCACCAAGGGCGGCGGCAAGTTCGTCCCCACTGGATCGGTCTCCTTCATATTTTCGCGCCACGGTCTCATCGCCTTCGACACGGACAAGTATCCCGTCGAGACACTGGAGAACGAGACGCTCGAATCCGGTGCCGACGACTTCCGGATCGAAGACAAGGTCTTTCTCGTCGTCACCAAACCAGACAACCTCCAGACTGTCCGCACGTATTTCGAAGGAAAAAACATGGCCCCGGAATCCGCCGAGCTCGGCTACCTCCCCACCCAGACCGTCACCCTCTCGGACGACGACCTCGCCACGTACGAGAAACTCCGCGAGACCCTCGACGACCACGGAGATGTCCAGACGGTGTGGGACAATCTAAACTAGCTTTTTAGCTTCACTAGCTTCGTTAGCTTGTTAGAAAGAAAAGGCTCCGACAGTATTCGTCGAAGCTTTTTGTGTCATCATTCTTCCTTCTTCTTATCATCGAGACCTTTTTCTTCATCAGGCGAGAGAGGGGTGCCAGTGTCGTCCATTGTCCCTTGCACTTCATCGTCACCTATTGGCCCTTCCAGTCCTCCCAGTATTTCTTTATCATCGAGCGTTCTGTGCTCCTTCTCCATTTCCTCCGCCTTCTCTTGCCGCATTAAATCATCATTCATCTTCTTTGCTTCCTCTCGTGCGAGATCAAGAAGTTCTTCCCTCTCATGATCGTCCTTCGCGTTCTCATATGCCTTCCGGGAATAGAATTTTTCCATTTCCATACGACGCGGTATAAATCATTATCTATCGATACTATACTAAATAACCACCCTTTCCTTCAAGGAAATCCTCTTATCCAAAAAGTTCCTTCACACAATCCATAACAGTTGTTATGGATTGTGTACATCAGAAAAACAGGATCTACCGCTTCTTTACTCAAAAAGAATGACAAGAAGATATTTTCGACTTATCCTAGACTTGTTGTCAATTATAAGTAAGTCTATGCGCATTTTAGGCATCGATCCGGGGACGGCGACGGTGGGGTGGGGCGTCATCGAAACAAACGGCGGGAAGGCGGTTTCGGTCGCCTACGGCCATATTTCGACGTCCAAAGATCTGCCCCTTGAGAAGCGTCTCGCGGAAATCGCCGACGATATCGGAGCCATCGTCGATCAGTACCGGCCGGAAGAGGCGGGAGTGGAAGAACTCTTCTTCTTCAACAACCAAAAAACCGCCATTTCAGTAGCACAGGCACGCGGCGTCATTCTCTTGACATTGGAGCGTTTACGTGTTAGTATTTCCGGTTACACTCCCCTGGAAGTCAAGCAGGCCTTGACGAATTATGGGAGAGCGGACAAAACCCAGGTACAATTGATGGTGAAGAGCGTCCTGAAGCTCCCGAGCATCCCGAAGCCCGACGATACCGCCGACGCCCTCGCCATCGCGCTCTGCCATGCGAGCAGGAGAAGGATGGAAAAAATCCGAAATTCGAATACCTAAATCCGAAACAAAATCTAAATTTCAAAACAGAAATTTTAAACGAGTATTTGGGATTTATCGCTTCGATTTTAGGATTTGTTTAGTATTTCGGGTTTCGTATTTCGAGTTTTTAAGCATATGGACTACCATCCTTTCATCCTCTTCTTCGTCGAACAGGGCGTGCCGCTCCAGACGGTACAGCTCCTGTTGATGCTGCCCGTCATCGCCACGCTCGTCGCCTTCTTCCGCCAGGTGGTCGGCATCAAGGCTTTCGGCATCTATACGCCGTCCATCATCACGTTCGCCCTGCTCGCCTTTGATCCGAACGGCGTGAAGTACGGCATCGCCATCTTTGTCGCCATCATCCTGGTGGGAATGCTCTCGCGCTACGCCCTGCGGCGCTTCCGCCTCCTCTACCTCCCGCGCGTCGCCATCACTCTCTCCATCGTCTCGCTCGCCATCCTCGGCATCCTCGTCTTCGGCGGCATGTTCCAGCGCACCGGCCTGGCGTCCGTTTCCATCTTCCCCCTCCTCATCATGATCACGCTCACGGAAAAATTCGTCGCCACCCAGATCGAAAAGGGCACGCGCGTCGCCTTTCTCCTCGCCGTCGAAACGCTCATCATCTCTGTCGTCGGCTACTTCCTCGTGAGTTCCGAAACGCTCACCACCTTCTTCCTGCAGTATCCGTGGGCCGTACTCTTCACGTTCCTCGTGAACCTCGGCCTCGGCAAGTGGACGGGATTGCGACTGACAGAATATTTTCGCTTCCGAAAAATCTTGCGAAACTTTTAAAAGGCACGTTGAATTCTTTTTCTCCCTCCTGCCTACTGCCTCTTGCCTTTTGTCTTTTTAGACTATGCTCGAACTCTTCACCAAAAGCCGTGGCCTCCTCGGCATGAACGCGCGGAACCTCTCCTACATCCGCTCCTACAACCGCGCGCATGGCCGGGAGATCGCCGACAACAAACTCCTCTGCAAACGCATCCTCAAGAAAAACGGTTTGGGCGTCTCCGGACTGATCGGCAAGATCCGCACCCATGAGGAACTGGAACGTTTCGACTGGTCGACCCTACCCAACAGCTTCGCCCTCAAGCCCAATCGCGGCTTCGGCGGTGAAGGCATCCTCGTCGTCTACGCGCGTAAGAAGAACGGTGTCGATGGATGGATCAAGGCCGACGGCACCGTCATCACCATCGAGGACCTCAAGAACCATATCCGAAACATCCTCGACGGTTCCTTCTCCCTCGCCAACACTCCCGACGTCGCCTTTTTCGAGGAACGTCTCAAGCTCCTGAAACTCTTCAAGCCCTACACCTTCAAGGGTATCCCCGACATCCGCGTCATCGTCTTCAACCGCGTGCCCGTCATGGCGATGCTTCGCCTCCCGACGCGTGCCTCCGACGGCAAGGCGAACCTTCAGCAGGGTGCGGTCGGGGTCGGCATCGACCTCGCCTCCGGCACCACGACGACCGCCATCCTCGGCAAGGGACACTTGATCGAATACGTCCCCGGCACCCGCCTGGTCCTCTCCGGTATCAAGATCCCCTACTGGAAAGACATCCTCCGCATGGCCATCCAGGCACAGGAGATCTCCGGCCTCGGTTTCCTCGGCGCCGACATCGCCATCGACCGCGAACAGGGCCCGGTCATCCTCGAGCTCAACGCCCGCCCGGGACTCTCCATCCAGCTCGCCAACCTCTCCGGTCTCAAGGAACGCCTCACGCGCGTCCAAGGTCTCAAGATCAAATCCGTCGAGCACGGCATGCGCGTCGCGAAAAACATCTTCGGCGGCGAGATCGAGGAGGAAATCGAGGAGCTCTCCGGCAAGCGCGTCATCGGCACCGTGGAGAAAGTGAAGCTCATCGGCAAGGACGGCAAGGAGATCGAGGTGGAGGCCAAGATCGACACCGGCGCCGACTCCACCTCCATCGACACCGAACTCGCCAAACAGTTGGGATTTTCTTCGGTGCTCGAGTTTTTCGAGACCATTCCGAAGCCGGAATCCGGAAACCGCGAGGAACTGAAACAGGTTTCGGACCAGTACGATGCGAAATACAAGAATGCCCACCCGGACCTGGACGGCATCGCATTCACCTATTCCTCCAACGGCTTCACGATGCGACCGAAGGTGAAGATATCCTTTGTTCTCGACGGCGCGGAAATCCCCGCTCGCGTATCGATCATCGACCGATCACAGCTGGAATACCCTGTCATCATCGGACGGAAAAATCTGGGAAGATTTCTTATCGATACGAATAAGCACAAGTAAGACCATTATGAAAAAAGTACTCACCAAAGAAGACATCAAACGCTTCAAGCACGGCGGATTCAGATCGTTCATGAACCGCGCTCTCGAGCTCGGGGTTTCGGTCGAGATCCTTATGGATGCACCGAAAGTATACAAGCTCTCTTACGACGGGAAGGATATCTTTACGACCGAATGGTATATCCCTCTTACGAAGAGGTACGGCAACGCAGCCGTCACCAACAAGCTTGCCACCAAAACGGTTCTGATGGAAAACGGCATCTCCGTCCCGAAAGGGATCGTCGCTTCTTCGCTCTCGGAATGCAGACGGAAAATAAAAACGTCTTCTCTTTCTTTCCCTCTCATCTGCAAACCGCTGGACTCATCGCTCGCCCGAGGAGTCACCTGGAACATTTCCTCCCAGAAAGAACTCGCGCAGGCTATTCCCTTGGCACAGAAATTCTCAAAAGCTTCCAAAGACAAGGGGAAGGCACCCTTCATCGTCGAAGAGATGGTTGATGGAAAAGAATACCGCCTCATCGTCTTCAAAAACAGGGTCTTGGCCTGCGTCAACAAGGTTCCGGCAAGTGTCATCGGCGACGGTACATCATCCATCGATGAACTTATCCAAGCCTTCAATAAAACACGTGACAAGGGATTCGAGATACGCATCGACAAATCCGTAAGGGCCACCCTGAAAAAGGAGCATCTGACTTTCCGTTCGGTGCTTCCCAAAGGATCTACGCTTCGCCTGCGACACAATCTCAACATGTCGGACGGCGGTCGCGCCATCGACTGCACATCCGAGGTCCATCCCGACACCAAGGCTGCCTGCATCGCCGCGACCGAGGCGGTCGGTCTGACCTTTGCCGGAATCGACATCATTTCTCCGGATATCAGCAGATCAGAATACACCATTCTGGAAATCAATTCCCGCCCCTACCACAACATGCACGAAAAACCGCTCGTCGAGGGCACAGCGACCGACATATCAGGAATCCTCCTCAACGATCTCTTCCCCGGTCTTTCGCTCTGAAATTCTTATGCGCTTTACCATCATCGGATCGCGTCGATCGGAAAACACCCTCGACCTCATCGAGGCGATAGAGAAGGCCGGCCATCAGTCCCGTACCACCCTCCTCTCCGAGATCGGATTCTTCTCGGAGGACCATTCCTTCCGCGTGATATGGAATGACATCTCTCTTCTCGATGAAACGGACATCTTTCTCTTTCGCGGATTCGAGAAAAACTTTCGCTTGGCAAGAATCCTCAGCCGCGCCGCGCTCCATGCAAAAAAAACAATCGTTGATGATGCTGTCGCCACCAAGGACATCGCCAACAAAGCTTCCCAAGCGCAACTTTTCCAAAGTGCAGGACTCCCACACCCGAAAACCCTCTATACGTCCTCTCTTGAAATCCTTGAAACAACCCTGGAACATCTTGGTCTGCCGCTCATAGCCAAACCGATTGATGGCGCTCGCGGGGAAGATATCTCGCTCCTCAAAACGAAAGGTGAGGTCCTTGATTTTTTCAAGGAACATTCCAGATCTCACCTCTTTCAGGAATATCTGCCGATACGTTCCGATATCCGCATTTTTATTATCGGCAGCAAAGTGCTCGGCGCCATCCGACGACATGTACTCGATAGTGACATACGTTCAAATGCTTCCCTTGGAGCAAAGAGTGAGGCAATCGCAACAACCCCAGCAATGGAAGATATCGCCAGACAGGCTACTGCCACGCTAGGATACGAAGTCTCCGGAGTGGATCTCGTGGAAACCTCCTCCGGATACAGCATTTTGGAAGTCAACCATACTCCGCAGTGGCAGGCGTTCAAGAAAGCCACCGGCATCAACCCCGCCGAACACATCGTCGAGTATGCCCTAAAAAAACATTCAGGAAAATCTTCGCTTCACTCCTTATAAGAGAAGCTCTCGCGGCTTCTCTTTTTGCTTGTTTTATGGTATACAATAACGACAGGTCCGTTTTTACCGGCGCTTCGCTCGGAAACGAAAACAAGCCTTCGTTTCGCTCGCTACGCTTGGTAATGGAGACACTTAACTGTATTTTCTATGCGTTTTTTTCGTTTCCACAGAAGGCCGAAGTTTGAAACAAACACCGAAAACAAGCCGAAATCGAAGTTCTGGGGCATCGCCTGGAAAACCCTGATCATTCTCTTCGCCCTCGGGTTCCTCACGACCGTCGGCGCCTTCGCGTATATCGCCAAGGACCTCCCCAGCCCGGGAAGCGTCAACAAGCGCTTCATCGCCGAATCGACCAAGATCTATGACCGGACCGGCACTCACCTCCTCTATGAGGTGCACGGCGAGGAGAAGCGCACCATCATCGATTTCAAGGATATCCCGGAGGTCGTCCGCGCCGCCACCCTTTCCCTCGAGGACCAGGACTTCTACAACCACCACGGTATCAAGATCACCTCTATCCTGCGCTCGATCTTCAAGGACATCGTCCAGCTCGGCAAGACCCAGGGCGGTTCGACCATCACCCAGCAGTTCGTCAAAAACTCCCTGCTCACCAACGAAAAGACCCTCATCCGCAAGATGAAGGAAGCCATCCTCTCCCTCGAGATCGAGACCAAGTTCTCCAAGGATGAGATCTTGGCGATGTATCTCAACGAAATCCCCTACGGTTCCAACGCCTACGGTATCGAGGCGGCTGCCCAGACGTTCTTCGGCAAACCGGCCCGGGAACTCACCCTCGACGAGGCGGCCCTCCTCGCCGCTCTCCCACAGGCGACGACCTACTATTCGCCGTATGGATCGCACACCGACGCCCTTTCCGGCCGTCAAGCCTTTGCTCTCAAGCAGATGCAGAAGCTCGGCTACATCACCGAGGAGCAGATGAACGAGGCCATCAATGCCAATACCATTGAAAAGATCAAACCTCAGAAGGACATCATCGCCGCCCCGCACTTCGTCATGTACATCAAGGACTATCTGCAACAGAAGTACGGTGACAGCGCGGTGGAACAGGGCGGGTACAAGGTCATCACCACGCTCGACTGGGACAAACAGCAGATCGCCGAACAGGCGGTGCGTGAGGGAGCGGAAAAAAACAAGAAATGGAAGGCCTCGAACGCCGCCTTGGTCGCCATGGATCCCAAGACCGGTCAGATCCTCGCCATGGTCGGTTCCAAGGACTACTTCGACGAAAGCATCGATGGCAACGTCAATGTCGCCATCCGCGACCGGCAGCCGGGTTCTTCCTTCAAGCCCTATGTCTATCTCACCGCCTTTTCCAAAGGCTACATCCCGGAAACGATGCTCTACGACGTCAAAACCCAGTTCGAGACCGCTGAAGGGAAAAGCTACGAACCCAACAACTACGACGGGAAGTTCCACGGTCCGCTCTCTATGGCCAAGGCGCTCGGCGGATCGCTCAACATCCCGGCCGTCAAGACCCTCTACCTGGTCGGTGTCAAAGACGCTATCCAAATGGCTAAAAACCTCGGCATCACCGGACTCAATTCCCCCGATCGTCTCGGACTCTCACTCGTCTTGGGCGGTGGCGAAGTGAAGCTTCTCGATCATGTGAGCGCCTACAGCACGCTTGCCACCGGCGGAATCAAGCATCAAAAAACCGCTATTCTCCGCATCGAGGATCCTAAAGGAAACCTCGTGGAAGAATTCAAAACGGATGCCGGAGAACGGGTCGTGGAGGAAAAATATGTGGCGATGCTTGATTCGGTCATGTCGAACAATGAGAATCGGGCATGGGTGTTCGGCGAGAATAATCCGCTGCGCTTCGACAACCGGGCCGTGGCCGCCAAGACCGGTACGACCAACGAGTTCCGTGACGGCTGGACGATCGGATACACTCCCGGACTCGCGGTCGGCGTCTGGGCCGGCAACAACGACAATTCCGCGATGGCGGCCGGGGCCGACGGTGTCAATGTCGCCGCCCCTATCTGGCGGGCCTTCCTGGACAAGACCCTCGGAAACTACGCCATGGAAGGATTTCCCAAGTACGATTCCGACGATGAGATCGGGGATGAGGACGGAAAAATCAACAAACCGATGCTCAATGGCAAGCTCGAGATGGAAGAAGACTTGAAAGTATGCGAGATTCCGGATGAGGATGACAAATACTGCCTGGCCAACAAGTACTGCCGGGACAAGGACGTAGACAAGAAGGATTTCATCAGCGACCACGACATCCTCTTTTATGTCAATCGGGAGAACCCGCGCGGACCCATCCCGGAAAAACCGGATCGCGACGCACAGTACAAGAACTGGGAAAAAGGCGTCGAGGACTGGTATGACAAGAAAAAGGACGTCGTCCTCGCCGAACCGCCCAAAGACGAGTGTAAGGAAGATGATTTCAAGGACTACCAACCATCCGTCAAACTCACTGTCGGGGACAGTAACAGCGCTTCTTTCGCTCTCAGTTCAAGTGTCGATGCCCCGTACGGTGTCAAACGGGTGAAGTATACCGTCGACGGTTCCGATGCCGGTTCGACCGGTTCCAAGCCCTATTCCGTCTCCTACAACGTTCCTGCGGACAAGAACCACACGACGCTGACGATAGAAGTGGAACTGGAGGATGATAATGGAAACAAAGCGAAGGACAAGAAGGATATCAAAGTGGACTTCTGAAAATCTCTATCTTTATATTTAAAGATTTAAAAACCTCCTTTTGGGAGGTTTTTATTACCGAACGTAGCGAGTGAAACGAAAATTCATTTTCGTTTCCCTGCCTACCGGCAGGCAGGCGAGCGAGGTGACGGTAAAATCGGGTCGATGCCCGTTATTATACCGCAAGCGCGGTCAAGAGAAGAAGTATCGGCAGGATATGCACTGAAAAGAGTGGGGTCTCGAAAAACGCGTGAAAAGAGAAGACCAGAAGGGAAAAGAAGATTCCTAAGGAAAAAATATCGACACTTTTTTTCCACTTCCGCCACGCTATGGACAGAGATCCGAAAAGAAAAAGGAGAAAAAACACGAGGCCGGCAAGTCCTGTCTCAAGGGCGATATCGAGATAGAGGTTGTGCGCATAGATCGGCTCACGATACGCCGCGCTCGGCTTGACGATGAGCGGGTAATTCCCCAAGCCGTACCCGAAAAAGGGCTGCTCCGAGAGATGCCCCAGACCCTCCTGCCACAGCCGGAGACGCTCGCTGTTCGATCCGTCACTCGGAGAAAAGCTCGATAGGAAGCGTTCCCCCACAGGGCTCGCTACGAAGAGAACGCCAAGGAGCAGGATTACCATACTGCCGGTTATGAGTTTCTTCGCGGAAACTTTCCGACCGAAGAATATTCCGGCACCGATAAGGCCGGCTCCAAACAGTCCGACATATCCGCCTCGCGAGAACGTCAGCAGATCCGCTGCCAAAAGAAAAGCCGAAGCGGCAAGCAGCCACTTCTTTTCTTTCTTTCCTTGTACCAGAAAAGAGAGGGCGAGAGCGATCGGAAACGCCATACCGAAATAAAAGGCGGCCATGTGCGGGTCTGGGAACAGCGAAGAGGCGCGCAAAACCGTCTCCCCACCGATATTGACCAGGAGGCTCGGGTATGTCGCCACCACCTCTCCGAACGATCGGCCCAAGAATATCGGCAGCGCCGACCGCGTCCAGAAAGAAAAAACGGTTTCCACCGAAAAGACGAACTGGGAGAGGAACTGAAGGATGCCGATGCCCGCAGAGAGGGCGGCGCCGGAGACGAAGGCCTTGGCGAGAGAAACTTTTTCTTGCGGCTTCACGGTTCCTGCCGCGATGACGAAGAAAAACGGAAGAAACGAGAGTAGAAAAAGACTCTTTCTTACGAACCACGACTGGTTTTCCGCGACAAAGAAAGAAAAGAGCGAAAGAGCGAGAAAGCTTACCAAAAAAAGAGCTATCGGACTCCGAGGAAGATCGATCCGACGCCTGAAAAGACCGAAAGAAAGCCACAGAAGCACCAAGATGAGAGAGCCTGCCCGCATCAAAGGAAGATCGATACCAGGAAGGGGACTGAGCGCGAACTGGAAAGGGAGAATGAAAAAATACCCCCCAAGCAGCCAGTGGAGCATCCTTCCTTCTTTTTCGGTCTCTTCAGAACCCATACCGGAGAAATCGCAATACTCTTAAACCCACGTATTCCCAAGGCCGATGCTTCCGAAAATAACGATCCTGGGAACGGAAAAAATCCATTTTCTGACGCCCCCGGGAAAAATGACTCTTTCCTCCATAGTGCCGAAGGTTCATCTGCGGATCGAGTCGCACCTCGTATTCGATTTCTTTCACCCGGACACAGAGATCCACATCCTCGAAGTACAGAAAAAACCGTTCATCGAAACCGCCGATTCCCTGAAAGACGTCTTTGCGGATAAAGAGCGCTCCGCCGCTTACCCATTCCACGGATTCATCCTGTCCCAAGAAATACCCTCCGGCGATATTGTTCCATACTATCCGAAAAAGGGTCGGAAATCGCCCCGCGCTCCACGTTTCACGCTCTCCTTTCCCGTCGATGAGCCCCAGTCCCAGTACTCCTCCGTTCGAATATGATGAAAAGGACCGGGAAATGTTTGGGAGCTTTTCTCCTTCCCAGAACGTATCGGGATTGAGAAATCCGATGAGGCTTCCTCTTGCGACGCTCACCCCGATATTATTAGCCGCACCGAAACCGATATTGGATCCGCTTTGGATCAATTGAAAAGGGAAAAACTGCCGCAGCCCCTGAAGCACGCGTTCCTCTTTCTCGTCATTGTTCACGACGATAACCTCGAAAGAGCCTTTTTTCTCGGAAGCGAACAGACTCCGCAGGGCCCGGGAAAGATACCGGGCGCTCCGGTAATTGACGAAAATAAGGGAAAATTCAGGTATTTCTTGCATGGAGGTAGTCTCGGTACGCTTCCCGTACCCGTAACGACGTGCCGCCCCTCCTGAAACGGACATCGAATGCGTTTTTCAGTCTCCGTATTGTACCATACGCCGCCAGATAGAGCCTCCAGTACCAGGGAGCATGTGTCGCAAAGAAAAGCAGTCCTGAAAGAACCAGATGATAAACTTTGTCAGGATTGGAACGACTCTGTTCGCCGTGATAGACGCGGGCCCCGGGAACGACGATGTTCTCGAAACCCGCCTTGAGCGCCCGCAGGGAATAGTCCGCGTCCTCGTAATAAAGAAAAAACCGCTCATCGAGAAGTCCGATACGTTCTATCACTGTCCTGTTGATAAGGAGAGCACACCCGGTAAGGATCTGGCTCGGATAGGATGCTTCCCGAAGCGACGCTTGTGACACCGTCTGATGTTCCGTGCGCATCCGCAGGTAGTTCACCCTTCCCTTGGCAAACCAGACGTTTCGACCAGAAGCATCCAAGATAACGGGGCTGAACAATCCGGCCTTCCTGTTTCCTTCTGCCGCGCCCATGAGCACAGAAAGGGAGTTTCCTTCCGCAACGGCATCATTGTTGAAAAGCCATATCCAATCCGCCCCTCGTTCCAAGGCCGCCCGGATACCGACATTCATCCCTCCGGCAAATCCGAGATTTTTCCCGTTTTCGATGAAAAGACACTGCGGAAACCTCTGCTTCACCTTTTCCAGGGAACCGTCTTCCGAAGCATTGTCCACGACGATCACTTCCTTTTCTTCGTACGTCAGCCGAAACAGGGACTCCAGGCATGATTCCAGGTGTCCGTTCTTGTAGTGCAGCACGATGATAGCCACCCTGTTCCCCATAACCGTTCTCGTGTGAACCCTATGCCACCGGATATTCCGCGTCCGGTATCTCTTCCCCCTTGTGAGGAAAGAGACTTCTGATTTCGTCGGAAGTGATCGCCCGAGTCATCCACAACACGCCGAAATAGACGAGGACTCCGAAAAATCCCGCGAGCAGAAAAGAAACCGGCTCCAGGAAAAAGACCGCAATCGCCATCGCGCTTCCTGAAAGCAGGATTTTCCAGAAGCTCTCGAATGAAGGGACATACCGGATGTACCGGCGGGTCAGGAACGCCGTCAGGAACACCACCAAGAGTTCGGTCGCCACCGCCGTCAACGCCGATCCGAGATACGAATACCGGGGGATAAGGAAGAAATTCAGGGAGAGGTTGAACGCAGCGGCCAAAAGAAGAGTCTGCATGAGACGTTTCTGGGCATTGCCGACCAGAAGCAGCATGTTGAAGTAGTGTCCGAAAAAGATGCAGGCCAGAGAAAAAACGAGGATGCGGAGCACGGTGACCGATTCCGGAAAGCCCGTACCGCTCACGATGGTGATGATATCCTGCGCCAGGAAAAACGTCCCGACCACCAGAGGAATGATGATGATCCAGAAGACCTTGAATGTCTTGTCGGCAATCTCCTCAAACTGCGCCCGTCGTGTGAAAATGAAGCGCGAAAGCAAGGGGAGGATGAGGCCGGCGAGCATCGCCGGGAAGAAGATCAGGTTCTCGAGGATCTTGTAGGCGACATTGTAGATACCGACATGGGCCGACGACTGCATCACCGAAAGAAGGATGGTGTCCATCTTGAAGTAGAAAAACGTGATGAGAGCCGTCATGCCCATCGGCCAGGACTCCTTGAGAAAGCTTTTCCAAAAAGGAAAATCTATGCGCAAACGAAAGGTCGCATACCGACGACTTAAGGTAAAAGCTGCCAGGGCATTGAAGGAAAGCGAAGCGAGGAGCGTCGCTGCGATGGCGAGAAAGCCGAAGTCTTCCTTGACAATGAGTACCACCAGGCCGACCTGGAGGATTTTTCCGCAGAACTCGACCATGGCCACCTTGTCCATGGCGAGATTCTTCTGAAAGATTCCGTTGAGAACCAAGGAAAACGTCGAGAACAGGATAGCGAGAGCTGCAAAAAAGATGCCGATCTTGAGATCGGTGGAATAATCGAAGAAGAAAATGAGAAGCGGAGCGACAAGAATGAGCCCGAGGGAAGACAGGAGCCGGAGCGTCACGACATTTCCCAGGATACGACCTTCGTCGGCTCCTTCGCGGGAAATCTCCCGAGCCGTCACCGTCCCCAACCCCAGATCGGCCACCGCCGAAAAGAACGCGAAAAAAGCCAGTACGGTCGCATACTTTCCGAAACCGTCCTGACCGAGATATCCCGTGATGAGACGGATGGAAAAAAGGGAGAGCGCCACCGTGGAAAACACCTTGAAGAAGGAGTTGAAGACCACGTTATAGGCGATTTTTCGAGCCAGGGCCATGAGAGGTTTTCAAGGACTACGCTTCCGTTTGCGGACGGGGGCGCACCATGACCTTGCGGTCTTCTCCCTTTCCGACACTTTCGGTCATGATGGAAGGATTCTTGGAAAGATAGGCATGAGCGATCTTCCGTTCATAGGGAAGCATCGGCCGGAGCGCGACGGATATCTGGTTTTCCAGGGCTTCCTCTGCCGCTTTTTCCGCTTCTTTCTCGATGAGCGCCCGCTTGTCGGCGTAATAGCCGTTCACATCCACCACGATGTTCGTCCGCTCCCCGGTCTGCTTACGGAATATCGCCCGCACCACGTATTGAAGCGCTGCCAGATTGATTCCATGCTGTCCGATGAGAAAATGTTGGTCTCCCTGGACCTGGACGGCACAGTGGAGCGTCGGTTCCGGTTCACCGGCTTCTTCCGACACTTCCACCTCGGCCGAAAATCCCATCTTCCCGAGGACTTCGAGAAGGATTTTTTTGAGTGTTTCGTTGAGGGCTGTGCTGTCCATAGAGGTTATCCTTTCCGTACGTTAAAGATGAATTTCTGCTGGAAAATCATGAAGAGCGTCGAGAAGAGCCAGTAGAGCGAGAGAGCTGCCGGAAAGGTCACACCGATGAAGAAGGTGAGGCCGGGACCGAGATACAGCATCTGCTTATTCATTATAGCGGCAAAATCAGGCTGCGTTGAGTCCTCTTTCTCGGAAGATTCGTTCTTTTGGCTTGGGAAAAGCATTTTTGTCTGAAAATACTGGGCTACCGCCGAAAGAAGCGCGAGGACGTAGTTCGGCCGGGTCAGATCCATGAACGAGAGGAATAGATGGTTCACCGATCCGGGGTTGCTCACGAACGGGTAGAGATCGCTTGCGTTTACTACAAATCCGGCATCGGAAATATTGATGATGACGCGATAGATCGCGATGAGAAAGATGAGCTGGATGATGAGCGGCAGGCATCCTCCGAACGGATTGACCTTGTTTTCCTTGTAGAACTCCATGAGCGCCTTGGTCTGCTGCTCCTTGTCGTGCTTGTGCTTCTGCTGGATCTCCTTCATCTTCGGCTGCAGCTCCTGGAGTTTCTTCTGGGAAACGATCTGCTGTTTGGAAAGCGGGATGAGAACCGTCTTGAGAGCGATCGTCGTCAGGATGATGGCGATACCGAAATCCTGTCCGGGAACAGCGTTATACAGGAAAACCAGGACATTGTAGAGCGGCTGATAGACGAGGGTATCGAAAAATTCCATCATAATGAGCAAGTCTTATTTGTTTAACTTTTCCAGAGTCATGGAAACTACAGGCAGTATACCATCAAGTGTGAGCGATGCGGGTTTTTTTACGACAAAAAACACGATATCCGCCCCTGTTTTCGGCCACTGATCCTTGGAAAGAGCCAAGCTCTCCGAAAGAAGGCGGCGCAAGCGATTGCGAGAGACCGCCTTGGGAAGATACTTTTTGCTGAACGAAAAGCCTACCCGGAGATGCGGAAGGGCATTAGGCGCCACCCGACAGGCGATTTCCCCAAAAAAAAGGGGCTTCCCCTGACGAAAAACCCGATCAAAGTCTTCCTTTTTCCTCAGACGAAAGCGCCGATCCAGCATACGACCCTTTTTTAAGCCACCGAGAGCTTCTTGCGTCCCTGTCGGCGACGACGGGTAATCACTGCCTGACCACCCTTGGTACGCATCCGCTCAAGAAAGCCGTGACGACGGGTCCGCTTTCTCGCCTTTGGCTGGTACGTTCTCTTTGACATACGATTCGATGTAGATTAAGACAAAACAATGTGTTACCAGTGTGCCAGCAAACGCAAAAAAAGTCAACACAGAGCCATTCCCCGACGTTGTCCACTTATACACCGGTTATCCACGATTTCTCTCTTTCAGCTCCTCGCCTCGGGAAACAAGAGGTGATATAATACTTTTCACTTGTTTAAAGACAGACCTCTATGACCAACGAAGAGCTTTGGAAAGCGGTTTTGGGACAGATAGAACTTTCCATTTCCAAGGCGAATTTCGTCACGTGGTTCAAGAATACCAGCGTCCTGAGCAATGAAAACGGGGTGGTCACTATCGCCGTCCCGAACGGCTTTGCCAAGGAATGGTTGGAAAATAAGTATAATCTCTACATCCTCCGGGCTCTCAAATCAATCCAGCCGGACATCCAGGAAATCCGCTGCCTCATCACCCAAGACAAACCTCTTCCTCCACAGAATCCCGTCAAAAACATCGATGCCGTCAAGGCGCCCGGTTCGGTATCGGTGGAAACCGGATTTGTCCGGAAAAAGATCATTGAGAAGCCGTTTTTCGGCTCTCCGGCACAGGCACCGAGTACGCCTGTTTTTCACGAATCCAATCTCAACAGCCGCTACACCTTCGAGAATTTCATCGTGGCCGAGAACAACGAACTCGCCCGCGCGGCCTGCTACGCCGTTTCACAAAACCTCGGGATGGTGTACAACCCGCTCTTCATTTATGGTGGTGTCGGCCTGGGAAAGACCCATCTCCTCCAATCCATCGGCAACGAAGTGGTGAAAAATGCTCCGGAAAAACGCATCAAATACATCACTTCCGAACGATTCACCACCGAACTCATCGATTCCATCAAGAATCAGAACATCGACAAGTTCAAGGAATACTACCAGCAGATGGATCTCCTCATCATCGACGACGTGCAGTTTCTCTCCGGTCGCGAAAAGACCCAGAATGAGTTTTTCCATATCTTTAATGCCCTGTACCAGCTCAACAAACAGATCGTCATCTCGAGCGATCGCCCGCCCAAGGCTATTCCGACTCTGGAAGACCGGCTCCGTTCCCGTTTTGAAGGGGGTATGATCACCGATATCAGCCGTCCGACCCTGGAGACCCGTCTCGCCATCCTGCAGTCAAAAGTGGATGAAAAAGGCTTTCAAATCGAGGAAAACGCGCTCCGCTACATCGCCGAACACATCACCCAGAACATCCGCGAGCTAGAAGGAGCACTCAACCGCGTCATCGCCTACTCGGAATTCCACAAATTCCCTCCGACTCTGGAAAATACGGAGAAAATCCTTGCTCAGCTCATCGAGATCAACAAGAAAAATCTCCAGTCAGACGATATTTTCAAGGTCATCGTCGATTATTACGGTGTCACCAAGGAAGATCTGGTGAAAAAGGGCCGGAAAAAAGAGATTGCCCATCCGCGCCAGGTCATGATGTACCTCCTCCGAAGCGAACTCCAGACGCCGTTTTCCACCATCGGGGAACTCCTTGGTGGCCGTGACCACACGACCGCCCTGCACGCGTTTGAAAAGATAGATACGGGAAGGGAAACGAATCTCCGCCTCAAAGAAGAACTTAGTGTCCTGAAAGAACGCCTGTATTACAGTTAGTGTCTGTTAATACCGGTGTATAAGTTCAAATTTCCAGTGAATAAAGTGGAGATAACTTGCCGGTGAGCGTGGAGAAAAAATACAAAAAATATACTCTTTCTCCTTATCCACAAAAGTTTCCTTGAAACCAAAAAATATATTCTCCGAGAATGGGAATAAAAAATACCTATTCTAAAGCAAAAGAGAGAGTTATCCAGATATCCACCACACTAATCATAATAATAAATTTATATATAATAAGAGAATATATTACTTATTAACGGGAACCGTATGAAACTGGTCTGTACGCAGGAAAATCTGAGTCGAGCCCTCTCTCATCTTGAACGAGTCGTAGGAAAACAAACCACTCTTCCTATCCTCAGTAACTTTCTTTTGGAGACGGAGAACGGAAGATTGAAGCTTTCCGCCACCAATCTCGAGATTGGTGTCATCTCCCATATCGGGGCCAAGATCGAGCGGGAGGGGCGGATCACGGTCCCGGCCAAGATTCTTTCTAATTTCATCCATAATCTTCCCTCGGGGGATGTGTTGGAGTTGGAAACGGAAGGACAGACACTTAAAGTGACCGCTTCGACCTATCAGATGAAGATGAAAGGGTTGGATGGAAAGGATTTTCCTATCATTCCTCAGTACAAGAAGGAATATTTCTTCGCCTTACCAGCCCAGGAGCTCAAAAATGCCCTCTCACGCATTCTTTTTTGTGTCAGCATCAATGAGGCTCGACTCGAACTTACCGGGGCGTATATCTCATTTTTTGAGGGGGAAATGCATATCGTGGCGACGGACAGTTTCCGGTTGGCGGAAGAAAAGGTGATACTTTCCGATCTCGGGGCTGGTTACCGAGAGTTTCTTCAGAAGAATCCCACTCTTATCATTCCTGCGAACACCCTTCAGGAAATTTTCCGCGTCATCACTCCGGAAAGTAAGGAAGTGAAGATCGCCCTGGAGGAGAATCAGATTTTCTTCGGGATAGACGAGGCACAGGTGATTTCTCGGAGCATCAACGGAAAATTCCCTGATTACAAGCAGATTCTCCCGGAAACCTTCTCTGTCCAGGGAATCTTTCAAAAAGAGGATCTGTTGCGGGCGATAAAGATCGCCAGCACGTTTTCGTCGTACAGCTCCGGAGAGGTTTCGCTCTCTTTCGATACAGGGAAAAATATCTGTATCGTCGCATCACAATCCCAGGAAATCGGGGAAAATCAGACGGTGCTTCCGGTGCAATTTCTTCAGGGAGAGGGAGAGCTTCGGATGGTTTTCAATCCGCGCTACATTCTCGAGGGACTTTCGGCGCTCTCGGGTGAAAAAATAGTCTTTCTGGCGAATGCGAGCACTACCCCAGCCGCTCTTCGGATGATGGATGAAACGCAAAAACCAGATCAACGATATATTTATCTCATGATGCCCATTCGCAAATAAGTATGCGAACTCTCAAGGAGCTTCTCCCGACGAAAAAGATAGTCGTTCCCCAGGAAATCGACGAAAAAACCCTCTTCCATATCTGTAAGCGCGTCTTAGTTGAGGAGTATGGGATACGTGGCGGAGAAAATATCATCCCGACGTTCTACAAGGAAAAAAAACTTTTCCTCAGTCCCCGGAGTTCCCTTTGGGCAAGCGAGGTCTTTCTCCGTCGGAAGTATCTCTGTGATCGGATCAACGAGATCATCGGCAAGGAAGAAGTGAGGGAAGTGAAGGTGAATAAGCAAATTTAACGGGTTAACCCGATTTTACCGCCACTCTCTTCGAGTCTGAGCCTTGGAGTCATGGCCGCTCGCCTGCCTCCAGAATCTGGCGAGTGCTACGTTTGGTAATAATTACCCTATGTCTTCCATTTTCCTCCGGGGTACAAAATGGCTTCTTTTGGGGGTGATTCTTTCTCTTCCCTTCGCGCGGGTGAAGGCGGTTTTTCTTGGGTTACCGATCTATATTTCGGAGGGATTCGTTTTGGCGGCCATTTTTTTGTTTGTGGCAGGGGTTTTCAGAAAACAGTGTACGTTTCGAGGCGCGGACCTGGTTTCTGTTTGGTTCATCCTCTTTCTCAACCTTTTTCTTCTCGGAGCCTGGTTATCCTTCCTGTATAATCCACAGACGTTCACTGGTCTCGGGATGCTCAAAAGCTGGTTTGCGTTCCCTTTGCTCTATGCTTTTCTCTGGCTTCAGGTCGGCGAAGAAGGTGATCGGAAGCGGATACTGCTTGCGTGGCTCGGTGCTCTCGTGTTGACGGCGGCGGCGAGTCTCGCGTATCTCGTTCTTGGTAAGGTCACCTATGACGGCCGGCTGTCCGCCTGGTATGGCTCCCCGAATTACCTGGCGATTTTTCTTTCGCCCGGAGTCCTCATCGCTTTTTATCTTCACCGTATTTCAGGAAGTTTTCTTCCTCGCTTTTTCTTTGTTTTGAGTGCTATGTTTCTTCTCTTTGCCCTGTATCAGACGCACTCATACGGTGTCTGGGGAGCACTTGCTGTTGCCGGGATTTTTTTTGGACTTTCTTGTAAGCAAGAAGGAAAATCCCGTTTTAAAGCGACCACCCTCACTTTTTTGGCAGTGGCCATGGTCGGAGGAGCGTTCTTTTTCTTCGAGAAAGACACGGACAAGTGGCAAGACCTCGTGTCGTTTGACGAGCGCTCCTCACTCGCTTCGCGGATGATGATCTGGCGTTCGGCGGAAAGAATGATCGAAGACAGCCCTCTTCTCGGTATCGGTATCGGACGCTTCCAGGAAGTGTACCTGGAGTATCAACAGTATTTTCCGCCCTATCTGGAGTGGGCGGTACCGCAGCCGCACAGTCTCTATCTGGCTTTGTGGCTTCAGACAGGCTTGATCGGACTCATCGGGTTCATCGGGATGGTGACCGTGTGGTTTCGGGAGCAGTGGAAACGGGTGCGGACAGCTTCTTCGGACGAGAGATTTTTTCGGCTGTTGTGTATCGCTCTGCTCCTTCTCTATCTCGTATACGGCCTGACGGACACGCCGTACTTCAAGACTGACCTCGCCTCCGCTTTCTGGACGGTACTAGTACTAGGTTTTTTTCCTCCCCTTACAATTCGATCCGGTACAGCCGGTGCGTCTGCCGGTCGGTGAAGAAAAGGGTATCTTCTTCGGGAGAAAGGAGAAAGTCAGTCACATCGAAGCTCTGGGTCACCTCTTTAAGCTCCACGAGACGATCTTTCTTTCCTGTCACGACATCCATTTTCCAGAAGGTGTCGGTCGTGTAGAGCGGCTTTTCGAAGTAATCATTGGGAAGAACGGTGTTTTCCGGTAAAGCACCAGGTAGGGCGTAGTAGATGGTCCGGTCGTCTTTGGACCAGACGACTTTGGAGACGAGGGTCGGGACGGAGAGGGACCGGTATTCGCCGCCCTGGCCGTTCATCAGGTTGAGCGAGAGGGTGTTGCCTCCCTTCTCACTACTAGTGCTCACCAGGATCCTGTCCCCGCTCGGCGACCAGAGGTAGTCGGCACCGAACTGATCAGTGAGAAGCGTGTGACGGTCATCACCGTTCCAGCCGATGCTTTCCAAAACGGTCTTTTCCAGGGCATTGGGTCGGTTCCAGAAGGCGACGACGGTACTTTTCGGAATGGCTGTAATGAAAGAATCCCGGTTCCCGAGAGCGGTGAGAGTTTTCCAGTTGCTGCCGTCAGGACTGGCGACATTGAGCGTTTTTTCACCGCTTTTTTGGTCCGTATACTGGTAAAAGATCTTCTCGCCGAGATTGTCCCAGGTGAGGCGCCCGATTTCCGGTTTCAGGGGAACGAGCGTCCGGTTGCCGAGTTCGGCGAAATACCATTGGGACGCCCCGTTTTCTGCTTTGAGGAGAATGAGCACCTTGTCTTTTCTCGGGGACCAGAGGATACGGGTCGGAGTGCCGGGGAAGTCGCTCAAGAGAACCGTTTTGTTTTTCCCTTCCAGGGTGGATTTTTTGAGGCTTTTGTCGTCGAGGGAGTAGTAGTAGAGGGTGCCGTCGGAGCCGATGACGGGAGCAAGGAGATTTTCGTTCACCGGACTGGCGATGGCGGTCGCCGGCTGGAAAGTTCCTTTTGTCTGGTCGTTCGTCCTGATCTCTTTCTTGTTCGGATCGGCGACGGGGCTGTTGACGTTGTTACGGAACGCGAAATTGTAGGCGCCCAGGAAGATGAGCACCAGGATAAGGAGACCGAAGGAGATATAGAAAACCTTTCTCACAAAGGAGAAGATTATGACTTAAAGACAAGATGAAAGTGCGGTTGTGGTTCGATATATGAGCAGCCCATGGCGACGTCCTGATTGTCTTTGGTGGCACAGATCTTGATGACGTTGTATTGGGAGGTCAAAGATCCCTTGTTGTTGAGAAGAAATGATCTGAGCGACAGGCTTACATCCACGACTGCCCGCCCGGTTCCGTGCGATGCATGACCGACTTCTGTTCCGCCGGTAACGGAAAAGCTGCAACCGCATCCCTGCTTGAGTTTGATGAGGTTATCGACGGTGGATTTGGGGATACCCTGCAGACTGGTGCAGGTTTTGTTGCTCTGGTCGCTGCAGTTGCCGCTGCTGGTGACGCTGATGCCTTGGGCCTGAAGTGCGGCGACGGCTTCAGCGTGAGTGTACTGGCCTTCGACGGAGACCGGGACGGCAGGTGAATAGCCGGGAGCGACGCTTACCGGCGAGAGGCCGTTGATGCTTCCACCGACGAAATCGGGGTTGATGACGTAGAGGAGGAGCCAGGCGAAGAGGGCGATGACGAGGCCGATGAGGGCATCGGTGATGACGCCCTTGGCGTTGCCCATCTGGGCGGTGTTCCCGGCGCTCGTCAGGTACATGAAGCCGCCGATGGAGAGCATGAGGACAGCGGAGAGCGTCACCAGAACCAGGGCGATTTTGTAGAGGGCCTCGAGATAGCTCTTGAGGTCGCTTCCCGCCTCTTCCGCACCAGGGATCTTTTCAAGGAGGGTGTAGTTCAGTTGCCCGGTCAGGCCGGTGCCGGTGCTTCCAGAGCCGTTCCCGTTCCCTGTATTATTGTTCGGTGGAACGGTCTGACAGCATATTCCGTTGCTTGGGCAGACATCGGTGACATTTCGTTCCCCAGCATTACAGGTTGTAAGGGGTCCGCTTGTGCAGCGCTGACCGGAGGTATCTGTGCAACTCTTCGTAGTACATGCCTGCGGATTCGGGAGAGGATTGCTGGCATTGAATTTCCCGCTCGGGAGACAGCAGCGGACAGAGGGTTTGCAATCCGATGTCAGGAGAATGCCAGCGTCGAACGTGTTCGACTGGTCGGCGCAATCAGTCGCAGCGGCTCCGCCAAGGGCGTAGCACTGGGCCGATGGCCACTCGGACACCTGTGCGGGTGAGCAGCATACCGTTCCGCCTGCCCCAGACAATGCTCCGGAACAGGCATTGGTAGAGTCATTGATCGATCTTTGGCTGCCGGAACAGGCTACTTGGCATGAACCGGTATTGTCACTGCCGCACATCTTGGCGGTGGCATCGTTGACGAATGCGAAGAATCCAAGCAAGAAGAAAACGGAAAAAATCGACAAGATTTTATTTTTGTTCATAACAAAAAGAAAGATATGTGTCATCATTATATCACAACTCTTTTCTTTTTTTACAAAAATCCTCTTCTTTCGAAAGAGGATTTTTGTGATACTACTCGTACGTTTCTTGAGGCCTTAGAAATCCCAGCTGCCGTTGAGGCTCGAGGACTGCGTGTAGTTGACGACCGTCGTCTCGAAGAAGTTTCCCTTGTCGGCGTTCACGTCCTGCAGGCGATCGAGGTGCTTGTAGGGGTTTTCCAGGGCTTCGGGGTAGAGCGGGGAGATATTGAGCATGGCGAGGCGGTTGTTGGCGAGCCACTTGGTATAGCCTTCGGTCGTTTCGCCGTTGATGCCGGGGATGCGGTCGCCGAGGATATGCCGGCTCCACTCGATCTCCTGGTCGACGGCGGTTTTCATCATGTCGCGGATGAGGTTTTCGTCATAGATGTCGGGGAATTCTTTCCTGATCTCGCGGATGAGGTTGGCGAAGATGGTTACGTGGGTGAGCTCGTCGCGGCGGATATAGGCGATCATACGGCCGGTCGCCACCATCTTCATGTGGTCGACCAACGTGTCAAAGAAGGCGAAACCGTTGTAAAAGTAGAGGGACTCCAGGAGGAAATTGGCGACGATACCGCGGAAAAAGCTCTTGTCCGAAGGGGCATCGATGAAGTCCTGATAGATCTGGCCGATATACTTGTTTCGTTCCAGGAGGATCTGGTCGGTGCGCCAGAAGTAGTAGATCTCTTCGCGCTCGTTGGAATCCACCACTGATTCGAGGATGGTGGCGTAGGACTGGGAGTGGATGGCTTCCTGGTAGGCCTGGATGGAGAGGATGAGATTCACTTCCGGCGAGGTGACATAGTCGGAGAAGTGGGGCAGGTTCACGGTCTGGATGGAGTCGAGGAAGATGAGGAAGGAAAGGATGCCTTTGTAAGCCTTCTGTTCCTCGGGGGTGAGGTCGGCATGGAAGGCCCGGGCGTCGTCCTTGAGACCGGAAACCTTTTCCGGGACCCAGAAGTTGCCGATCATCACCTGGTAGAGGGCCTTGGCCCAGGGGTACTTGGTAGCGTTGAGGTTGAAGAGGCCCGTCGTCGCGCCTTTGATGATGGTGCGGTGTGAGACATCATCGTCCCCTGCCGGATTGAAGATCGCGTTTTGGTGTATTTCCGTCATAGCATTTTCTGTTCGCTGTTCTTTGTTGATTGTTCGTTGATTTACCCGCTGCAGCTGACACAGTTGTCTTTCACTTCCGCGGAGAGACTCCTCACGTAGTAGACGGTCTTGACGCCGTCTTCCCAGGCCTTGGTGTAGTAGCCGTAGAGCTGGGCCGGCGAGACGCGGGCCGGATCGATCATCCACTCGAAGCTGATCGACTGGTCCACCCACTTGTAGATGACGGCGATCATGTTGATGACATCCCCCATGTCCATGTTGACGTACTCCTTGTAGTACCAGAAGTTTTCCTTGGAGAGCTTGGGCGCGACGCGCACGGTCGGGGCGGAGAGGTTGGTTTCGACGAAGTAGCGCTTGTAGATGGGGAGCAGGGCCGCGGTGGTGCCGACGACGCCGGCCGTCGAGGTGTTGGGGGCGGGAGCGGTGTGGTAGCCGAAGCGTACCCCACTCTCCTTCATGTCGTCGAAGAGTTTCTCCCAGTCCTTGCCGTGCGCCGTATTCTGGGCGAACCATGCGCGGTCATGGCCGAGGAGAATACCTTTCTCGTATTCGCTTCCCGGGTAGAGTTCGTAGTGGCCACGTTCCTTGGCGAGGTCGACGGAGGCGCGGTAGGTGTGGTAAGCGTAGCGCTCGAAGAGCTTGTCGACGACTTCTCTCGCCTCGGCGCTTTCGTAGGCGAGGTTGTGAGTGGCGAGGTATTCGGCGAGCCCGAGGTAGCCGAGGCCGACGCTCCGGTAACGCAGCGCAGTCCGTTCGGCTTCCTTGATGGGGTAGTAGTTCAGCGTTATCACGTTGTCGAGGACGCGCATGACCACCGGGAAGACCGTCTCGATGTCCTTATCCTCGAAGACCTTGGCGACGTTGATGGAAGCGAGGTTGCAGACGACCAGGTCGCCGGGCTCGTACTTGATGACAATCTTGCCGTCTTCCAGTTCTTCCTCGACGAACTTGGTCGCGGAGGTGTTCTGGCAGATCTCGGTACAGAGCTGCGTGGAATAGATGTTGCCGGCGTGCTTGTTGGGATTGAGACGGTTCACCGTGTCGCGGAAAAAGACGTAGGGCATGCCGGTTTCCACGGTGGTCTTGAGGAATTTCTTGAAGAGTTCCTTGGCCTTGATGGTCTGCTTCATCTTGAGACGCTCGTCCTTTTCGAGTTCGACATAGAAAGCGTCGAATTCGTCCCCGAAGTGATCCTGGAGGGCCTTGCCATAGAAACGACGGACCTCGTGCGGATCAAGAAGGGTCCAATCTCCGTCTTCCTGGAGCCGACGCATGAAGAGATCGGGTACGGAGACGGCCGGAAAGATATCGAAGGCCTTGGAGCGGATGTCGCCGGTCTCCGTCTGAAGATCAAGGAAGTCATGGATGTCGCGGTGCCAGAAATCGAGCGTCACTGAGATGGCGCCGAGGCGGCTCCCTAACTGATTGACGGCGACCGCTGTGTCGTTGATCACCTTGACCCAGGGGTTGATGCCGCCGGAGACGCCTTCGATGCCGCGGATCATGCCGCCACGGGAGCGGATATTGCCGAGATAGACACCGACACCGCCGCCGAATTTGGAGATCTGCGCCATGTTCTCGATGGCGTGATAGATACCACGCAGATCGTCGTCGACGTTGATCTTGAAGCAGGAGGAGAGCTGGTGATAATTGGTGCGGGCGTTGATGAGGGTGGGCGTCGGGAGGGAGATGCGCTGCTTGGAGCAGTGTTCATAGATCTCGAGGGCGAACTTGAGCCGGTTTTCGCGTTTCTCGGGGATGGCGAGAAAGAGCGCGACCGACATGTACATTTCCTGCGGAAGCTCCTTGACCACCTTGTTGGGATTGAGGAGGTAGCGCTTGGCGAGCGAGAGGATGGTGGTGTATTCGTACGTCTCATCGGTCTCCATGGAGAGGTGGCGGCCCGCCTCGAGGATATCCTCACCCGAGTAGTACTGATAGAAATCCTTGAAATAGAGACCGTTCTTGACGTAGTCCTCGAAGAGAGCCTTGTAGCTTTCCGGCGTGTAGATCTGATTGTGCTTGATGCCGCGGTTCTTGACGGCCTGTTTGTACAGGTCGCCCAAGAGGATGCGGGCGGCGACATTCTGCCACGCGATGTTTTCGACCGTGACGAGATCGATGCAGGTCTTGACGAGAAGCTTGACGATATCGGACGTCTTGATGTCCTCGACGATGTTCTTCTTGAAGGCCTCGATGAGATCCTCGAAGCGGCACTGTTCCTCATATCCTTTCACAGCCCGGTCGAAGACGGCCTGGATCTTGCCGAGATCGAAGCGTTCCTTGGAGTCGTCCGCCTTGGTGACCTGCATGGAGTGCTTCTCGAACTGCTGTACGAGTTTTTCCCGGCGCTCCTCGCGTTCTTCCTTGCGCTTCTCGCGGTAGAGGATGTAGGTCTTGGCGATGTGGAAGCGGTTGGCCTTGACCAAGTGACGTTCCACGACGTCCTGGATATCCTCGACGGTCGGGGTGCGGTTGGTGAAGATGTCGCCAAAGACGTGCTCAAGGTCGTGTATGATGGCGTCGGTGAGCTCCGGAATGAATTCCTTGTCCGGTTCCCCGGCCGCCTCGCAGGCCAGCCCGATGGCGCTCTCGATGCGTTCGCGGTCGAAATCGATCAGTTCCCCGTCTCGTTTCTTGATCTTGGCAAGTGTCATAGTTTTGTTTCAGGAGTGATGGGTTAGAGGGAGAAGAAACGAAGCGGGAATCCTAGATGTATCGTGAGGCGACGGTCGTCCAGTCGATGGACCGGAAGAAGGCCTCGATGTAGTCGGCGCGCTTGAGACCGTAATCGATCATGAAAGCGTGCTCGAAGACATCCATGACGAGGAGCGGTGTCGCCCCGGCGAGGTGGCCGAGATCGTGCTCGTTCACCCAGATATTCATGAGTTCGCCACTTTCCTTGTCGTGGGCGAGGACGACCCAGCCGATGCCTCGCATGGTGCCGACCCCGACGAAATTCTTTTTCCAGTTCTCCAGGCTGCCGTAGACTGCCTCCATTTTTTCCTTGAGGGCGCCTTCCGGAAGAGGAGAAGCTTCCTTGGTCATGTTGCCGAAATAGAGCTCGTGAAGGCGCATCCCGTTCCATTCCCAGCCGAATCGGCGCTGGAGCTCGGCGTATTCCGGTGTCCCGGGCTCTTTGTTCGACAGGATGTCGAGGAGAGCGTTGGTATTTTTCACGTATCCTTCGTAGAGCGCGAAGTGGTTGGTGAGGAGCGTATCACTGAAGCCGGAAAGACCGAGGAGGTGTTCGTAGTTTTTGGCTGTGTACGGCATAGTTTTGTGTTTTGGTTAGATCTTTCCGACGAGATCGATGCCGGGCTTGAGCGTCTTCGCCCCCGGCTTCCAATTGGCCGGACAGACTTCGCCGCCGTGTTCGCGGACAAAGATGGCCGCCTCGAGTTTGCGGAGGAGTTCTACGGCACTGCGGCCGATGTTGTTGTTGTGGATTTCGTAGGCCTGGAGGACGCCGTCCGGATCGACGATGAAGCTCCCGCGGAGCGCGAGTCCCCGATCCTCCCCCTCTTCTATATAGACACCGAAGTTCCGCGTCAGTTCACCGGCCGGGTCGGCAAGCATCGGATACTTGATCTTCTTGATGGCTGGTGAATGATCGTGCCAGGCCTTGTGAACGAACTTGGTGTCGGTGCTCACGGAGAGGACTTCGGCCCCGAGTTTCTGGAAATTTTCATACAGCTCGGCCATTTCCTCGAGTTCGGTCGGGCAGATGAAGGTGAAGTCGGCCGGATAGAAGAAAAACACCGTCCATTTTCCTGCGAAATCGGACAGATGAACGGTCTTGAACTTCTCGTCATGGTACGCGTCCGCCTCGAAATCAGAGATGCGCTGTCCGATGACAGGAAGGCCGTCGGATGAGCAGGAACCTCCCCCGCAGCATGAGTCTTGGTACATAATTTTGATGTGAAAAAAGTTAGAAAATTTGTAAACCGCTTTCCTATGATAGGAGCTTCATTTTGACGTGTCAACTATTGACTTTTCAAGCCAAAAATTGCCCTCTTTTTTGTCACAAAAACTCTTTTAAAGCAAAGAAATCAACAACATATAGTATGATAGTCATACATTAGAACACAAGAAATGAATGGAACACGAAACAAAAAATCCCTTGAAAAAGGGATTTTTTCTGGTATCGGAGCAGGGTCTTTCCGGAGGGTCTTCAGCAAACGGAAACCGTGACATCGTTGTCCTTTTTCCCTATTTCGAAAAAGCGGATATTGCGGGCCGTGGTATCGAGGATGCGACGCAGGGCCTCCTCGCTGTAGAAGGCGATGTGCGGGGTGTAGACGACGTTGTCGCGAGAGAGGAGATCGCGGTTTTCGGCGAGTTCCTTGGCGGTGTTGGCACAGGTGCTCTGGAGACACTCCTTGTCTTCCTTGATATGTTCCTCTCCCTCCAGGACATCGAGGCCGGCCCCGGCGAGGATACCCTGATCCAGGGCTTCGATCAGGGCCTTGTTCTCAACGACGCCGCCCCGGGCGGTGTTGATGAGGAGGCTGCCCTTCTTGAAGTGGCGGATATTGTCCGTATTGATGAGGTGATGGGTGTGCTCGTTGTAGGGAACGTGGAGTGTGACGATATCGGACTGTTTCAGGACTTCCTCGATGCTCCCGTAGCGGAAATGAAGGATTTCCGAGAGGAAGGTGTTGTGCTGGACATCAAAGGCGATGACGTGCATGCCGAAGCCCTTGGCGATGCGGATGACGTGGAGGCCGATATGGCCGGTACCGATGACACCAAGCGTCTTGTCCTTGAGGTCGAAACCGATCAGCCCCTCGATGGAAAAGTCCCCTTTCAGGCCGCGGGCATAGGACTTATGGACGTTTCTGGAAAGGGCGAGAATGAGCGCGAAGGTATGCTCGGCGACGGTATTTTCGCCATAAAACGGTACATTGTAGACCGGAATGCCCTTTTCTTTGCAGAACGCCGTATCGATATGATCGAAGCCGGTTGATCGGGTCGTGAGCGCACGGAGCCCCGGGAGTTTCTCGATGACGGCTTGGTTTACGGTAGAATAGATGAATACCGAGATGACATCGGCATTTTTTGCCTGATCGAGAGTATCTTCATTCAACGGTTCTTCCGTGAAGAAGAGCTCGTGACCATCAAGAAGCGAGGCGAGGTACTTCTGATCGGCCGAAGAGGTCTCGAAAAACGCGATACGCATAGTCTTTACTTTAGGCGGATTTACCCATATCATACCCTACAATACGTTTTTCTGTCATATGCCACTTTCAAGGAAATTGACGTTCTCCGTGCCGCGCACCCTTGCCGATAAACGGTCGGATGTCGCTCTGACGGAGCTTCTCAACAAGAAGGTCCCGCGAGAAGAGCCTTTCACGCGTGGTTTCGTCTCACGTCTTTTCAAGAGCGGAGCCGTGTTTCGGAACGGAGTATTGGCAACTCCCAAGGAAATCGTCAAAAACAGCGACGTTTTCGAGGTGCCCGAGGCGTCTTTGGTCCGGTCGGATCGGACATTGAAGCGGAATCCCGAGCTCTCGGTAAAAGTCATCTTTGAAGACGACCAAGTGCTCTTCATCGACAAACCGGCGGGTATGCAGGTACATCCGGCCGGCCGACATCAGGAGGATACGCTCGCAAACTGGCTGGTGACGCACGTGTCCGCTCTCCAAGACATGGAAGGTGACGCGTCCCGTCCGGGTATCGTCCATCGGCTGGACCGGGAAACGTCCGGTATCATGGTCGTCGCCAAGACCAAGGAGAGTCTCGCAGCACTCAAAGAGCTTTTCCAGATGAGACAAGTCGAAAAAACATATGTGGCTTTGGTATCCGGACACCTCTCGGAACAAGAAGGCATCATCGATGCCCCGCTCGTCAGGAGAAAGGCGTCGCTCAAGCGAAGCATCGCGACGAAGCGGCAGAGAGAAGCGGGCGAATCCCGTCCTGCGGCGACAGCGTATCAGGTGATAGCGAGAGCATCTTCTTTCGATGTGCTCCGTGCCGTTCCCAAAACCGGACGAACGCATCAGATCCGCGTGCACTTGGCCTCTCTCGGGCACCCGGTGCTCGGGGACAAACTCTATGCCTTCAAGGATGCCCGGCGCGATACGGCGCATTTTCCCAAGCACCATATGCTCCACGCGCATCGTCTGAAATTCGAGCTTTTCGGGAGAAAATATGATTTTTCCACTCCCCTCCCGGAAGATTTTCGGAATCTCCTCAAAAGTGTTGACGAAACTAGAGACACAGGTTATGATGGTGAAGCCCTGAAAAGCCTTCTTTGAGAAGAGGCAAAGTAAGGTATTTTTCTTTTCTACGCGAGTTGTCCACAAGTATTCCACATAATTGACGAGTATGCACCAGAAGCTTATCGCCTTTAATCTGAAGCAAAGAAGGACGTTTGACCTGCCGGAACTGCAGGCCGGCGATGTCATCAAGATTTCCCGCAAGATCAAGGAGGGCGGCAAGGAACGCACCCAGGTCTTCCAGGGCACGGTCATCGCCATCAAGGGCGGTCAGAGCCTCTCCCCGACCATCACGGTCCGCAAGGTCTCGTCCGGTGTCGGTGTGGAGCTCATTCTCCCTCTCAATTCGTCCCAGATCGACAAGATCGAGTTCGTGAAGCGCACCCGTTCTCGCCGTGCCAAGCTCTACTACGTTCGCGACAAGTCCGTGAAAGTGCTCTCCAAGAAGCTCAAGGAAGTCATGCTCAAGGCCAAGAAGGGTATCGTCGAGGAAGCGGCTCCCGAGGCTGTTGAAGAAAAGTCCGAAGAGAAGGTTGAAGAAGTGAAGGCTCCGGCCGAGATTTCGGAGACAGAAAACAAGGAGACCGCCAAGGAGTAAGGCGGCACATGCCCAGGTGGCGGAATTGGTATACGCGCTAGCTTGAGGTGCTAGTTCCCGCAAGGGATTGGAGGTTCGAGTCCTCTCTTGGGCACAAAAAGGAACGAAGTGGGCTCGTGACCGAGTCCCTGCCTACCGGCGGCAGGCTCTCTTGGGCACACAAAACCCTCTTAGAAGGGTTTTTTGTTTGATTACTAAGCGGAGCGAGTGAAACGAAAGTACACTTTCGTTTCCGAGTGAAGTGACGGTAAAAACGAGTGTACTCGTTATAAGATGAGGTAGGGCGGTTAGCTCAGTTGGTAGAGCAGTGCGTTTACATCGCAACGGTCGCAGGTTCGAGTCCTGCACCGCCCACATAATGAACAAAATTGACTCGTGACCGAGTCCTGCACCGCCACCAGTTGATTTTTAGAGACATTTCTTTTACAATCAGCAGAGTACGAAAGTACGCCGAGGTAGCTCAGTGGTAGAGCAGAGGACTGAAAATCCTTGTGTCGGCAGTTCGATCCTGCCCCTCGGCACCAGTGTCGAAAAGAGTGAATAAGCTGTGTATAATGTGTGTCATTGGCATGAAAGCGGGACTGTAGCTCAGTGGTAGAGCGCGCGGCTCATAACCGCTTGGTCGCAGGTCCGATCCCTGCCAGTCCCACAATTGCACGAAAAGAGATAGTTGTTTATAGTGTTGAAGTGTTACGTAAGAGCGGGTCTGCCCGCCGAAGCGTAGCGAAGGCGGGTATCGTATAGCGGCTATTATGTGACCTTGCCAAGGTCAAGATACGGGTTC
>CAYLJX010000004.1:0-132302 GCA_964384235.1 uncultured Bdellovibrionales bacterium | reverse complement strand
GCGCCGATGGTAGCCGCAAGGCAAGAGTAGGTCAGTGCCGAGAACTATTTTTTCAAATGTAAAGCCGACTTGCCCGCCTCTGGTGGGTGGTAGCCTCCGGGCAAGAGTAGGTCAGTGCCGGGTACCCTGCATTCAAACGTGAAAAAAACTCACCCTGACGGGTGATTTTTTGTTATGATATACTGGAACAGTGAGTAGCTTCGGTAGCGGATAGTAACCGTTTTTCCTATTGCCTCATGCCTATTTCCTAATACCTGTTTTTTCTATGCTTTCCTCGCGCGAACTGCATCGTTTCATCATCGTAACGATCGCCTTCACCCTCCTGGTCCTTCTGGGATTGGGGGTGTATTTTGCCTTTCTTAAACCGCAAGAGACCTGCTTTGACGGAAGACAGAATCAGGACGAACAAGGAACGGATTGCGGCGGCATCTGCGCCAACGCCTGCGTGGAAAAGATCATCGGCGTCGATCTGGAACGGAAGGAAGTCTCATTCGTCCCGGCAGGGACGGGGAGCTACGATGTCCTGGGACAGATCTACAATCCCAACGATGTCGCCGGCGCCTCGTCCTTCAGATATGTCTTCGAATTGAAAGGCGCGGATGGACGGGTGCTCGCGACCCGTTCGGGAGAGAGCTACATTTTGCCGCAGGAGACCAAGTACCTTCCGGCGGTCAATGTCGCCGCTCCCGGAACGGTCACGAGCGTGACGCTCGTCATAAGCGACGTGCAGTGGGAGCGTTTCTCGGGATACCGTGAACGGCCGGCCGTCAATATCTATCAGAAACGGTACAATCAGATCTCCTCCGGAGCGGGTTTCGGGGAAGCGTACGGATTGCTTTCCAATGAGAGTCCCTATGATTTCCGATCCCTTTCGGTGATCGTCATCCTGCGGGATGGCGGAGGGAAGCTCTTGGCGCTCAACACGACCGAGATGCGGACCGTCCAGGCCGGAGAGGAGCGCGATTTCCGTCTCGTGTGGCCGACCGCTTTCCCGGGAACGGTGGAGCGGGTCGAGATGACCGTCGATGCCGATGTCTATCATTCCGAAAACTTCCTGAGACAGTATCTTCCCGGGGGGAGATTTCAGGAATTCACTCCGCCGTCTGCGTTTTAGGGGATGTTTCATTTTCGCTTCAAATTCGATTGGATACTTCTTTCCGTGATGCTGCTTCTTCTGGGGGTAGGGCTTTTGGCATTGTACAGTCTGTCTTCGACGGGGGAAGGCGTCAATTATTTTCTCAGGCAGTCCCTGTTCGCTTCCGTGGGGTTGGGACTCATGCTGTTCGCCGCCTCGCTCGATTATCGGCATATCGCGAGATACAGCACGACCCTGTACTTCACGACGATGGCCCTGCTTCTCATCGTGCTCCTTTTCGGTACGACGGTGCGCGGGACGGCCGGATGGCTTTCGTTCGGGGCGTTCCAGGTCCAGCCGGTGGAATTCGCCAAGGTGACGCTCATCATCTTTCTCGCCAGCTTCATTTCCAAGAAAAAATCCGAGTTGGGGGAGTGGACCCGTGTCATCGCCTCGCTTGTCCTTTCGGCCGCGCTCATCTTTCTGGTCCTGAAGCAGCCTGATCTCGGATCGAGCCTGGTGCTCGCGGCCATCTGGGGAGGAATGATCCTTGCTTCCGGACTCCGTTTCAAGCATTTTCTGGTGCTCTTCGCGCTCGGATCCGCCCTCGTTTCGGCGAGCTGGTTTACGCTTGCGGACTATCAGAAGGCGCGCATCGACACCTTCCTGCACCCGGAAGCCGATCCCCGCGGCTCCGGATACAATGTGCTCCAGGCCATGGTGGCGGTCGGTTCGGGCGGCCTGACCGGGAAGGGTGTCGGACACGGTTCCCAATCCCAGCTTAACTTCCTGCCGGAAAAGCATACGGATTTCATCTTTGCCGTGATCACGGAGGAACTCGGTCTCATCGGCGCACTCCTGGTGATCGGTCTCTATCTGGCTCTTCTGTACCGGGTGAGGGAGATCGGCCGGAAGGCAAGTGACAATTTCGGCTATCTGGTGGCGGTCGGTACGCTCGTGATGTTTTTCGTCCAAATCATGATCAATATCGGTATGAACGTGGGGATTTTGCCGGTGACGGGATTGCCGGCCCCGCTTCTCTCGTACGGCGGAAGTTCGCTCCTTTCCGTCTGTCTGTCCCTGGGGCTGCTTCAGAGTGTCTACCGGCGCAAAAAGGGCACCCAGGAACTCTTGGTTTCCCTGGAACGGAGCTCCATTGACTAAATGAGTATAATGGTGTATAATATATAGTTTCCGTTGACTTCTCGGGGGTATTTTGATACAATACAAAGGCTTTTGAACCTACTGAAAAAGCCCGTATTCCGCTAAAAATCCGCGAATTTCGGCTGCAAACCATTCAGGTCTCGTCGGGTTACTTTTCTAGTAGCCCTCCTTAACCTTCATGTCTTTCGCTCGAAATTCTCGGATTTCGCGACGAAAGAGGCTTTCCCAGTAGGTTCTCAAAGAAATTTTTACATTTTCTTTTATGAAAGGACTCTACATTGCCCAGGCGGCAGTGGCTGTTTTGTTGGCAGTTTCCATCTTGTTGCAGAACCGAGGTTCGGGCTTAGGGGCGGCGTTCGGAAGCGACTTCGGGGGGTACTATACCAAACGCGGATTGGAGAAGTTTCTTCTCTACGCGGCTATAGGGTTGGCACTGGTGTTTTTCGTCCTAGCCGCTGTCAATGTCCGTCTCGCCTTTGCCTAAATCATCCGAGGGCAGACCACGGTAACCTGTGATATTTCGTCTATTTCTCCTTTAGAAACAACCCGTCTCGGCAGACTCAATCCCTTTCGGCTTTTTCCGGCCTTGGGAACCTGGGAGCGCGTCCTGGTCTCGGTATTGGGGGTGGTCGCTCTCGGAGCGCTTCTCTTTTGGTTCGGAGCGATCTACGTCGCTTCGACCAAGGCGGTGCCGGAACAGGGCGGGGAATACGTCGAGGGCATCGCCGCCCAACCGCGCTATATCAATCCCATTCTCTCCCAGACGAGCGAGGCGGATGCGGATCTCGTGCAGCTCATCTACGGCGGTCTCTTCACGCATGACGCGGAGGGGCGGCTCATCAAGCGTTTCGCCGATACTTCCTCGGTATCGGAGGATGGCAAGGTCCATACCGTCTCACTGAAACCTGGGATCAAGTGGCATGACGGCGAGGAAGTGACGGCAGAGGACGTCTTGTTCACGATCCAGGCCATCCAGGATCCGGCGTACAAGAGCCCGCTGCGTTCCAATTGGTCGGCGGTCGAGGCGGCGGTCGTCGATCGCTACACTCTGACCTTTACCCTCAAGAAACCGTATTTCGGTTTCCTGGAAAACCTGACGGTCGGTATCCTCCCCAAGCATATCTGGGAGGGGATCACGCCGGACAATTTCCTCTTGGCTGATTACAATCTCGCGCCGGTCGGTGCGGGACCGTACCGGTATTACGATTCCGATCGCGATTCCAACGGCAACATCCTTTCCTACGAGTTGCGTGCCTTCGCGGACTATGTCGAGGGAGAGCCCTACATAGGGAGGATCACGATCAACTTCTACCCGGATGAGACCGCCCTCATCGAGGCGTACAATCGCAAGGAAGTCATGGGGATGAACAGCGTGATGCCGGAGAGTCTCTCGCGCGTCGAGGAGCGCAAGAGCACCCGTGTCTACGAGCTCTCCATTCCGAGGATCTTCGCGGTCTTTTTCAATACGACCAAGAACGCCGCACTCGCCCATGCGGAAGTCCGCGAGGCTCTCTCCCGGGCCACGGATCGGCAGGCTATCATCGGACAGGTGCTCTCCGGCAAGGGGATGCCCGCCTATTCCGCCTATCTGCCCTTCATGAGAGGATATGCCGGCGACCTTTCGTTTCCGACGTTCGATCTCGAATATGTCAACAAGGTCCTCGATGAGAACGGCTGGCAGCGCGGTGCCGACGGTATCCGATCCAAGGGCGATACCGTGCTCGCCTTCGAACTCCTGGCACCGGAATGGCCGGAACTCAGTCGGACGGCGGATCTTCTCAAGGAACAATGGGAAAAAGTCGGTGCCCGGGTGACGGTCACGGTGCTCGGGGCGGTGGATCTCCAGCAGAACGCCATCCGTCCGCGCGAATATCAGGCGCTCCTCTTCGGGGAGGCGGCCATGGTCGATTCGGATCCGTACTCGTTCTGGCACTCCAGTCAGAAGCGCGATCCGGGTCTGAACCTCGCGCTCTTCGACAACAAGGAGGCGGATGATATCCTGACGACCGCCCGTGAGGAGATGGATGAGGCGAAGCGCGGCGAGCAGTATCGCAAGCTCCAGGAGATCCTGGCCAAGGAGTATCCGGCCGTCTTCCTCTACAGCCCGACCTACCTGTATGTCATGAATGGGAGCGTCCAGGGTATCGATCTCAAGAACATCGATACTCCGGCCTACCGTTTCAGCGACGTGAGGAGTTGGTATATAAACACAACGAGGATTAAAAAATGAGTATGCCACACCCGCTCGACAAATCCAACTTCCGTCAGATGCTTCTCGATACGCCGGATCAGTTCCGAACCGGTATGGATCTGGCCAAGGGAATCCGTGTCGAGGGAACATTCAAGGCGATCATGATTTCCGGTATGGGAGGGTCGGCGCTCCCGGGGAACCTCTTCCGTATCTACCTGCATTCGCTGTTTCAGTCGGAGAAACCGCAGGAGCAGCCTCTCGCTATCTATCAGAACCGCTCCTACGGTCTGCCGCCGGAGAGTTATCATGAGTGTCTCAATTTCATCTGTTCCTACTCCGGCAACACCGAAGAGACTATCGCCTCTTTCGAGGAGGCGCTTCGGGCGGGACTGCCGTGCGTCGGGCTTTCGAGCGGAGGAAAGATCGAGGCGATGTGCCGGGAACGCGGCGTTCCGCATATCAAGCTCCCCATTCCCTACGAGGGCTTCCAGCCGCGCATCGGTACCGGCTACTTCTTCGGAGCCATGTTTCAGGTCCTGGTGAACCAGGGTATGGTGCCGGATGCCACCGCGGATATCCTGGCGGAGGCCGAAGCCCTGAAGGGGAAACTTTCCGCACTTGAGGAACAAGGAAGAGCGCTTGCGGAGAAACTTGTCGGGAAAACCCCGGTCATCTACGCCACGACGCGCTACAAATCGGTAGCCATGGTCTGGAAGATCAAGCTCAACGAGAATGCCAAGACTCCGGCGTTCTGGAATTTCTTTCCCGAGCTCAATCACAACGAAATGGTGGGGTGGACCCTGCCTCAGGGAAAGTTTTTCGTCCTGATGCTGCGTGATACGGATACCGATTCCCGTAATTTCAAACGTTTCGAGATTACGGCAGAATTGTTGCGCAAACAAGGGGTGGAAGTGGAAATTCTTGACATGGAGGGTGAAAGCGTGTATAGTAAGGTATTCACCAGTATCGCGCTGGGCGACTTCGCTTCATACTATCTGGCTTTGGCGTACGGACAGGATCCGACACCGGTCGAGATGGTGGAGGAGCTCAAGAAACTGTTGGTGGCGTAGTTTTTCTGCTGGCCACATTGAGTTTCTTGTTTTTGTTCTTTATTATCAAGGAAGAATGTTGAATGTAGAATATTGAATATAGAACCAAGGGAGGTTTCGGCATCGTCTCCGGCTTCATTCCATATTCCATATTCGATATTCTTCCGTAAAAGCCCTGGTGGCGGAATTGGTAGACGCACTAGCTTCAGGTGCTAGCGTGAGCAATCACATGGGAGTTCGAGTCTCCCCTAGGGCACAACGTAAATCATGTTTCTGTTTTTCAAGGAACATCTTTCGTCGTAAATCATTTTTTTCTTTTTAACGGTCTGTCGTCTGAGTCCCGATGTTTCGTCGGGACGCGGACGGGACCAAAGATGTTTTGCTATGATGCAAACAAACAATCCGTTCCGGAAAGACCGCGGTACGCCGCGGCAGGGGAATCATCCTCGTCGGAACACCACCCTCCCTCAGGGAGGGACGAACAAGCCGGCGATCGGTGCCTTCGAGGGTATCGTCGCGCACGCACAGGCTCCGAGAGTCAGACGTGTCTTGCCAGGAAAAAAAGGCAGGCGTCCGGAACAAAGCGCCGTCCAGGGAGGTAAATCCGCCCAAGGAACCCCGTCCTCACAAGGGAAACGTCCGCCTCGCCTCGGTGAGGCAGGCCGAGACGGGTCGAAGCCGGCTCCGCAGGGTGCCCGGGCGCCCCGCGACAAGCGCAAGTTCCAGCGGCAGATCCCGACGCGTATGGATCAGCACTTCAAGCAGAAGAGCGAGAGCGGCAACGTGCCTCCGATCCAGGAGAAGACGCTCCGTATCATCCCGCTCGGTGGCCAGGAAGAAGTCGGCCGCAACATGACCGTCTTCGAGTACGGGAATGACATCGTCATCATCGACATGGGGGTGCAGTGGCCCGAAGAGGACATGCCGGGCATCGACTACATCGTCCCGAACGTCTCTTACCTCAAGGGCAAGGAGAAGAACATCCGCGGCGTGCTTTTCACGCACGGACATCTCGACCATATCGGCGCCGCCCCGACGCTCCTGAAGCAGCTCAACTATCCCACCATCATCGGACGCGACTTCACGCTCTCCCTCATCAAGCGCAAGTGCGAAGACGAGGAGAAGGGGGCGACGAACAAGCTCAAGACGGTGCGCGTCAACTCACTTTCCGACCGCATCCGGCTCGGTGCCTTCGAGGTGCGGTTCTTCGAAGTGGAGCATTCCATCATGGACGCGATGGGTATCGCGCTCGTGACGCCCAACGGTTCCATCGTGCACATGGGCGACTGGACCATCACCAACGAGCCGATCGACCCGCGGAGCAAGGACATCGAGTACCGTCATCTCGAGTCGCTGCCGCAACCGACGATCCTCATGCTCGAGAGCCTTGGTGCGACCAAGAAAGGCATGCCGCCCTCCGAGACCGAGGTGCACACGAACCTTCAGAATCTCATCAGGAACGCGCCGGGCCGCATCATCATCGGGACGTTCGCGTCGCAGATCCGCCGTGTGGCATATCTCATCGAGTACGCCGAGCGGATGGGCAAGTACGTGGCGCTCGAGGGCTACAGTATGAAGATGAACATCGAGGTCGCCAAGGAGCTCGGCTACGTCAAGGTCAAGAAGGAGACCCTCATCACGGTGAACGACATCCACAAGTATCCCGACAACAAGATCGTCGTCATCTGCACCGGCGCGCAGGGCGAGTCCAATGCTGCGCTTACCCGTATCGTGACGGACAACCACCGCTTCATCAAGCTTCAGAAGAACGACACCATCGTCTTCTCGTCCTCCGTCATCCCAGGCAACGAGCGTAGTATCCAGCGGCTGAAGGATAACCTCTATCGCAAGTGCGACAATGTCATCCACTCCGACATCATGGAGATCCATATCGGCGGACACGGAACGATCTGGGAAATCGAGGAGATCATCCGCCAGGTCAAGCCGACCTACGTCATGCCGGTGTACGCCAACCATTTCTTCATCGTCGAGGCTGGCCGCATCGCCGAGCGCCTCGGGTATCCCAAGCAGAACATCTTCATCATGGACAACGGGCACGTCCTCGAGATTCCCGAGAAGGACAAGGGGCTCCCGCATCTTCTCAAGGAGAAGGCCGACGCGAGCTATGTCTTCGTCGACGGTCTTGGCGTGGGCGACATCGGCCACGTGGTGCTCCGTGACCGCAAGATGCTCGCTGAGGACGGTATGGTGGTCATCACCGTCGTCATCAACGGTAAGAGCAAGAATGTCGTCGGTAACATCCAGATCACTTCGCGCGGGTTCATCCATGTCAAGGAGAACTTCGACCTGGTAAACGAGACCAAGCGCAAGGTGCAGAAGGTCGTGAAAGACAACACCTCCAAGGACACGGCTATGGATTGGGAACTGGTCAGGAACCAGATCCGCGAGGTGGTGGGGCAGTACCTCTTTCAGAAGACGGAGCGCCGCCCGATGATCCTTCCGGTAGTCATGGAAGTGTAATCCGAAGCAGAGGAAGTTGACTGAAGGGATTTTTTCCGCTATGAAGAAAGCGTGCCGAATAAGGCGCGCTTTTCTTTTTTCCAATCGATTGGGGGTAGATCATGAAGAAAGCGAAGACCTACGGTATCACCCGTGTGGACAATGACAACAGCCGGACGCACGGCTTCCTCGTCACCATCCAGCGTCGCGGCGTCATCTATCGCAAGCACTTCAGCGACGGTGTATCCGGGGGGAAACAGAAGTCATTCGCCGCGGCCAAGGAGTATCGCGACGAGATCATCGAGAAGCACCAACCGTATTCCTTGAGGGAGTATGCGGCTATCAGGAAAACCAGCAACCGTACCGGCATGGTCGGTGTCTGCCGGTACTGCGCGTCGGAGACCAAGGATCGGCCGGCTGACGAGCAACGCTGGTTCTGGGTGGCCGCGTGGACGCTTCCGGGTGGCAAGCGCAAGCGGGTGAAGTTCTCCGAGAAGAAATATGGAAGGAGAGGAGCAAGAGACCTCGCCATCCAAGCCAGACTGGCCGGCCTGAAGAAAGTCAAAGGCCAGTTCGACCCGGGTATCCGTCGACCCGGTCACCCGTCCTATCGGAAGAACGGCTCCATCCATCAAGCGGCATGAACCTGTGTCGCGTGCTCGCATCACCTCTCTCGGGATGGTGCGAGTTTTTCTTTCTAAAAACCGATGTACATAATTCCTCACGACCGCGACAAATTATGTACAGCAAGCAAAAGGAGAAAAATGCTCTGCACACTATACTATCCGACCGTATGTTATAGTGCGCATCAAAAAACACCCCTTTCAGAGAGGTGTTTTGTTTCTGAATAATCAAGGCGATCAGATGAAGAATGATGTGATCTGACTGACCAGCACGAGCGAAGCAAGTGAGACCAGAATCCCGATGATGGCATACTTGACGATTTTCTTTCCGGTATCGATCCGATCCTCATCCCCGGCTGCGGTGAGGTACATCATGCCTCCCACCACCAGCATGACGATACCGAGGATACCGACGATGGAGAGGAGGAACTTGAGCACATCGCTTGCGATCTGGGTAAGGGTCTTGGCAGCCTGAACTTCATCGCTGTTGACACTGTTCCAGCCGAGGATATTCCCGATCTCCTTGAGGAAGGAGGGAGCGGCGATCCCGATGGCAAGACCGATCATGGAGGCGGTGATGGCTCCCTTGGCCGTCTTCATCCGTCCCTCATCGCCGGAAGAGGTGATATACATGATGGCCCCGATGACGATGAAGACGAGGGAGAGGACCACGATGATGGCCCGGAGCGTCGAGAGGATGCTTCCCAGGACCTGCTCCACGGTGTCGTACTGGAGGGGGTTGTTGAAGACGATCTGCTGGGAACCGCTCGGCTGAGGGTTGCCGCCACCGGATCCGCCAGGGGTACTTCCTGACTGAGGAGGGCGGCTGGAGAGCGTGGTAATCGCACCCTGGGAAGCGGAAGAAACACAGAGGTTTCCGGAGGGACAGGAACAGCGCGCGTCGAGAATCCTTGTCCCGGAACTGCAGTCATTGCTGCAGAAACTGCTGTTCAGTTCTCCCGAACTGAGCGAGCAGATATCCGCGCGGTTGGGCAGCGCGCAGCAGCGTTCGTCGTCGCTTAAGACCACGCCGCTTGTAAGTTGCTGGAAACCACCGGGGCATGCGCCGCGCACGACGATGCCTGGGGCATTCTCGCAGTCGATGATCTGAGCAGACTGCGCGGAAACGGATGAAAGCGGAAGCAACAGGAGAAGCCACGACAAAAAGAAGAGTGTCCGAAACGGTGAGCCGATCGATCCCATACGGGACTAGTAGTTACACTTCTGGGTGTATTCGGTCCCTTTCATACAGCAGTGCTCGTTGCAGAGCTTGAAGGGATCCGGATCCTTGGTATCGCAGATGAGATTGTTGTTGACGGCGGTCGGAGAGGAAACGGGCGTGCCTTTGTATCCGGTCTTGTCAGCATAGCACTGGGCTCCCACCTGGGCTGGGGTGAAGCTTCCTGCGAGCAGGAAATAGCTGTAGGGTACCCATTTCTCGCCGCCTTGTTGGACCGGTCCGAATGTTCCCACTTTGGGAGGATCGGCCGGGAGATCGCAGTTCGTTCCCTTGATCGAGACGTTATCCCCGCCGGTGCTGACCTGGGTGATGGTGCAGGCGCTGATCGTTCCCTTGGGGCAGCAGCTGGTCTTGACCTGGCTTAAGTTGGGGGAGTCCATGCAGTTTTTGTCCTTGTTCGGATCGGTTATGAAGAAACTGCCGCAAGCCTTCATATCGGTGCCGCTTCCGCCCGTGCTGCCCGTAGTCGAAACCGTATTTTTGAGGTCGTTCCAACTGCTGATGCAGGTGCCTCCGAGGCAGAGCTTCTTGGCGGTGACATCTTCCAGGGATGTCTGGCCCGTGACGGAGAGCGCGTACGGGGAGCTCTCGAGGGAGCTCGCCGAAGATGAGGAACCGATCAGGACTTTGCCGCCGAGGATGGTGTTGCCGAGGACATCGAGCTTGGCCTGGGGATTGATGACGCCGAGCCCGGTGTTGCCGTAGGGAACGAGGAGACCGTTGGCGTAACTCCCACCCGTATTGAGGATGAGGTTGCCGGCACGCCACTGGGCCGCATCGCCGGCCGGGACGCAGATGGCGTTCTCGCAGGAGTCGGTGGCGGCGGACGCTTCCGGCTGCGGGTCGGACCAGCGGAGGCCCAAGCCCGCAAAGATCCCGAGCATCATGAACACCGTTACCGCACCCGGCTTGGCGAGTCTTCCCGCCATGCTTCTGACGTTGAGAGTCGTTTTCATAAGGGTATGTTTGTTTTTCTTAGCGTTTGTAGAAATCGTACTTGATCTCTCCTGGGGGCATCGGCGTATCAGCCGAAGACTTGATCGTTTCATCGGTCCACTTCACGGGACCGGCTGAATCCTGATCGGCTTTCCTGTTGACGGCTTCGTCGATGTCTTGTTCGTCGAACGATACCGTCGGGGCGTTCCCGGTCGTATCGGCTTCGCGCTTCTGATACCAGAAGAGGGCCGCGCCGAGAAAGAGAACGAGCGCGATGATCGCGAAAATCACCTTCTTGGTCATAGTTTTTGTGTGTTTGTTTGTAAGAAGAACCGGTTAAAAAATATTATACCACATCGATCGGTTTTTTTGAGAAAACGGTCCGACTCTTCTTCCTACTGTCAAGGGGATACTTGGGGACTATGCAGGGACTTGACAGAAATTCGGGGGCGTGCTATCGTCCCTTGAACTGCCAGGAGGCTGTTTCCCCGCGAGGGGATAGGTTTCTTTGGTAGTTTTCGTAGCCCTTTGACAACTGAAATGGTACGTCGCTTCTTGTGGCGCATCAAGGCTTTTGTCGTGGGCTGCATTCCAAACCATGAAATGAAAGGAATCAACATGAAGGTCAAGTCGTTTCTGTTCGCTTGTCTCGCCGCTTTCGCCGCCGCTTTCGCCGTTCCCGCTTCGGCGGACCAGACGTCCGCGTCGCTCATGATGACCGGTACTGCCGACGTTGTCTACGGCCAGGGCGGTGTCGTCGGCCAGGCTGCTGTCGGCGCCGGTACGGCCTCGCCGTTCGCGGCGACCCAGGCCAGTGTCGAAGGTGGCATGCAGGCGCTCGGTGGCGGCCTCGTCGTCCAGTTGGGCGTCGGTGTCGCCGGCGGTGCTGCCGCGCAGAGCCTGCCCTCGGGCGCGAGCGCCAGTTCGTCCACCCAGTCGGTGACGTCCGTCGGCGTTCTCGATGGCGTTGTCACGAGCAGCGTCTTCGGCACCAGCGGCGCCGCGGCGGTGTGGAACTGGTAGTAGCCAACTCGCCGCCGGAGTTTCCGGTAGCACAACAAGGGGCTGGGGGAAAGAAGTTTTTCCTCCGGCCTCGAATTTTATACACAAACCAAACTGAAGGAGTTTCAAATGAAACACAAGTTTCTCATCGCCGCATTTGCGGCACTCGGACTGCTCTCGGCTGCTCCGGCGTCAGCTGGTGGTGATCATCTCGGTCAGGGATTGAAGGCGCCCAGTGCGACCGCGATCGGCAATGCCGAAGCCAATGCTGGCGCCCAGGCGACGATCGGCAATGTCAGCAGCGGCGCGTCTGCCGGTGTGGACTTCAAGCCGACGCTGAATCTCGGGGCAAGTGCCGGGATCGGTGATGTCGAACTGCAGACGGGGGATGCGGCTGCGAATCTCAACTTGCAGCAGCAATTCAACTCGTACGGCTCGAAGATCCCGCTCCAGGCCGCGCCTATGCCGGGCGTGGCTCCGGCGACGCCGGCGCTGTTTATTCACAACGGTGCCACGATGACAGCTCCGATTACCGGGGCAGCGTTCCAGCGTTGGGTGCAGTCCGTCTGCAAACAGCGCTACACCAAGACCAGCAGCGGATCGACGCAGAAGGTCAAGGGGGCGAGCGGTCTCACGATAGTCCAGGGAACGCTGTATCCCGATTACAACAACAAGCGGTTCGCCACTGACACTACCTGGCCGGAAGTCTCTCTCGAGCTTCCCGGTCCGAAGACGGAAGCGGTCTGTGTCGGTGTCATTACCGTGCAGGCGAAGTCCGGCGAAGGCAGTGTCGATGTCGGCGTGCTCAATAACGACGCCGTCCACTACGCTCTGGAACTCCAGGGCTATGGGGAAGTCTGGTTGATCTCTCCGGAGTCAGCCATCGGCGGTGGACTCGGTGTCGAGACTGATGGCAAGGGCTTCGGTATCGGTGGTTCCGGAGTAGGTCTTGCCGGTGCGGTGACGACGGCGCTCGGACTGTCGGGTGGTGTCAGCAGCGGTGCGACCAATCCGGTGGCTCGGATGGGTACTACGTATGCCATCTTTGCCAAGCCGACCCGTGGTAGCTCGACCGTGGTGGATCCTGACGATTACAGCCGCTACCACGCCAAGTTGTATCCGCAGGCGCCGGCAAAGGTTGAAGACGCCGCCAAGAAGGACGCGGCCACGAAGTAACGCTTCGACCGGCTGCAAGGGACTGGTTTTTCCGTGTGTTCTCGAAAGAGAATCCGCGGCAAAGACTGGTCCTTCTTTTTTTACTTGAATTTTTCTTGAATTCTTTTTGAGGGTTGCGATATGGTACAATAGGCACATAACCGTTAGGATAGAGACATGAACAAACGACTGTTTTCGGCTGTCCAGCCGTCGGGGAACCTGCATATCGGCAATTATCTTGGCGCCATCCGGCAGTGGGTGAAACTCCAAGACAATTACGATGCGATCTTTTCGATTGTCGATCTGCATGCCATCACCGTTCCGCAGGACCCAGCCGAACTCCGTCGGAAGACCCTGGAAATCGCCAAGATCTATCTTGCCGCCGGTATTGATCCTGAAAAATGTACGCTCTTTGTCCAGTCGCACATCAAAGAACACGCCGAACTCGCATGGATTCTCAATACGCTCACACGGATGGGAGACCTGGAAAAGATGACGCAGTTCAAGGACAAGGCCAAAGAAGGGACCGAGCGCGCCGGCGTCGGACTCTTCGATTATCCCGTCCTTATGGCGGCGGATATCTTGCTTTACGATACGGCCGTGGTGCCTGTGGGAGAGGATCAGCTCCAGCATATCGAGCTCGCTCGGACGCTGGCACGACGGTTTAATGACCGCTTCGGTGAGACATTCGTCGTGCCGGAGGGCGTGGTACAGAAAGAAGGAGCCAGAATCATGGGACTTGACGACCCGACCAAAAAAATGTCCAAGTCCGCTTCTTCCGAATATAACTACATCGCGCTCACGGACGATGCCGAGACGGTACGGAAAAAGATCAAAAAAGCCGTGACGGACAGCGGGAGCGAAATCGTCTATTCAGATGAGAAGCCTGCGCTTAAGAACCTGATCAATATCTACACGCTGCTTTCCGACAAGACCAAGGAGGAAGTCGAAGGAATGTATCAAGGGAAAGGTTACGGTGACTTCAAGACCGATCTAGCCGAAGTAGTGGTGAATTTCCTCTCACCGTTCCAGGAGCGTCTGAAAAACATTTCCGATGAGGAAGCTCTTGCCGTACTGGGAGACGGCGCGGCGAAGGCGAGATTACTTGCGGAAGAAAAAATGCGTATAATAAAAGAGAGAGTAGGACTTTTGGTCTAATCTTACAAAGACAAAAATAAAATAATCATTATGGCATGGAAATTCTTTTCGGTGGCGGTGTTTCTCTTGCTGTTCCCGATGGTCGGTCGGGCGGCCGGGCCGGACGTCGCCCTCACGGTGACAGCTTTTGACGTCAAGGAAAACGCCGTCGAGGTCGGTTTCGAGGCGGAAAACCGATGGAATGGCGCGCTGGATGTCCTGTATCGCCTGGAGTTCGTGTCCAAGGATGCGGATTCCCAGGGTGTCACGGACGTGACGGACTACAAGGCGATCAAGATCGATCCGCGCTCGGTGGCGAGGGAGCGGTTTTCCTATGTCGTCCCTTCGTTCGTCGACAAGGAACAAGACATCTACCTGACGACCAAGACGGCGGCTGGATTCCCTCTCTCGGGCGCGCTCGTCGGGACAACGTCGTTCAAGGCGAATCCCGTACCGGTCACGATGAAGGGTTGCCGACTGATGGATCAGGAGGAAGGAAACAGTATAGTGGTCGCCTCGGGGGTGCCGGTGGTGCTCACCTGTATGCTCCGGAATACGGCCGACAAGGAGCAAACGATGTTTCTTTCGGGGGATGTTTCCCTCTGGGGAGCGTCCGGGGACATGATCGTCTCCAGCACGGATGCTGTGCTCCCGCCGAAAAAAGAAGTCCCGGTCACGCTCTCTTTCCCACCGCTCGAGAAGCCGGGAAATTATGAGGGGCATGCCTATCTCGGCAAGGATTCCGTCAAGCTTTCCTCGATGACGGACTTCATGATCCGGGTCGCCGGTGAGAGCGGTCATATCGACCGGATCGAACTGGACAAGGATTCCTACGTCGCTGGCGAGAAGGCCGGCGTGACGGTCTATGCCGTGGCGATCGCGAGCAGTTCTACCAAGCGTCCGATGGTCGCTGTCGATATGCAGGATGGCAAGGGGTCGTCGTGCGCCCCGACGTTGCGACAGTCGTTCGTCGGAGGAGTGGAAGCGATCCAGGTCCCGATCGAGAAGCCCTGTGTCGACCCGCAGGTCAAGGTGACGCTCTCGGGAGGAGAAGGGATGGCACTGGATCAATCGATGCTTGCTGTCACGAGTGGGGAGCGACCCGCGTCCGAGAAATGGATGGGCAAGCCGCTCGCGCTTCTTCTTGGCGGCCTCGCGCTTCTCCTTGTCCTCGCGGGCTATCTGGTCGTGAGGATGAGAAAGGAATCCTTTCCGAAGCGGTCGGCGCTTATGATCGCGTTCTTTGTCCTGGCAGGAAGTTTTGCCTTGGCTGAGCCAGCTGATGCCTCGACGTTTACCGGGCGGGTGTGGTGGGGGGGTGATTATACGGCTCCGGCTGCTTGTGATGGTTCGGGTGCTGTTTGTCCGGAACGTTTCCGAGTCGTCGGGAATGGAAGTAATATCAGTTTTTATGGGTATCCTTCCGGTATTTACTGGGGAGCAATCAACATTTCCGGATCTATCAGTATTACCGGTTCGGTCACGGTGCAGTCTGAAACAGGATCCGGCGGAGGCTATGGTAGTTTCAGGATTGTCGGGAACGGAAACAGGCTTGATTTCTATGGCAGGGGGGTCCTTAACGGATCTCTCATAGTGACCGGCGGGACAGTTTCAGGAGGAGGGGATGTTTTTTCGACCAATGCGGCCACGGTGTGGGCGACTGGTACGAACAGTATCATGTTTACCGGAACCCTGAGTCCGGTCTTAAGTCTGACATTCACCGATTCGGTGCCTCCGGTGCCGGTATGTGTCAACGGTGTGGGACCGTATACGGCCCCGCAGCCCTATACCAATGCCTGGTGTCAGGCCAGAGGGTATGACGTCGTGACCAATACCTGTCTCGGCTATTGCGCCTGTACAGCGCCGCGAACGTGGGACGCCGCTCTCTCGAGGTGTGTCGATCCGGCCCCACCGGTCGGAGTGGTAAATGGCATCTGTGGTCCCGGAATGCAACCAACGGGAAGTGAATGTCCCACGAATTTCTATCCGAATGGACAGAATGCCCCGACTCCCGGATCGTGCTCTGCCGGTACGTCGAGCGCATCGAGTGGTGCCGCATTCTGGTATCCACCGGAAGGAAGGTGGGTTAATGGAAAAAACTGGACTTGTCTCGGTTCCGGCGGAGGAACAAATGCAAGCTGTGGTGCGTGTGAATCCGCTCCCCCTGCTCCGGTGACGACCTTTACCGGTTCGTATGCAGGTCCGCCTGCCCAGACAAATGTCTCGAATCTCTGGCTTCCTATGGGTGGTGGAAACGTCACGCTCAACTGGAACGATCCTTTGCCCTTGGGGTTTGCGGGGGGTGGCAGCTGCACGGCGAGCGCTTCACCGCCGGTTGCGGGCTGGAACGGCGCAAAACCAGTCACGGGGACAACGACGGTCACGATCACGGAGATGACGCGTTTCGATCTCGATTGTCGGAACAACTCAGGCACGCTTGCGGCGAGGAAATCAGTGACGGTGTATGTTTACTCCGATGCGATCTGTCCGGCGAGTAGGACGATGAATGTGGGTGATTCGCCGTTTCAGCTGAGGTATTGGAACCGATATGATGGTGCAGTGATCGACTGTACCAACCCGAGTACTCCTGGCGCGAGTGACCTGACAGACACGTTGAATACATCGTGGTCGATTGTTCCGGGAACTGTTCCTGGGCCGGTCGCGACGGTGACTAATTCCACTACCACACTTCCGTCGCCTTATAACCATAAGGGGGTCGTGACAGCTGTCAATAGTGGAACAGCGACAGTCTCGGTGGCGCCGAATATCACGAGGGGTATTGTGGCGTCGGCGCCGATCACGGTGAATGGGGTGGTTGTCCCTCCACCTCCTCCGGCACCCACCTACGGCATCTGCCCGAACGGTATGACGCTTAATCTGACAACTACTACGACGGGACAGTTGCGACTGTGGAAGCGGACGGATGGCAATTCGGTGGACTGTGCGAACCCATCGGTATCGGCGACAGATATCACGACGGCACTCACTACGTCGTGGGGAAGCAGCAACTCGGGTGTTGTGGCGGTGGAAAACACCACTTCGAAAGGTCGGGTCAGTGCGGTAACTGCCGGTTCAGCGACGATTTCCGTCACTGACAACGGAGCGAGTGCCGGATCGGTGACCGTCGATGTGATCGGCTGTCTGGCCTATACCTGTGGGACACTCCCGTCATCCGTGACCGACCAGTATTGCCCGGACGAGACCTTCACGACCAGCAACAACTGCAGTGGTACGATAACCTGTACCAATGGTACCCGGTCCTGCGACTTCAATTGGAGAGAGGTGTCGCCTCTGTAATCCCGTACCTCGGCGATCGTTATGAAGGAGATATCGGCACAGGAACTGAGCCAAGTGCTCAAGTCTTCGGACAAGGAGAAATTCGCCGTCGTCGACGTGCGGACGGCGGCGGAGCACAAGACGGAGTGCATCCCCAATGTCATCAATATTCCGCTCGAACAGCTCGATGAGCGTGCGGAGGAGCTCAAAAAATACGATGCCGTGTATCTCCAGTGCCAGAGCGGAAGGCGCAGCGGTATGGCATGCGAGCTTCTCGAAAATCTCGGACTCACCAATATTGTCAACGTGCAGGGCGGGCTCATGAGCTGGAAGGCCTGCGGCTACGACGTGACGAAGAGCAGTAATGTAGCCATCCCGCTCTTCCGACAGGTGATGATCGTTGCCGGGGCGCTCGTGCTCGTCGGCATCGCGCTCGCGTACTTCGTCCATCCGACTTTTCTCCTTCTGTCTTTCGGCGTCGGCTGCGGACTGATCTACGGCGGATCGACAGGAAACTGTCTCATGGAGAAGCTTCTTGTGAAAATGCCCTGGAACAGGTAGGAGGAATTCAAAAGACAATGATAAAACGGGCAGCATCGGTTATGATGCGGCCCGTTTCGTTTTCCTGCGATGCATGTATGATCGGAGAATCAGCCAGTAATGCACGATGGCTTGAACCAGACGAAGCGAGATCCTTTTTCTTCGATCGGATTGTGTGCCCGGTATTCTTGTTCGGCTAGATCGGGATAGAGTCTGCAAACAACGCATACCCCTCCCTGGTGACACAGTTCACCGTCATGTTTGTTTGCGGTGAAGAATTCGTTGGTTTCCGGGTATTCGCAGAGACGGTCTTCTTCGCTCAGTTGAGGGTAACGTTCTTTGTTCGCGATCGGACAGATAGGGATAATCTTCTGGTTCATGATGCACCTCGCTTGTTTTCAAGGGACTGCTGATTTGCTGCTTTTGGCAAAGAAAAAGCCGCCCAAGGGGCGGCTTTCACGCTGTGTACACGTCCTTGTTGTAGGGTGTTCGGGTAAGCATTGAGGACAGTATATACCTCGCCGCAGGAATACGTCAACAGGTCCTTACCCTCGGATAATTGCCAGGAGTTCGTCGCGTTTCGCTTCCATCTTCTCCTGCGTGTCGGCTTCGAGGTTGAGACGAAGGAGTGGTTCGGTGTTGGACGGGCGGACGTTGAACCACCAGTCCGGGTACTCGACCTTGAGACCGTCGAGCTCGTGGCTTGTGCCGTCGGCGTACGTCTCCTTGAGCTTGGCAAGGATGGCATCTTTGTCGTGGACTTCGGAGTTGATCTCACCGGAGTGGAAGTAGCGCCTCGTGTCGGCGACGAGTTCGGAGATCGATTGTCCCGTTTCGGCCATGAGGTTGAGAAGGAGGAGCGCGGGGAGCGTGCCGGCCTCAGCGAAGGAGTTTTCCTCGAAGTAGTAGTGGCCGGAGAATTCACCGGCGAAGATGGCGCCGTCTTCTCGCATCTGCCGTTTGATGAAGGCATGGCCGACGCGGCACTCTTTGGCAATGCCGCCGTTTTCCTCGATCACTTCCTTGACGGCCTTGGAGGAGCGCAGGTCGTAGAGGATGGTCGCACCAGGACGTTTCTGGAGAATGATCTTGGCGAGAAGGGCGGTGGTGAGGTCCATCGGGATGATCTCGCCTCGTTCGTCGACGAAGCCGATGCGGTCGGCGTCCCCGTCGTAGGCGATGCCGAGGGCGGCGTCGGTCTCTTTGACTTTCTCACGGAGCTCGTCGAGGGTTTCGAGTTTGAGCGGGTTGGCCTCGTGACAGTCGAAGGCACGGTCGAGGTCGTTGTAGAGGTTGATGATCTGGAGATTGTCCGCGAACTGCTCGTAGATAGGGAGTTCGAGGACACCCATGGCATTCGCCGTGTCGATGACGACCTTGAACTTCTTGTCATTGAAATCGGCGAAGGAAGAGAAGTAGCCGTAGTAGGCCGGCTTGATATCCTCGCTCGTCATGGAGCCTCGGGTGACGGTTTCCGGAAATTCGCCTCGGAGGGCGAGGTCGCGGATCTCGCGGAGGCCGGAGTTCTCGCCGACCGGGATGGCACCGCGGAGGGCTACTTTCATGCCGTTGTACTGGGGGGGATTGTGCGAGGCGGTGATGGAGACGGCGGCGTCGATATCCAGGCGACCGGCGGCGAAGTAGACCATGGGGGTAGTGATGACCCCGAGGTCGATCACGTCGCACCCCTGGTCCATGACGCCTCGGGTAAAGCTCTCGAAGAGACTTGGGCTAGAGGTTCGGATATCGCGGCCGACACCGAGACGCTTGGGCTCGAGATGAAGAACGATGGCACGCCCGATGTTGTAGGCGTCTGCCTCGTTTATCTCTTCCGGGTACACGCCGCGGACGTCGTAAGCTTTGAAGATCTCCGGTTTCATAGGGGAGGATTAAGGATAAGCTTTCCCTAAGTATAGCGCGAAGCACCACGTTGACAAAGCGTTCTTTTTGGAGGAAAATCCGGGGGTTACCGTGTGGACGGTCCTTTAAATCAATGGCTTCGGAAAGGGGGAAGTGATGGGACAAAGAGTGTTGTGCGTGGTTTTCTCGTATCCGAAGCCAGGATACGGTTGGAATAGGATCTTGCTGCGAAGGATGGAAGAGAAGGGAAGAAAGAAAGAGAAAGGGAAAGAGATTCTCTGGGAGTTTCCTTGGATCGAATTGCTTCCTGGTCAGGCGCATGCGAATGCCTTTGACCAGTTATGCAGCGATCAGTTCGCGAAAACATTCGATCCCGGGGATCGCCAGAAGTGGGTCTTTTTCGATGACCAGGCGTCCCAAAAGAAGATCATCGTGATCCATCGCCCGGTTTCCAGGGAATTCCTTTCGACTCAGGGGCATGGACGTGTCTCGGTCGAGTGGGTGGATCGGGTGGACACCGAGCGGGTTTCCTTGACGGGAGTGGCAACGGCAGTGGTGGGTCACCCGGCGTTGCATGACGTGTTTTTTCCGGCCGTTCGCCCGGCTGTTTCACGCTGATGGGCGCGAGCGGTACGAAGAAGAGATCAGGTAGTAATGCCTCACTGGTCTCTTTTTTTGTTGACCGAAGCATTTTTTTCTGTAAGAATAGGGCACTGTTTCGTATTGGATTTTTAAAGCTAACGAAGCTGAAAGCTAGAAGCTAAAAGCTGTCTTAAACTATGTCCCTCAAAGTCGGAATCGTTGGGCTGCCGAACGTCGGGAAGTCGACGCTCTTCAAGGCGTTAACACGCAAGGCGGTCGATATCAACAACTACCCCTTCTGCACCATCGAACCCAATATCGGCATCGTCGAGGTGCCGGACGAGCGTCTAGCCAAGCTCTCGGACCTTTCCGGGAGCAAGAGGCTCATCCCGGCTGTGGTGGAATTCGTCGATATCGCCGGACTGGTCAAGGGGGCGAGCGAGGGTGAGGGGCTGGGCAACAAGTTTCTTGCCAATATCCGCGAGGTGGATGCCATCGTGGAAGTCGTGCGCGCCTTTGAGAATCCCGACATCATCCATGTTCATAACCGCGTCGAACCCAAGGAAGACATCGAGATCATCAATACCGAGCTCATCCTGGCCGATCTCGAGACGCTCGCCAAGAGGAAACTGAAAACTGTGAAAGAAGCCCGGGCCGGTAAGAAAGAAGCGCTTGCCGAAATGGCGGTGCTCGAAAAACTGGAAACGGAACTTGAGGCCGGCCGTCTGGCACACGCTCTCATCGAAACACTGTCCCAAGAAGAGAAAAAGATCGCGCGCGAACTGCAGCTCCTCACGGCCAAGCCCTTCCTCTACGTCTACAATGTCTCGGATATCGAGAGAGCGCTCGCTCCTGAACTCGAGGAACGTCCTCACGTGAAGCTCGATATCAAGATCGAAGAGGAGCTCATGGAAATGTCACCGGAGGATGCGGCCGAGCTCGGTATGACTTCACACTTGAGTGATCTCATCAAAAAAGCCTATGCGCTCCTGGGACTCATGACGTACTTCACGACCGGCGAGCAGGAGACGCGGGCCTGGACGGTGAAGCAGGGATCGACCGCACCGCAGGCCGGTGCCGCCATTCATGGGGACTTCGAGGAAAAATTCATCCGGGCGGAAATCATCCACTGGACCAGTCTCGTCGAAGCTGGCTCGTGGAACGCGGCCCGCGATCTCGGGACGCTTCGCCTCGAGGGGAAAGACTATGTCGTCCAGGACGGTGACGTCATCGTGTTCAAGATATAGTGTGTGGGTTCTCTGAAAGAAGGGGAATAGTATTTTTTCCGTTTCATGCTACCATAGAGGCAAACACAGAACCCTCTATGCGACGATTTTTACGTGGAGTCTCCCTCTTCATTTTCCTCTTCTCCCTCACCCTCTCCCTCCTTCCCACCCCCACCCACGCCGCCCTCGTCCCCTGCGGCCGCCAGACCGGCACGCCCGAGGAAATGGCTCCCTGCACCCTCTGCCACCTGGTGGTCGGGGGCCACGGCGTCATCGACTACGGTCTGAAGCTCATGACCGTGCTGGCTCTCACGGTCATCGTAGCCATGGCCCTCCTCTACATCGTCTCCACGGGCAATGACTCCCTCATGGGCACCGCCAAAGGTGGTATCAAGGCCTCCCTCATCGGCTTCGCCCTCATGCTCGGCGCCTTCCTCCTCGTGACCACCACCCTAAGAGTCCTCTCCGCCCAGATCCCCGGCCTCACCGTCTCTCCCGGAGGCTTCTCCTTCAGCTGCAGCACCGTCTCTTCGGCGAGCACCGGCACCCCGAGCGTCGTGACCCCCGCCTTCATCCCGGCCGCTCCCGGAGCTACGGGCACCGAACCCCTCGCCGTGGCGGAAGAGAACGGCACCCCGCTCCTCAATCCTTCCCTCCCGGCTCCCGGTGCCCCGACGAGCACCGCCTCCTCCACCAATTCCACCACCCTCTCCTGGACTGCTGTTCCCGGAGCCACCGGCTACGAGATCGAACGCTGCGCCGGAGCAAGCTGCAGTACCTTCACCTCCTTAGGCGCTACTCTCCTTACGAGCTACCTCGACTCCCTCCTCTCCTCTAACCAAAGCTACACCTACCGCGTCCGCACCGTGAGCCGAGACGGCGTCTCAGGATGGTCCACCCCCACCACCCTCACCACCAGCACGACCAACCTCGCCCCCGGCCAACCCGTCCTCACCGCCAGCAATGGCAGTGTCACTCTCTCTTGGACTCCTCCCTCCGGTACCCCGCCCACCAGTTACGTCATCGAGCGTTGTACCGGGACGAGCTGCAGCTCCTTCACGAGGATCGGTACCAGCACCACCCCGAGCTACACCGACACTAACCTCGCTCCCGGCACCAGCTACTCCTACCGCATCCAAGGAAGCAACTCCTCTCTCTTCTCGAGCATCGCCTCCATCACCACCCCCGCTTCCTCCAGTGCCACTGGCTCGACCGGACAAAGCTGCACCAGTGGTTTCAATTGTTCCGACGGGGTGAGCGGGGAGAACACGGGCAGCAACAGCTGCGCCATCCCCAGCGGGGCCGCCGACCCCGCCAAGGATCCGGGACTGTGGACGGGGACGTGGAGACCCTCCGGCGCAGGGAAGCTCTATGTCGTAGATCAGTCTGGGCCGCTTGGCGCGGGTGGACTCACTACATTTCCTGGCTGTGTCAATCAGGCAAATTCAGGGCCATCTTGGCCATGCTACGGTTGGGGCAACCTTCCCGGCTTCCTTCCTCCCGCACCTGGAGAGACGTGGAGTATCCGCTATGCTGCCAAAAGCAACGACCCGGGCTATTTCCAAATTGGCGATGGTTCGGGGGGTGGTTTTCTGCCGACATCCATGAAATTTTCTCTCTCCACCAAGCCGGGGGATTTTTCCTCCTCGCTGGATCCGGCCTGTACGGCAGGAAGTACCAATGGTCCTTATGGTGGAATGCTTTTCACCGGAGATACCATGGCCAAGTACAATAAACCCGGCTGCCAACTTACTGCCGGGACGCTCTACTATCTCAACATCAAGTATCTTGGTACGTGCCCGACTCCGGAGCAGTGTAGGTTGGCTGTCATCGAATCAGTGAATCTCTCTGGTACCTCCGCCAAAGCGCAGGTGTGCGCGAGCGGATCGGGGAGTAGCTCAGGCGTCTGTTCTGCAGGAGCCGCGGGGGATCCCGGGTTTGGGAGTGGCACCTGGCGCCCGAGCGGTACTACCAACCTTTGGGTGGTGGACCAGAGCGGCACACCGAACGGAGCAGGGGGCTTCACGGCGTTTCCCGGGTGCGTGAACGGAGGATTCCCTTCGTTTGATTGTCCAAGTACCGGCCCGGGTGGATTCACGATGGATACGGGACATGTAGCGGCGATTCGATTTATTGCAGGAACTCAATCAACGGCACAAAATTTCACTCTGATGGCGGGAACGGGTTCTGGTATTCCTTCCGCAGTGACCATGACGCTCTCAACGAAACCCGGCGACTTTGCCTCTTCGCTTCCTGCGGCATGCAAGGTGACCGCTCCTCAAGGGAGCAGCAATGTCAAGATCACTGTCGGATCAAATTATTGTTCAGTCATTCCCGGAAGCATGTACTATCTGAACGTGCGCACCGACTCGACGTGCAGCGGCGGCACATGCCGGTTCTATCTTCAGGAACCCGCTTCGATGCAGGGAACGGGTATCTCATGTGGGACGAGTAGCTCCGGCAGTACGACGACTCCCAGTCCGACACCTACGCCCACTCCTACTCCCGTGCCGACCACACCACCCTTCCCGTGGACCATCCAGGGCGTGGTCTACACCAGCCTCTCGGCAGTACAGGCGGCATACTCTCCCAGCTGCGTCAACGTCAACGGTGTCCGAGTGCTCAGCGGTTTCGGTCCCTGTGTGAGCGGCACGGCGCCGTGATGGAGGCATAGGCATACTATGAAGGCCGTTGGTTTATCTCGTCTGCGATCTGTGGTAAAATTAAATGGAAGGAAAACACATACAACATTTTTTTATATGCGAGTAGGAAAACAGATTCTTACGTTCCTGTTGCTTCTCTCTGCGGGATTCTTCATCGGAGTCAAGGCTATCCATGCGGGCGTGGGTCAAAGCGGGTACGGCTGGCTGTGGGGGGGCAGTGATACAGGGACAGTGAAAGACGTTACTGTCGATCCGAGGAACTATGTCGCGTCCGGTCCTGGTTGGATCAGTCTCAACAGCAGCGATTGCGATACTGATACCAATGGCTTCGTGGATGTCGTTTGCAATGGGAATAACACGACCACGACAGCTATCGATTACGGCGTCGATGTTCCGTTGACAGACGGCGTTCTTTCTGGCTATGCCTGGTCGGATCGTTTCGGATGGCTCAGTTTCAATGCCGCGGATGTCGCCGGGTGTCCGTCGGGTATCTGCAATGCGCGCCGAGCGGGTAACACGATTCAGGGCTGGGCGAGGATTCTTTCTCTCAATAGTACCGGTGACTGGAAGGGGTTCGTGGCCCTTGATCAGGCGTCATCCGGAGGCAGTGTCTCATACAACAGCGTGAACCTCCCGTCTGTGATTATCAATGCTGATAATACGCTTTCTGGATACATTTACTCTGATGAAGTGGGTTGGGTCGATGTTTCGAGAGCCAGTATCCGTGCCGTTCCCACGCTCCAGCTTTGTCTGAACGGGAGTTCCTTTGCGGTAGGGGGTGAGACAAAGAGTATCGCGCTCAGTCTCGGTGATACGAGGAATCTCACCGCTTTTTATGATGCAATACTCGATTGTTCCGGGACGGACGTGACGGACACGTCGATAACCGATACGGTTTCTTCGGTTGTAACACTTTCAGGTGCAAGCCCGAAGGTCTTGAGGGGTAACGATGTTCCCGGTGCCTCCAATCCCGGCCAGCAATCGGCCTCTGAGACCGTGACGGTCACCTACTCCGGCCAGACCATCACCGTCCCGGTCACGGTCACTGAGTTCTGCGCTTCCAACTGCGCCGCTACTCAGGCCAACTACTGCCAGGGTCAGACCTACCAGGCTCCCAACAGTTGCGGAGCTCAGGAAACCTGCACCGGTACCCGCTCCTGCGACTTCAACTGGAAGGAAGTGGCGCCGGAGTGAGTTGAGGAAAATCCATAAGTCATTAAGTTATCAAGTAATTAAATAAAGTAACAAGGTAACACGCTTTTATGCAGATGCTTTTTACAAAGAATATCGCTTACTGGGGGAAAGTGGTCATCTTCGGTACCATTTTGGGTTTTGGACTCCAGTTTGCCCACGCCTGGGTCGCCCCGACTGCTACCCCGCCCAACGGCAATATCGGACTCAAACAGTATGTCTCGGATTGTAATCTTTTTGTCGCGAACGGTTGGGAAAGCAAGGATGAATGTCTGCATGACGGTCGGTGGCATTTGGTGCAGTCGTCCCTAGGTGCCGTGAATGCCGATCTTACGACGGCTATCGGAAGCGGAGCGGAGGTACGGATTACTTACGAAGTCGGTGGAGGAGGCTTCGGTTCGGCTGCAAGGTACTGCTCGAACGCGTTTATCTATACGCCGTACGCGTATTGCCAGGGCCCGATGCAGTATGGGGGCTCTGTTGTCAACAACAATCCTGACAGTCTGAATTACGGTTTCAATGCGACTGATCCTCGGCCACATGCCACATGGGGTCATATGGCCGTGAACGTCACTCGTTCCGATGGTCGGACAAAGGGAACGTCTATCGTTCCTCAGATGGACGGCGTGAATAGGAGTACGGCGACTCTTACAGAGAATACCGGAAGTGTCCCGAGTCTCAAGTGGTACGTGAGATACTAACCGGATATCATCTTACAATGATTATGAGAGAGGGAAAACGATTATCAGGAAGCGTTTCTCGTATGACGCTAGTCGTATCAGGCGCTCTTCTTGTTCTAGTGTTCTTTGCGGTAGCTTCTTTCTTTATGCGTCAGGGGAGCCAGCGTCTCGATGGGTGGTTCGGCGGAGAAAGGGGTAATCAGGAGAGTCAGGACATTGCCTGTACCGGATGTCTTTCTTTGGGGAAAGGAAGAGATATTGCAGCCGGGACGTTTTCAGGAAAAGTGACGCGTGTATCTGATACTGACATCGTTGTTGAGACAGATGGCGTTGCACCGCGCACGATCATGGTCAATCCTGACACCAAGGTATCTCAAGAGCGGTGCCAAAAGCTTTCATCCGAAGAGGAGGGAAAGATGCGGCAAGCGGCGGTTGATGGTGTGGTAACGACGGAATTCTGTGAACGTGTTGGGGCGACGCGCGGCAACATCGCTGTCGGGCAGATGGTGGCTATTGTCCTCAAACAGGAGTCTGATCAGTCCAGTACTGCCTACGAGATTATTATCTTGGCGGCTGAATAGTCTAAAGTTCTCAGAAAAGCAGATCCATGAAGGGATTCCGTATCATGCTGATGCGGAATCTTTTTCTTGACAGGATTTATTAGCAGTCTATAATTGAGAGTGCTAATGAGATTCGACGTAATCGTAATGGCCTCCCGCAAAGCTTCCGAATCTTGTCTTGTGCAGGTATGAGGGTATTTTCTCGGCGGCGCCTTCGGCTACGTTAGTCTTTAGATAATAATTAGTGATTGAAGCAAGCGGGATGCTCATATTCGTAGCTCCTTGCTTCGCTCAGAGACGAATATGGCAAAGCAGATCGCGTACAGTGCGGGAGCGCGCAAGAGCATGAAGGACGGTATCGACAAGGTGGCGGATGCCGTGAAGGTGACGCTTGGACCGAAAGGTCGCAACGTCATTCTCTCCAAGAGCTACGGCGGGCCGATCATCACCAATGACGGCGTGACCATCGCCAAGGATATCGAGCTCAAGGACAAGTTCGAGAATCTTGGCGCCGAACTCATCAAGCAGGTGGCGGAAAAGACCAATGACGTAGCCGGCGACGGCACGACGACTTCGACCGTCATCACACAGGCCCTGGTGCGCGAGGGACTCAAATTTGTCGAGACCGGCATCAATCCGATCGGTATCCGCCGGGGGATGGAGGCGGCCAAGAACGAGGTCATCGAAACGCTCAAGAAGCAGTCCAAGAAGATCAGCTCCAAGCAGGAGATCGCCCAGGTCGCGACCATCTCCGCCGAGTCACGGGAAATGGGTGAGATGATTGCCGATGTCATGAACACGGTCGGTACGGACGGTGTCGTGACGACGGAACAGTCCCAGACTCTGGGTCTTTCCAAGGAAATCGTCGAGGGGATGAACTTCGACAAAGGGTACATCTCCCCGTACATGATGACCAACGCCGAGTCACAGACAGCGGAACTGAGCAGTCCCGCGATCCTCATCACCGACAAGAAAATTTCGGCCATCGCGGAGATCGTCCCGGTATTGGAGAAGCTCGCCCAGACCGGCAAGAAAGATATCGTCATCATCGCCGAGGATGTGGACGGGGAGGCGCTCGCGACCTTGGTGCTCAACAAGTTGCGTGGCGTACTCAGTGTCCTCGCCATCAAGGCCCCGGACTTCGGCGACAACCGCAAAGCCATGCTCCAGGATATCGCGCTCCTCACCGGAGCCCAGGTCATTTCCCAGGACAAGGGGATGAAAATCGAGAGTACGGAACTCTCGATGCTCGGGACGGCGCAGAAGGTGATCGCGAACAAGGACAACACGACCATCGTCGGCGGCAAGGGCAAGAAGAAGGATATTGACGCGCGCGTCGCGGAACTGAAAAACCTCATCGGCAAATCCGAGAGCGACTATGACCGTGAGCGGCTCAAGAAACGCATGGCCAAGCTCTCGGGCGGTGTCGCGGTCATCCGGGTGGGTGCGGCGACGGAGACGGAGCTCACCTATATGAAACACAAGATGGAAGACGCGGTGCATGCTACCAAAGCAGCCATTGAGGAGGGTATCGTCGCTGGCGGTGGGACGGCGCTTGCCAAGGCGGCTGCGGCTGTCATGGCGAAAAACGCGAAGCGAAACGACGAGGATCACGAGTTCAGCGCCGGGTATGAGACGCTTCTGCGGGCCCTTGCCGAGCCTTTGAAGCAGATCGCGGCGAACGCAGGAGAGCAGGATGCGGCCGTGGTACTCAACAAAGTGATCGAATCGAAACTCCCGAACTACGGGTACAATGCCAAAGACGATGTCTTTGAGAACGACATGGTCAAGGCGGGTATCATTGATCCTCTCAAGGTGACGCGCACGGCGCTCGAGAACGCAGTGTCCGTGGCGGCGCTCCTCCTCACCACCGAGGCAGCCGTCGTCGACCTGCCGGAAGAAAAGAAAGATACACCGATGCCGGACATGTCGGGAATGATGTAGGAGTTTGGAGTCAGGAGACTGGAAAGAAAAAGAGGTGAAGAACCTCTTTTCTTTATGGTTTTAATAGAGATTTTGACTTTTGCATTTTGACTTTCCAACAAGTAAGGAAAAGACGTGTTTATGGGTATATTTGTGTTATACTATGAACAAACACAAAGAAACTTGGTATGCGTATTGAACTGAATCAGCTGAAGACGTTCCTCCTGGATTCCAATCTCCTGCCCAAGGAGCAGATCGAGGAGGCGGCCAAGGAAGCCGCCCAGACGGAGAAGAAGGATCTCGGGGCGTTGCTTCTGGAGAAGGGTCTCCTGAAGGAGGCGGAACTCCAGAAGGTCTATGCCTACGTCCTCGGCATCCCGTTTGTCGACCTTTCCAAGGAGACCATCGCGCTCGATATCCTGCAGATCGTTCCCGAACTCATCGCCAAGAAGTACAACATCGTCTCCTTCGAGCGTTCCGGAGCGAACCTCAAGGTCGCGATGCTCAATCCCGAGGACCTTCAGACCATCGACTTCATCAAGAAGAAGACCGGCCTCAAAATCGTGCCATGTCTCACGACGCGCGAGAGCATCCAGACGGCACTCCGTCAGTACGGCAAGAGTCTCGAAGCCGAGTTCGGCGACATCCTCACGGGCGACGTGAAGCCGGAAGACAAGAAGGAAGGTGAGGAGAATCTGGAACAGGTGGCGGCCGGCCTCCCTATCATCCGCATCGTCGACACGCTTCTCAAGCACGCCATCCTGCAGTCGGCATCCGATATCCATATCGAACCGGACGAGAAGGAAGTGCACGTGCGCTACCGTATCGACGGCGTACTCCATGACGCCATGACGCTCCCGAGGGATGTCGCGGCCGGTATCGTGGCGCGTATCAAGGTGCTTTCCAATCTCAAGCTCGACGAACACCGTCTGCCGCAGGACGGTCGCTTCAAGATCCAGAACGACGAGTATAAGATCTCCTTCCGCGTGAGCATCCTCCCCATCTTCGACGGGGAGAAGATCGTCATGCGTCTCCTCGATGAATCGTCCAAGGGGCTGACCCTCGAAAAAATGGGCTTTCATCCGGTGGCGCTCGAATCGGTCCAGCGTGAGATCAACAAACCCAACGGCATGATCCTCGTCACCGGACCGACCGGCTCCGGCAAGACGACGACCCTGTATACGGTGATGGACATCCTCAATACCCCCGACGTCAACATCTCGACCGTCGAGGATCCGGTGGAGTATCGCATGCCACGTGTCAACCAGACCCAGATCAGTCCCAAGATCGGCATGACGTTCGCGGCGGCGCTCCGGGCGCTCCTGCGTCAGGACCCGGACATCATCATGGTCGGTGAGATCCGCGACGAGGAGACGCTCGAGATCGCCATGCACGCCGCCATGACCGGTCACCTGGTGCTCTCCACCCTTCATACCAACTCCGCGGCGGCGACGCTTCCGCGTATGCTCGATATGGGAGCGGAGCCGTTTCTCATCGCCTCGACGGTGAACGTCATCATCGCGCAGCGTCTCGTACGACGACTCTGCGTCGAGTGCCGCAAGCCCTACCAGCTCGACAAGAAGGAAGTCGAATCGCTCGGGAAATCATACGACATCGACGCGATTTTCAAATACCTCAAGAACGATCAGGTGTCCAAAAAAATCCTCGCGGATGCCAAGGGATGGGAAGATGTGACGCTGTACAAAGCCGGCGGCTGCGAGCAGTGCGGCGGTGAGGGCTACCGCGGCCGCAACGGTATCTACGAGGTTCTGGAAATGGATACGGACATCCGCAAGCTCGTGACACAGAACGCGACCTCGGAAGAGCTTGAGACACAGGCGCGCAAGAACGGCATGGCGACGATGGTGGAGGACGGCTTCCTCAAGATCGTGCAGGGGACGACTTCATTGGAAGAAGTGATGAGAGCTACGAAGGAATGATACCAATTGCAGATTGATGATTGTAGAATGTAGATTGGAATTCAGAAACGGAGTAGGGGAGCATAGAGAAAACAGCGGCAAGGCCGCTGTTTTCTAATCTGCAATCATGAATCTCACATCATACATTACTTCTTTCCGATTCCGTTGTGGCGGAGGGAATGCTTGATGTGGGATTTGGCGGTCGATGTTTTCACGAAGCTGAGCCAGTCGCGGCTCGGTTTTTTCTTGTCCTTGACGGTGAGGATCTCGATCACCTGGCCGTTCTGGATGTGGTAGTCGAGCGGGACGATCTTGCTGTCGGCCTTGGCGCCGGTGGCACGGTTGCCGATCTCGGAGTGGATGGCATAGGCGAAGTCGACGGGAGTCGCCTCCTCGGGGAGTTCTATGATGTCTCCCTTGGGGGTGAAGGCGAAGATATGGTTCTTGAAGAATTCGATCTTGAGACCCTCCATGAATTCCTTGTCGTCACGGCCGATCTCGTGCTGCCACTCCTTGAGCTGCTTGACCCAGGCGAGTTCCTTGGGAGGCTTGAAGATCTCGGTGCGGCGGCGGAAGAACAGGTTGCGCCAGGAGGAGCGGTCCTTTTCGGTGTAGAGCCAGTGCGCGGCGATACCGTATTCGGCCTCGTCGTGCATCTTCCGGGTACGGATCTGGATTTCGAGGATGCGTCCGTCCGGACCGAAGACGGTGGTGTGGAGCGACTGGTAGCCGTTGGGTTTCGGCAGGGAGATATAGTCCTTGATGCGTCCGACCATGGGGCGGTACTGCTTGTGGACGATACCGAGCGCCTCGTAGCAGTCGGCGATTTCGGGGACGACGATGCGGATGGCGACGAGGTCGTAGATGCGGGTGATGTCCATGTCGTGTCGCTTGAGCTTCTGGTAGAGCCGGTAGAGGTGCTTGGTGCGGCCGTGGATGTCGATGACCCTGATTTTTTCCTTGAGAAGTTCCGAGCGGAACAGTTTGACGATGCGGTCCATGTATTCCTTGCCGTCCCGGAGATAGGTTTCCTCGAGCTTCTTGGTTTCTCCGTAGTGCTCCGGGTCGAGGTACATGAAGCAGAGATCCTCGAGCTCGCCCTTGATCTCGCCGATGCCGAGCCGGTTGGCGATCGGGGCGAAGATATCCATGGTCTCGCGGGCGATACGCTCCTGCTTGTCCGGCGGCAGGTATTCGAGGGTGCGCATGTTGTGTAGGCGGTCGGCGAGCTTGATGATGACGACACGGATGTCCTGAGCCATGGCGAGGAACATCTTGCGCAGATTCTCGAGGTACAGCTCTTCCTTCGTTCCACGCAGCTTGATCTTGCCGAGTTTGGTGATGCCGTCGACGAGGTAGGCGACTTCGTTCCCGAATTTTTTTCCGACTTCCTCGAGCGTGATCGGAGTATCCTCGGGCACGTCATGGACGATGCCGGCTACCACGGTCCTGGCATCCATACCGATTTCGGAAAGGATCTTGGCGACATGGAGGCAGTGGACGATGTAGTCCTCGCCGGATTTCCGTTTCTGGCCGCGATGGGCTTCCTCGGCGAAGCGGGCGGCCTCGACGATGAGTTTCTCCGCGTCGGCCGGAAAGGGGTGAACGGCCGATCGGAGGACTTCCTGGATGGTTATTTGTGCCATAAGAAAAAACGTTTGGATATAGATAGTATAGTATATGCCGAAAAATTTCAAAGTATTAGGCTGGTCACTTGACCCTGTGCAATATCGGTTCTCATCAGTCCGCCTTCGGCGGAATTACACAGGGTTGACAAATGCAACTAAGTTGCATTAGTATGGAAACATGGAAAAGTTGGAAGATATTCTCAATAGTCTGGAATCGCAGGGTTACCGTCTGACGAAGGCCCGTCGCGCGCTGCTTTCCGTGCTGTTTCAAAGCCGCGTCCCCCTCTCCGTTCCCGAGATCCTTCGTCGGATGAAGGAAGACGGTGTCATGGTGAACAAGACGACCGTCTATCGGGAGCTTGAGAATCTTGCGCGGCTCGGGGCGGTGCAGACGATCCAGCTTTCCGATCGGAAGCAGCACTACGAACTCGCCTCGCGCGAGCACCATCACCATCTGGTCTGCATCGGCTGCGAACGGGTGGAGGAAGTGGATGTGGAAGAGAAAAGCATTCTCCAGGAAGAAGAATCACTTCGACAGAAGAGCGGATTCGCCATCCTTCGTCACTCGCTCGAATTTTTCGGACTGTGTAAAAGGTGTCAATCATAAATGTCATATATATGCGAAAAATGATTATCGTCATCATCGGTGCGACTGTTCTCCTGGGAGGAATCCTGTTGTGGAATAAGCAAAAACGACCTGTTCCGCAAGAGGCGGAAGCAAAGAATCTTTCCGTGGTGGCGACGTTCTATCCGTTGGAAGATTTCGCGCGTCATGTCGGGGGTGAGACCGTCACGGTCGAGAGTATCGTGCCGGCCGGGGCCGAGCCGCATGAGTATGAGCCGACCCCACAGGATATCTTGAGGGCCTATCAGGCGGATGTTTTCCTTCTCAATGGTGCCGGGATGGATCCGTGGGCGGAAAAAATCCGACCGGAACTCGAGAAGCGTGGTATCACGGTCGTAGAAATGTCCGAAAAGACCGAACTTTTGCCGGGGGAACATGAGGAAGAAGGGCATGTCGGCGAGGAGGAGAGCCTATACGATCCTCACTTCTGGCTGGATCCGGTAGCGGCAGGGAAAGAGGCGGAAGCGATCCACGATGCGTTCGTGGCGCGTGACCCCGAGCATCAGGAGGTATATACTCGAAATGCGGATGCGTTCCTTCAGACATTGCGGACGTTGGATACGGAATACCGGGAGAGTCTCGCGGACTGCCGTCTGCGCACGGTCGTGACGACACATGACGCCTTCGCGTACCTTGCCAAGCGGTACGGTTTCGAGACGCTTCCTATAAGCGGTCTGTCTCCGGAGGCGGAGCCGACGCCTGGACGGCTCGCGGAGCTCACAGTCACGGTACGGAAAGAAGGCATCAAGTATATCTTTTTCGAGACGCTGGTCAGTCCCAAGGTGGCCGAGACGCTCGCACGGGAAACCGGCGCGCAGACGCTTGTCTTCGATCCGATCGAGGGTCTCTCGGACGAGGATCGTACGAGCGGAGCGGACTATGTGAGTGTCATGAGGTGGAATCTGGATAATCTGAAACGTGCACTGGAATGTCGGTAGAAAATACGATCATCTCATGTGAAGGAATCGGTTTCCGCTACGGCAACGAGCGGGTGCTGGAGGATGTCTCGTTTTCCGTTTCCGCCGGGGACTATGTCGGTATCGTCGGTCCCAACGGAAGCGGCAAGACGACCCTGCTCAAGATCATACTCGGGCTGCTTCCACCGACCGAAGGCGAGGTGAGACTGTTCGGACAACTGATCAAGGAGTTCAGGGAATGGAAGAACGTAGGGTATGTTCCCCAGAACGTTTTCCGTGGTGATACGGCCTTCCCGGCGACGGTGGCGGAAGTGGTCGAGAGCGGACACCTCGACGCGAAACGGGGGTCGCTCCGTCATTTCGGCGGGAGCCGTTGCGAAACGGTCGACCGGGCGCTCCGACGTGCCGGAATCCTCAATCTCAAGAAGAAACGCATCGGTGAGCTTTCGGGCGGGGAACGCCAGCGTGTCTTCATCGCCCGGGCCCTGGTGTCCGATCCGGGTCTCCTGGTGTTGGACGAGCCGACGACCGGTATCGATGCGGCGTCGGAAGAGACGTTCTATGATTTTCTCACCGAACTCAACAAGGGCGGCATGACGATCCTTCTCGTGTCGCATGATCTGGAGGCGATCGGTCAGGAAGTCGGTACGGTACTCTGTCTCAACCGGCACCTCGTCTGTTACGGCAAACCGAGCGAGCTTCAGTCGGCGGAAGTCCTGCGCGAGATGTACGGGGGAGGGAAACAGATGATTCATCACGGACATCATCATGACTGATCTATGAGTTTCTTTTCTCTCTTCCAATTCGATTTCCTGGTCCGTGCTTTCGAAGCGGGACTGCTGCTCTCCGTCATAGCGCCGATCATCGGGACGTTTCTCGTCGTGCGGCGCTACTCACTTCTGGCGGACGCGCTCGCCCATGTGTCGCTTCTCGGTGTGGCGATCGCGCTCTTTGCCAAGATACCGGTATTCATCGGGGCGCTTAGCGCTTCGTTTCTCGCCGCGCTCGGCATGGAGAAACTCCGTTCGGAACGCCGAGTGTTCGGGGAGGCCGTAGTGGCGCTGTTTCTCTCGAGCAGTCTCGCGTTCTCGGTCGTGATCCTGAGCGCCGCGCACGGTCTTAACGCCAATCTTCTGAGCTATCTCTTCGGCAGTCTGACGACGGTGACGACCGGGGACGTCTTCGTCCTGATCGGTCTGGGAATCGCGACACTTCTTTTCCTCTTCTTTTTCTCCCGCGAGCTCTTTCTCTTTGTCCTGGATGAGGATCTGGCCCGGGTAAGCGGCGTCAGCGTGCGCACCATCAACACTGTCTTCATCAGTCTGACGGCCGTGACGGTGGCGGCGGCCATGCAGATGGTCGGCGCGCTCCTCATCGGGGCGCTCATGGTGGTTCCGGTACTCTCGGCCATGCAGTGGGGTTTCGGCTTCCGAGCGACCATGATCCTCTCGATCGTCCTGTCAGTCTGTTCGGTCGTGAGCGGATTCTTCCTCGCGTTTTCTTTCGACCTGGCGAGCGGCGGCGCGATCGTCCTGGTTTCCGTCCTTCTCTTCATCCTTACCTATTTCCTCACACATTTCCTGAAGACCAGGGAGTCTTTGTCTTGACGGCGCATGATATCCGGAGTACGATGGAACTCTGTTTTTCTTTTTTTTCTATGACCAAAAAGACCAAGATCGTCGCGACACTCGGACCGGTGTCCGCCAATGAAAAGACGCTTCGCGCCATGATCGCGGCAGGCCTGAACGTCGTGCGGTTCAATTTTTCGCACGAGACGCGGGAAGTCCATGCCAGGAACATTGCCTTGGTGCGGTCCGTCGCCCAAAAGACAAAACGGCCGATCGCGGTACTCCAGGATCTCTCCGGCCCCAAGATCCGCATCGGGGATTTTTCGACGCCGACCGGTCGGGTAGAGCTCAAAAAAGGAAAGAAGATCGTGCTCACCACCAAATCGTGCGAGGGATCCGCGGAACGGGTCTTCGTCAATTACCGACATCTCCCGCAGGAAATCAGGCCGGGGAAATTCATCCTCCTGGATGATGGGAAGAAAAAGCTCGTCGTGGATCGCGTGAAGGGTCCCGATATCCATTGTACGGTCGTCGTGGGCGGCGATACCAAGGGACGGCGCGGCGTCAATCTGCCAGGGACGCACCTGCGGATCAGCTCGCTCACGGCCAAGGACAAGAAGGACCTGGAGACGGGGCTTGAGGTCGGAGTGGATTTCGTCGCTCTTTCCTTCGTGCGGCAGGTCGAGGACGTACTGGAGCTTCGCCGTATCCTGGAAAAACGGAAGTCCAAGGCCCGTATCATCGCCAAGATCGAGACGGAAGAAGCGATCGAGAATCTCGAAGGCATCATCGAGACCGCTGACGGCGTCATGGTGGCGCGAGGAGATCTCGCGGTCGAGATGCCGATGGAACAGGTGCCGCTTCTGCAGAAGCGGATCATCCGGGAAGCGAGACGTTTGGGAAAACCGGTCATCGTGGCGACGCAGATGCTTGAGTCGATGATCCAACTGCCGGTTCCTACCCGCGCCGAAGTGAGCGACGTCGCCAATTCCATTCTCGACGGGACGGACGCGGTGATGCTTTCGGAGGAAACCACTTTGGGGAAGTACCCGGTGGACGCGGTCGCCACCATGCGCCGGATCGCCGAGGAGGTGGAGGGGAATTCCGAAGTTCCGCTCATGAGTCGTGAGCGGCTGACCAAGGAGATCGTCGTGGATACTGTGACGCATGCGGTGGTCCGTTCGGCCAACGAGTTGGGAGCCAAGCTGATCGTGGCGTTGACCGAATCCGGTTTCACTCCTCGTATGGTGGCGCGGCATCGTCCCAAGCAGCCGCTTTTGGTGCTGACTCCTGACGTCGTCACGCGTGACCAGATGGCGCTTTCTTTCGGTTGTCATGCGCTTCTTTTGGCGGAGCCGCTTTCCGATATGGACGAGGTCCTCAAGACGGTGCGGCAGACCGTGCTCAAGGAAAAGCTCGGGGTTCGCGGTGACCGTGTAGTGATCGTCGCCGGTGTGCCGTTCGGCAAGAAAGGCGCGACGAACATGCAGCTCGTCATCACCTTGTAGAAACAGACCGTAAAAACCCTTGTTTAAAGAAAAAAGAGTCTTGAAAGAGCCTTTTTTACTTGACAAAAAGAGTGTTTTACGGTAGGGTGAAGGCAATTTTGACTGAGAGATCCTCTCTTTCAAATATCACCTTAACAGTTTTATGGGGGAAAGAGCATGAAAAATGGCAGGGGAAAGCTCTATTGTATTCCGGTGGATGTCGAGGGAGTTCAATCCGCCAGAATCGAGGACTGCGAACTTCACTTGTTCGCTGATCCGCATCAACAGCAGAAGGTTGGCAGTCTGGTAATTCCTCCTGTCATCATGAGTCGTTACCGCGATCTGGCCGATGAGGAAATCTACGGTCCTCGACGTACGGCCGTGGTGGCTCTCACGAGTGGAGAGCTCATGGTGGTTCGTGACGGGGAGGGACACTTCTGTCTCCAGGAACGAAACGTTACCGTGGAGAGTCTCGTGACGTTTACTTTTTAACTGGTTGCAAGAACCAGAAAGGCAGCAATATTATAACAATAATCGCTGCCTTTTTTGTTTTCCCTTAATACAAGATACAAAATACGAGATACTACTTCTTCAGCTTGTGTGGGTTGTGATTCGGGCACGCCTTGTTGCTGCATCTTTCCGGAATCGTTTTTGTTCCTTCCATCATCAGGCTACCGCAGAGTTTGCAGAGGGCGCCGGTCGGTTTGGCCTTGATGGCGTTCTTGCAGTCGGGATAGTTGGAGCAGCTGTAGAAGATACCGAAGCGTCCGCGACGCTCCACCATCTCGCCTTTCTTGCATACCGGGCATTGGACGCCGGTGCCGTTCTGAGGAATGGCGTCTTTCTTGATGTATTTGCACTTCGGATAATTGGAGCAGGCCACGAAGCGTCCGTAGCGGCCGTCGCGCTCGACGAGCTTGCCATCCTTGCACTGCGGGCAGGCCTCCCCGGTTTCTTTGGGCCCTTCGAGTTCCTTGCCGTCGATGGTGCGGGCACCGTCGCAGTCGGGGAAGCGTGAGCAAGAGAGGAAGGTGCCGGTGCGCGCGAGTTTCACGACCATCTTGGAGCCGCACTTGGGGCACTTGATATCGTCCGGCGCGTCGCCCATGTTGGTGACCTTGTCGATCTTCTTGTCCTTGGCTTTCACTTCCTTGGAGAAGGGGGTATAGAACTCCGAGAGTGTCTTGGCGTAGTCGCGCTCGCCTTGGGCGATCTCGTCGAGCTTGTTCTCCATGTCGGCGGTGAACTGCTCCGAGACGATCTCATCGAAGTGCGTGAAGAGGAAATCGTCGACGACGATGCCGGTATCGGTGACCTTGAGCGATTTGCCTTCCTTTTCGACATAGCCGCGATCCTGGATGGTCTTGACGATCGATGCGTAGGTCGATGGTCGGCCGATGCCGCGCTTCTCGAGCTCCTTGACGAGGCCGGCCTCGGTGTAGCGCTTGGGCGGTTCGGTCTGTTTCTCTTCGGACACGATGTCCTTGAGCGTGAGCGGATCGGAGGCCTGCGCCTTCGGTACCTCGACGTCATCACCGCGCGCGGCCCTGTCGCAGGCGAGCCAGCCGTCGAAGAGGAGGTGAGAACCGTTCACGGAAAAGTCCGGCAGAGCCCGATCGACGGTGTTCGCGATGATCTTGGTCCGAAGGATTTCGGCGTCTGCCATCTGCGAGGAGAGGGCGCGGGTGCGGATGAGCTGATAGAGTTTTTTCTCGTCGTCGGTGAAGCCGGCGGATTTTTTCGTCGGGTCGGTCGGTCGGATGGCCTCGTGGGCTTCCTGGGCGTTCTTGGACTTGGTCTTGTAGCGGCGTACCGAGACATATTTCTCACCGAATTCCTTTCTCACGATACCGGCAAGTACGGGTATGATGTCTTCGGAGAGCGAGACCGAGTCGGTACGCATGTAGGTGATGAAGCCCTTTTCGTAAAGCTTCTGCGCGGCGCGCATGGTACGTGACGGCGAAAGCCCAAGACGCGAGCTCGCGGACTGCTGGAGTGTCGAGGTCGTGAAGGGTGCGTTGGGCCGGCGCAGGGCCTCGGTGGTGGTCACGGAGACGACTTCCCACTTATTGGAACGGGCGAGCGCGAGGATCTCGTCGGTCCGCTCCTTCGTGGCGGGCTGTTCCATGCAGGTGAGCCGGAGCGGTTCCTTGTCTTTCGTCTCGGTGTCGGCGGTGATGATGAAATAGGTCTCCGGCTGGAAAGCCCGGATCTCTTTCTCCCGCACTGCCAATATATGGAGGGCCGGGGACTGGACGCGTCCGGCCGAGAGCCCGTAGCGGACCTTCTTCCAGACAAGGCCGGAGAGGTCATACCCGACGAGGCGGTCGAGAACGCGCCGTGCCTCCTGGGCCTTGCGGAGATTCTTGTCGAGGGCACGGGGATGGGTGACGGCTTCCTTGACGGCCTTTTCGGTGATCTCGTAGAAGAGGACGCGCCGAGGTTTCTTGAGGTCGCAGGTCTCGGCGACGTGCCAGGCGATCGCCTCGCCTTCGCGGTCGGGGTCGGTGGCGAGCAGGACCTCGTCGCTCTTTTTGGCGAGACTTTTGAGTTCCGAGACGATGTGTTCCTTGCCGGGGGTCACCTCATAGCGCGGTACGAAGCCGGCCTCGATGTCGATCGCGGACTTGTTGCTTTTGGGGAGGTCGCGGACATGGCCGACGGAGGCGACCACGCGGTAATCGCCCTTGAGATATTTTTCGATGGTCTTCGCCTTGGAGGGAGACTCTACTATAAGTAATTTCATGGGACAGTGAACAGTGAGCAGTGAACAACGAGCAGGGAGATCCCTGAACTTCTTTGTTTACTGTTTCTTGTTCGTTGTTAGCTGATTCGTATGTAATGCATTCCGCCAATGTTTCTTACTATACCTTTTATTTCCATCATGGCAAGAAGTGATCCCGTAGAGGCCGCGTTCAGCTTGACTATCTTGGCGATCTGATCGACGTGAAGTGGCTCATGCGAAAGGGTCGACAGTAGGCGGTCTTCTTCTGAAGTCGTGACGGTTTGTTCCTGAGGGTTCCGTTTCGAACGGGCAAGCCTTTCGGAAAGAGCGGGAAATTCTTCCAGGATATCCTGTACCGACGTGACGCACTTTGCGCCTGATCGGATGAGACGGTTGGTGCCGACGGACATCGGTGAGAAGATCGGTCCCGGTACGGCAAAGACCTCCCGGTCGTATTCAAGCGCGAGACGGGCGGTGATGAGCGTACCGCTCTCCTCGGCCGCTTCGATGACGATGGTGCCGTGGCAGAGACCGGCGACGATACGGTTGCGCTCCGGGAAAGTATAGGTCTCGGCCTTCGTTTCCGGTGCGTATTCGGAGATGAGCGCCCCGCGTCTTTCGATCGCCTTGGCGAGCGGGACGTGGTTTCGTGGATAGAGAAACCGATCAGCAAGACCGTTTCCCATGACGGCGAGCGTTTCGCATCCGATCTCGAGGGCGGCTTTGTGCGCGATAGAGTCGATACCGAAAGCGAGTCCGGAGACGACGACGAATCCTGCGGCTGAGAGGTCGGTAGCCAGGCGGTACGCAGCCTGTTCCCCGTAGCTCGTGAACTTGCGCGAACCGACAATGGCGATCAAGGGACTGTCCGTGGAGAAATCATATACTCCTCGAACATACAACAGGTATGGTGCGTCCGGGATCTCCTTGAGCAGGGAAGGAAAATCAGGGTCTTTTCGGGTGATGATGCGGATGTTTTCCCGTTCGAGCTTTTCCCATTCTTTCGATACATCTATCGTCTGCCGTCCGACAACTACCCTTTCGATAGCCTCCGGTTTCAGTCCGGGACAGGCACCTAGAGCCTTTGTGTCCGCTTGCCATGCCGCTTCGGCGCTTCCAAAGTGTCTGACAAGCAAGGCAATCGTCTTGTTATTCACAGGAATCGATCTGAAGGCGTTAAGGTAGGCGTGTTGGTGCATATACAATAGGGAGGGGAATTGCCTGCCATTGTAGCGACGTTTTGTTTTTCTGGCAAAAGGAGAGTGGACAACGCGCTGTTTTTCCTGTAGGATGAGGGATATTTACGGGCCCGTAGCTTAGTTGGTAGAGCACCGCATTTGCAATGCGGGGGTCAGCGGTTCGAATCCGCTCGGGTCCACAAACGCAGGCCGAAGGCCGAGTAGTTCGATTCCTGCCCGGGTCCACATTTCGGTAGCTCTTGATTTTTCCGTGGTTTTTGGTAGAATATTTTTCATGCGAGAAACGGGTGATTAGCTCAGGTGGTTAGAGCGCGACACTGATAATGTCGAGGTCCCAAGTTCGAGTCTTGGATCACCCACAAGCCGTGCCATAGGCACGGAAGAACCAATAACCAAATTCCAAGAAACAAATACGGTCAAAATGACTGGAATCCGAAACCGTGCTATCATGAGGTTTGCAAGGATCGGAAAGTAGATTTTTTTGGAAATTGGTGCTTGGTTCTTGGAAATTGGAGCGCGAAAGCGCGATATAGCGGGGTAGAGCAGTCTGGCAGCTCGTGTGGCTCATAACCACAAGGTCGTGGGTTCGAATCCCACCCCCGCAACAAGTGAAACGAAGTGAAGGGGAGCGAGCCAACTGCTTGGCTCGCGGTGGGATGAGAAGGGTGAGCCTCTGGCGATGCCCAGGCCTGAAAGGGAATCCCACCCCCGCAACAAGCAATTTTACTACCCCCGCAACGCCTGTCCGCCTCTGACGGAAGTGAAGTATCGTCTTTTGATTAGATGATTAGAGAAACCTGCAAGTCCGCAGGTTTTTTGTCTCATATGCCTGAAATATCGCAGTCTCAATCGAAACATTTTTCCTTCGGACGGATTTTCTCGTCTTACCTTATTTCGGCGAAACGGCATCGCAGGACATATTTTCTCATGCTTTTGGTGTATGCTTTGGCGACGCTTGGTGGTGGGACGGTTTCCCCGCTTGTCTACCGACGGATCATTGATACGATTTCCGCCGCTTCCGACCGTGCCGCAGTCGCGGATTCGCTCATGGGTTCCTTCGGCCTTCTTGTCGGAGTCATCATTTTTTACCAGGGCATGTACCGTCTTGGGGACTTTCTCATCATATCCGCGCAGAGCAAGACGATCGAGCATCTCAACAACCGGGCGTTCGAGTCGTTCATGCGTCAGGGATATTCGTTTTTCACCGATCGTTTCACAGGGAGTCTCGTTGCGCAGGCCAGGCGGTACGTGCGCGCCTTCGAGGATCTCTGTGATATCGTCGTCTTCAACTTCTGGATGCCAGCTGTTTCCCTGACCGGGACCATCGTAGCGCTCTTTCTCATCAAGCCGGTAATCGCGGTGGTGTTCCTTCTGTGGATCCCGGTCTATATCTTGGTCGCGCTCTGGATCACGCGCAAGAGTCTTCCGTATGACAAAGAAAGCGCGGCGCAGGACTCCGTCGTCACGGGAACGTTTTCCGACGCGCTTACCAATATTCTCACGGTGAAGACCTTTGCCTCGGCGGAAAGGGAGAGAGAACATTTTTCGGTCATAGCAGAAAAGGACGAGCGGACCCGTATCCGGGCGTGGCGTTTCAGGAACATCCTGATAGCCGCGCTGACTCTCATGTTCGCTACGCTGGAGATTGCTGTGATGTATGTCGTGATCCGGTTGTGGATCGCCGGCGAGGTGAGTGCCGGAACCGTCGTTCTCGTCCAGGTCTACACAGGACTTCTGTTTTTTGAACTCTTTTCACTCGGTCGGGCTTTTGGGCGGTTTGTCAAGAATGCCGCGGATGCGACGGAGATGATCGAGATCATGGAACGGCACGATGCCGAAACGATCGTCAATCCGAACGGATCCCGGTTGTCAGGGGCGGCCGTTTCATTCGATGACGTGACGTTCCGTTATGAGAAGGGGTCGCCGGTCTTTCAGGATTTTTCTTTGGATATTTCCTCCGGTGAGAAAGTGGGACTGGTTGGGGTATCCGGATCGGGGAAGAGTACGCTCACGAAACTCCTTCTGCGCTTCGTCCTACCGCAGGGTGGTACGATCCGCATCGGCGGACGAGACATCATGGGACTCGGCGAAGAGGATCTGCGCGAGACGATCGCATATGTCCCGCAGGACACGGCGCTCTTTCATCGGAGTATCGCCGAGAACATCGGGTACGGCCGACCGAAAAGCTCCCGGGAAAAGATCATGGAGGCGGCGAAGAAAGCGCATGCCGACGAATTCATCGCCTCGCTGCCGCAGGGGTATGACACGCTGGTGGGGGAGCGCGGGGTCAAGCTCTCCGGCGGCCAGCGCCAGCGTATCGCCATCGCTCGCGCGATTCTCAAGAACGCGCCGATCCTCGTTCTCGACGAGGCGACGAGCTCGCTTGATTCGGAGAGCGAACATGCTATCCAGGCGTCGCTCGACGACCTGATGCGGGGCAAGACCGCTCTCGTTATCGCCCATCGTCTCTCCACGGTGCGCAAGCTCGACCGCATCGTCGTGCTCGACCGGGATGGCCGGACCGAAGAGGAGGGGACCCATGATGCGCTCATCGCGAGGAACGGCCTGTACGCCAGACTCTGGAGCCGCCAGACCGGGGGATTCATTGACGAATAGGTCGGGGTTCGGTATAGTGGAACAAGCGTTTCACGCTGTTTTTTGGTGTTGTTTTGGAAAACTCATGGCAGGGTAGTTCAGCTGGCTAGAACGCAGCACTCATAACGCTGAGGTCGCGAGTTCGAGTCTCGCCCCTGCTACAAACGAGAGAAGAAAGAATATGCCATTTGAAACACCTGCGACAGGAAAACCAGAACAAAAGAAACCGGCCCCGGAAGTTCTGAAGAGAGGAATGATGGAAGCAGGGAGAATGACGTTTCGGGACACATCGCGATCTTCAGAGGTATCACGGAAAACCACTCTCGAATCCGGTGATCCGAAGAAGACCGTTTTGGAGTCCTTCGGTTTCGGGGATGGTTTCGAAGAAGGGAGTAACGAGAAGGCCGCGTTCGAGGCCCTGGTAAGCGAAAGCGGTGTCTCATGGGAGGTGCTCCAGGGTATGAACGAGGGAGTCTTGATGAAGGATTTGGCGAGAGAATACCTGGAAGCCTGGAGAAGCATCGCGAGCGACAAAACGAAAAGAGTCGAAGCGGTACGCGAAAAGCTCCGGAACGCGGTAAAGGATCGTTTGCAATAAAACATGGGGGCGTAGCTCAGCTGGTTAGAGCGCGACACTGTCACTGTCGAGGTCGCGGGTTCGAATCCCGTCGCTCCCGCCCATTAAACAAAAGGAAAGGCCTTAAGACCTTTCCTTTTGTTTTGTGTCAGACGACGGATGAGAAGGGTATTTCAAAAAGCCAACTGCTTGGCTTTTTGAAAACCCAGGCTCCGGAGGAACCGTGGAGGCTCTGCCGAAGCGATGGGGGGAGGAGGAATCCCGTCGCTCCCGCCCATTAAACAAAAGAAGGATTCCAGGATCCTTCTTTTTGTTTTGTGTGATGGGAACGGGATTCGAACGGAAAGCAGGTAACTTTTTCTTTTCCCTGAAACATGTCTCTTGGAAAGATGTATTTCTTATAGACGCTATGAGACATCTTTTCTTTATGATTATTGTGGGGGCAAGCACCCTTCTTGTCGGAGGGGCGGTTTTCGGTGTCGCGCCGGCCAACGCGCAGGAAGTGAAATACCAGGTGGTTTCACGGGATAATGTCGAGTACTTCCCTTCCGCCAAAGGATACTTCGTCCGTCCCAGGAGCTCGGAGAGCCGTCCGGGGGTCGTCATGATCCACGAGTGGTGGGGTCTCAATGACAATATCAAGGCGGCTGCCGATCGGTTGGCCGGTGAGGGGTACCAGGTCCTGGCGGTCGATCTCTACCGCGGCGAGGTCGCGACGGCGCCGGAGCGGGCCCGGGAACTCTCCGGATCGATCGATCAAGGAGAAGCGTCGGACAATCTGGCAGCCGCGGTGCAGTTTCTCCTGGATATGGATGCGCCGGCGGTCGGCTCGCTCGGCTGGTGCTTCGGAGGAGGGCAGTCATTGCAACTTGCTCTTTCCGGTGTGCCGCTTGATGCGACGGTCATCTATTACGGGCAACTGGTAACGGATCCGGCGGAACTCGAGAGTATCACTTGGCCGGTCCTTGGGATATTCGGCGATCAGGATACGTCGATCCCGGTCGCGGAAGTGGAAGAGTTTCGGATCGGTCTCGATCAGGCCGACGTCCCCAATGAGATCCATGTCTACCCCGGCGTGGGGCATGCCTTTGCCAATCCGAGCGGTGACAATTATGCGCCGGAGGAAACGGCGGACGCCTGGGAGAAAACGCTCCAATTCTTGGACGAGACACTTACGCCCTGATCCTTTTCGGTCAAGGAAATGGCCAGAAAAAGTCATTTTTGAGTTGCGTAGAGGGGATAGTGTATGATGGAGAATATGACTACTCTCCCCACTCTCACTAAACAGGCATTCGATACCGCAGGGGGCGTTTTTTTGTTGACGGACTCCGTCGGGACGGCGCTCTATGCCAATGGCGCCGTGGAGAGACGGACGGGATTTTCGCTCGGAGAAGTGGTCGGCAAGGCGCCGGGGAAACTCTGGGGCGGGCACATGCCCCGGGCGTTCTATGACGCTTTTTGGGAGACCATCGAGGAACGGCGGGAACCGTTCGTTTCCCCGATCACCAACGCGCGCAAAGACAAGAAACGATACCCGGAGTTCCTCGCGGTCGCTCCGATTGCGGACAAGCAGGGCGGAATCGGATACTTCATCGCTCTGCAGGTAGGGCATCTGGTACGGGAGGACGATCGGGAGCGTTTCACGAATGAATTCAGGCATGTTTTCGGCGGGAGGCGGGCTACTGAAACAGAACGGCGAAACTGGCTGCTTCGGGCGATCGGGACGCGTGAGTCGACCGATTCCGCTGAAATCCGAACGCTTGCGGATATTCTCCATGAGGATCTCGTGGAGCCGACCAAGGAGCGGTTCCGCTCGCGTGAGGATGATCGGGAACTCCTCCTGGCGGCACAGACCGATCCGAAGCGGTTTCAGGCACTCTATGAGAAATACCGTCACCAGGTGAGGCGGCACTTCCTGCGGCATCTGTGCGACGAGGAGCTTTCGGAGGATCTGGCGCAGGACACTTTTTATCGAGCGTTCCGTTACCTGTCCGGCTTCCAGTCTTCCAATGCCTCGTATGGCACCTACCTGCAGCGGGTGGCGCACAGTGTCCTCCTTAATCACTTCCGTAAGAAACAGCCTCTCTTCCTGGAAAACGAGGTCTACGAGGTGGAATCGGGGTATGATCTTTCCCCGGCAAGCTTCCTTTGGGAGGCGCCTGTTTTGAATGAATCCGAGCGGAAGATGTTGTCTCTGAAGTACCGGGAGGGCTTTTCCCTCCAGGAAATCGCCTCGATGCTCGGGAAGAGCGAAAACGCCGTCAAACTCTCCCTCAGCCGCGCCAGAAAGAAGCTCAAGAAAAGCCTCGAAGGAAGTTGAAAAGAAGAAATATACCATATATGGTGCCCAAAGGTGTCGTGACGACACCTTTTTTATTTTCCCGTGTTTATATCTATGCAAGCAAAAAACGCCGGGACCTGATACTTAATACATAATACGTGATACAAGTCTATGCCCATCTGCAAGATCCAGAAACGCAACGGCAGCATCGTCGACTTCGACCTCGGAAAAATCGAGACAGCCATCGAGAAGGCGGCCGAGGCGGTCGAGAAGAAGGATGCCGTGACAGCCCGCGTGCTGGCCGAGGATGTCCTCAATGAATTGGAAACCGCCTTCAAAGACAAGATCCCGACGGTCGAGCAGGTCCAGGACCAGGTCGAGGAGACGCTCATCCGCTACGACTACGCCGATATCGCCAAGGCCTACATCCTCTACCGTGAGAAGCGCCGCGAAGTGCGCGAGGACAAGAACGTGGTGGTGGAAGTGGAGAAGGCGGTGCGCGAGTACCTCGAAAAACTCGACTGGCGCGTCAATGCCAACTCCAACCAAGGTTACTCCCTCGGCGGCCTCATCCTCAACACCGCCGGCGGCGTCATCGCCAACTACTGGCTCTCGCACATCTATCCCAAAGCGGTGGGCGACGCGCATCGGAACGGTGACTACCACATCCACGATCTCGACATGTTCTCCGGCTACTGCGCCGGCTGGAGTCTCCGGGTGCTCCTCGAGGAAGGCTTCAACGGCGTGCCCAACAAGGTGGAGTCCGCTCCGCCCAAGCACCTCTCCTCGGCGGTCTCGCAGATGGTCAATTTTCTCGGGACGCTCCAGAACGAGTGGGCGGGTGCTCAGGCCTTCTCGAGCTTCGACACCTATCTCGCGCCTTTCGTGAAGAAATACGAATTGGAACTGCGTGACGATATCGAAAAGTATGCGGTCATCTTTGTTTCCGAAGAGGCCAAGGAGAAGTATGTCACGGACAAAGTGTACGAGTACGTCTACCAGAACATCCAGTCGTTCGTCTTCAACCTCAACATCCCGTCGCGCTGGGGGACGCAGACTCCCTTCACCAACATCACTCTCGACTGGGACTGTCCGGCGGATATGCGCGAGAAGCGGCTTCTCCTCGGCGGCGAACCCTTCGCCTACACCTACGGCGAACTCCAGAACGAGATGGACATCATCAACCGCGCCTTCATCGAGATCATGAGTCGTGGTGACGCGCGCGGCCGTACTTTCACCTTTCCCATCCCGACCTACAACATCGGCAAGGACTTCGATTGGGAAGATACGAAGAACCTCCCGCTCTTCGAGATGACGGCCAAGTATGGGACGCCGTATTTCCAGAACTTCATCAACTCCGACCTCAATCCCGGCGACGTACGCTCCATGTGCTGCCGGTTGCAACTCGATCTCCGCGAACTGCGCAAGCGCGGCGGCGGACTCTTCGGGTCGGCGGAGATGACCGGATCGATCGGTGTCGTCACGATCAATGCGGCACGCATCGGGCATCTCGCCAAGGGGGACAAGGAAAAGTTCCTCGAGCGCGTCGGTTATCTCATGGAGCTGGCCAAGACGTCCCTCGAGCTCAAGCGTAAGACCATCCAGCAGTGGATCGACCGCGGCCTCTTCCCGTACACCAAACGCTACCTCGGGTACCTCAAGAACCATTTCTCCACGATCGGTATCAACGGTCTCAACGAAGCCATCCGGAACTTCACGGACGACAAGGAAAACATCACTACCGAGTGGGGGCAGCGGTTCGCCGAAGAAGTGCTCGACTTCATGAGGGAAAAGATCAAGGACTATCAGGAAGAGACCAATAACTTCTACAATCTCGAGGCGACGCCGGCCGAGGGGACGACCTACCGTTTCGCCAAGGAAGACAAGAAGCGCTTCCCGGAGATCCTTCAGGCCGGGACGGACGCGGCTCCGTACTACACCAATTCCTCGCAGGTGCCGGTGGGATACACGGACGATGTCTTCGAGGTGCTCGAGCTCCAGGACAAACTCCAGACCAAGTATACCGGCGGCACGGTGCTCCACTGCTACATGAACGAAAAGGTCAGTTCCGGTACGGCTTGTCGCAGCCTGGTGCGGAGCGTTCTCTCCAATTTCCGTCTGCCGTATATCACCATCACGCCGACCTTCTCGATCTGTCCCAAGCACGGCTACCTCGCCGGTGAACACGATTTCTGTCCGAAATGCGACAAAGAGCTCGACATCGTCGACGGGGAGCGCTATGACCAGGAAACGCGCAAGATCTATGCGAGTCAGGCGGCCGCCAAGTGATCCTACCAAAGAAGGATCATCCTCGCGAAGGCGGGGATCCAATAGAAGAAAGAAAAGCGAGATTAAAAAGTAATACGTAACGACAAAAAATATGTCGCACGAGGAAAAAGGGGTAAAGGGGGAAGAAAAGGGAGTGATGGGGAAAATGGAGGAGAAGCCTGTCCGAAACGCTTCGGGAAACGATGCGGGCGGGAGGACGCGCTGCGAGGTCTGGACCCGCGTGATGGGGTATCACCGCCCGGTCTCCCACTTCAATATCGGCAAGAAATCCGAGCACTATTCCCGCAAGCACTTCCAGGAGACTGTCGCGGCCAACCATGATTTCTGCAAGAAGTATGAGCTTTCAGCCTGCTAATCATTTCACCTCGTACGATGATCATCAGCGGTATCCAAAAGTTCACCCTGCTCGATTTTCCGGGGCACACCGCGTGCATCGTGTTTACGGGCGGGTGCAACTACCGCTGCGGTTTCTGTCATAATCCCGAGTTCGTCCTGCCGGAAGAGCTCGCCAAGCTGAAATCGAGCTTCATCCCGGAAGAGACGGTGCTCAACTTTCTCGAGAAACGGCGAGGTATGCTCCAGGGCGTCGTCATCACCGGCGGCGAGCCGACCATCATGCGTGGTTTGGAAGATTTCATCGTGAAGGTACGGGAGATGGGATTCAAGGTGAAGCTCGATACCAACGGCAACAAACCCGATGTCCTGCGGACGCTTGTGGACAAGGGGCTCGTCGACTACGTGGCGATGGATTTCAAGACGAGCCTCCCGGACTACAAGCGGCTTGCGGGACACTGGGCGGACAGCATGCGTATCCGGGAGAGCGTGGAATTCCTCAAGGGAGAACCGGTGGACTACGAGTTCCGCACTACGCTCATCCGCGAGGTACACACACCGGAGATTCTCGAAATGATGCGCGACACCCTCCATGGGGCGAAGCGGCTGTATCTTCAGACCTTCCGCTCCGGTATCACGCTCGATCCGAACTATCGGGAATTCAGCGGTTTCGATGCCGAGGAAACCCGCGCGATCGCCCAGTTTTTCCTGCCGAACGTCGAAGAAGTGCTCATGCGCGAAGCGTAGCACGGCCTAGCACAGAAGACTCATCTCAACGGATATTCTTTGTGGTGAGCCCTTGTGCTAGAATACAACCCTATGTTTCGCGTACTGGGAAAAATCATTTTTTTCCTTTTCACGCTTCTGGCCTTGGGAGCGGGGGTGTTCGTGGTGGTGTTTTTCTGGGGGAGGGGAGAGGACGTCCGTTCCATTCCGGAGATTCCCCAGGGAGATGCTTTCGAAGAAATGACACCTCTCGTGAATGAGGAGCGACCGGTACCGGGCGAGGAACCGGGCAGAGACACGGCTGAAAAAGAAATCACCGATTCTCCGAAACCCACGGGATCCGTATTCATATCTGATGTGCCGTTTACGGTACAGGCACCCTTCGGGGAGTGGAGTGATCCGCACTTCCAGAACGCCTGCGAGGAAGCGTCGATCCTCATGGCGGAGCACTGGCGAAGCGGTGAGCCGCTCTCGCCTCAGATCGCCAAGGAGGAGATCGGCGAGATGGAGGCGTTTGAGGAGAAACGTTTCGGTGTGGCGATCGACACGTCGGCCACGGACACGCTCAAGCTGTTCCAGGAATACTACAAGACGGAGGACGGGGATATTTTCTTCGATATCACGGCTGATCATATCCGAAACGCCCTTGCGCAAGGGAGCATCGTCATCGTGCCGGCCGACGGGAGGAAGCTGAAGAATCCGAATTTCGTCCCGCCGGGACCGACGCGGCACATGCTCGTCGTCACGGGATATGACGAGGAGAAGAGAGAGTTCGTGACGAACGATCCCGGCACGCGCCGCGGAGCAGGGTATCGCTATCCGGAAACGGTGCTCCTCGACGCCATAGGGGATTATCTCACGGGCGACCACCTGCCGGACAAGGATCCGCGCAAGGTGATGATCGTGATCCCGAAGGTGATATAATAGGATCGTCATAAACATTTTCAAAATGCTATGGGTCTTTTCTCTCTCATGCCGAAAAAATCATCGTCCGCGGGGAATGACGGTGGTTCCCATCACGGTAGCGGCAGACTGACACGCCTCGAGTTCAAGAATCTCCATCGGGATATCCGGGATCATTTCGGGTCGCGAGGCGAGAATCTCGTCTCGATCCTTCAGGGACACATGGATTCGGACCGGCAAGGACGGGGACTGCATGCCATGACGGACCGGGAGTTCGATGACGCGCTTCGCAACCTTCGCAACAACCACCGGGACAATTTCTCCAGCGCCGATATCGACAAGCTGGAACAACTGGTCCGTCCGAGACTGTAGCTTCTTCCGATGAGCAGGACGATCGTCACAGACAAAGGTATCCGGTGCGTCATGCGCAAACGTAAAGGGATGCGTTCCATGAAGCTTTCGGTTTCCGGAAGCGGTGAGGTGACGCTCACGCTTCCGCGTTTCGTGCCGTTCGCGGCAGGAGAAAAGTTTCTCTTGGAGAGGACCGAGTGGATACGGGAACAGCTCTCCCGTTTCTTGTCTCAGCCGAAACGCTTTCTACCCAAGGGAAGTACGGAAGAGTATGCGGCTCGGAAAGCCGAGGCGCGGGCACTCGTTCTTTCCCGTCTCGAGATGCTCAATGTGCGCTATGGTTTCTCTTGGGACAGGGTCTCGATCCGCAACCAGAAGACCCGTTGGGGGAGCTGCTCGCGCAAGGGGAACTTAAGCTTCAGCTACCGGTTATTATTTCTTCCGGAGAGACTCCGCGATTACGTCATCGTGCACGAGCTCTGCCATCTGCGCGAGTTCAACCACTCGCCCGATTTTTGGGCGCTTGTCTCCCAGACCTTTCCGGATTATCGCGAGCTTCGCGCGCGATTGCGGGGTTGGTAGCAGTCACCATTGACAGGTAGCTGTTTTTCTGTTTTAATGAAGTGCTACTTACTTCTTTGTATTTTTTCGCATGTTCAAGAAGAAATTTCGTGGTAACCGGTCTTCCGCTCGGAAACGTCCCTCAGGACGCTCTGCTTCGCGGCGCGGCAAGAAGGCCGAGCGTGAGCTCGACTTCACCCAGTTCGTGAAAAAGGCCATCGTCAAGACGGAGGAAGAGGTCTACAACCCGACCCATCGCTTCGCCGACTTCGAGATGCACAGCGCGCTCAAGCGAAACGTCGCCGACAAGGGCTATGTCCACCCGACGCCTATCCAGGACGGTGCCATCCCGCACATTCTCAAGGGTCGCGACGTCATCGGTGTCGCCAATACCGGTACCGGCAAGACGGCCGCGTTCCTCCTGCCTCTCATCCACAAGACGTTCAAGCACAAGGCAGAGAAGGCGCTCATCATCGTGCCGACACGCGAGCTCGCGCTTCAGATCGAGGAAGAGCTCCGCGATTTCTCCAAGGGGTCGGGACTGAAGTCCGCGCTCTGCATCGGCGGGGCGCACATGGACGTACAGATCCGGAGCCTGCGGAGGGGTCCGAGCTTCGTCATCGGGACACCGGGCCGGCTCAAGGACCTGATCGAGCGTCAGGAGCTCGATCTCACGACGTTCAACAACATCGTCCTCGACGAGGTGGACCGGATGCTCGATATGGGATTCATCAAGGATATCAAGTACCTCGTCTCGCTCATGGCAGAACCTCGCCAGTCGCTCTTCTTCTCGGCCACCATGCCGCGCGAGATCGCGGAACTGGCCAAGAAATTCCTCACCGATCCGATCACGGTCGCGGTCAAGACGCGGGCCACGTCGGAAAACGTCGAGCAGGACATCGTGCGCGTCGGGACCAAGGAAGAAAAGATCGAAGTGCTCCACAATCTCCTGCTGCAACCGGAATTCGAGAAAGTCATCATCTTCGGCCGCACCAAGCACGGCGTGGACAAGCTCGCCAAGCGACTCGTCGAGCGCGGCTTCAAGGCGGACTCCATCCACGGTGACAAGTCGCAGTCCCAGCGGCAGCGGGCGCTCCGTCGGTTCACCAACGAGGAGATCCGGATACTCGTCGCGACCGACGTGGCGGCGCGCGGTCTTGATATCCCGGACGTGACGCACGTCATCAACTACGACGTTCCGGAAAACTACGAGGACTACGTCCATCGCATCGGCCGGACCGGCCGCGGCCACAAGACCGGCAACGCGCTCACGTTCATAGATTGACGGTCGGAAGGAATCCGAAGAAAGAAAGTGGTATGATGGTAGTACATCTGAGGATGTAATACTTCACGTTGAAAATATGAAAAAAGCCATAGTGATTGTCGTCGGAGTGCTGATCGCCTCCGCGCTCGCGTATTTCTTTCATCCGTTTTTCACGCAGAAGAAAGCATCGGAGAAGCTTGAAGACATCGTCTTACAGCAGAACGCTCTGCCTGCGACGGAAACGTCTATGCCTGCGGAATCGGTCATGTCGAAAGCGGCCGAACCCGAAATCCTCAAACGAGGAAGCTTCGAAGGGGTGGGAGCGCACAGTGCCAAGGGGACGGCGCTCCTGGTCCGGGACGGGGAGAAATACTTTGTCCGTCTTGATGACGATTTTGACGTGACCAACGGACCGGACCTCTACGTGTCTTTCGGTAGGGCCGGAGAGTATCGATCGGAGGGGTTGCTCGCGCCGCTCAAAGGGAACTCGGGCGGACAGAACTACGCGGTACCGTCAAGCATCGATGTCACACAGTACGACGAAGTCTGGATCTGGTGCAAACGGTTTTCAGTCGGATTCGGTAAGGCAATGCTCCGCTGATGCATTTCTTCAAGGCCATCGAACATTTCGTGAGGGATGCCGCCCTGCAGATGCCGCTCGAATGGTTCGTGTTTTTCGGATCGTTCTTTGAGGAGGTGGTGAGTCCCATTCCCTCGGCCCTCATCATGGGGACGGCCGGGTCGCTTGCGCTCATGCACGGTGAGCCGCTCTGGTTCCTCGTCTTTCTGGCTGCTTTCGGCAATATCGGCAAGACGCTCGGCGCCTGGCTCTACTATTTCCTCGGTGACAAGCTCGAGGACCTGCTCATCGGTCGGATCGGCCGGTTCCTGGGCGTCACGCACAAGGAGATCGAGAGCATCGGGAAGCGGTTTCAGGGACATCACTGGAAGGACGGCGGTCTCCTGTTTTTCCTGCGGGTCATTCCCTTCGTCCCGACGACCCCGGTCTCCCTTGCCGCCGGTATCATCAAGCTCGACCTGCGGATATTCCTCGTGGCGACGTATGCCGGCAATTTTGTGAAGGACCTTTTCTATATCTACGCCGGGTATGCCGGTCTCGCGTCACTTCGCAAGCTCTGGCACACGCTCATGCCGCTGAAATTCGGAGCCGATATCGCCGTGGCGATCGGCATCGTCGCTTTCCTGTTCTTCCTGTATATGCATCGCGGCCGCGGGCAACGGTTCATGCGTTACTGCGGGGCACAGTGCCGGAAGTTCCTGGACCGGCTTTCTAGTAAAGAAAAGGAATGAGCGCTTTGGTACGCTTCCGATAGGCGGGGTATTCCTTGGGGAAGGCCTGTGAGAGGAGGCGCTCCTCGTAACGGTATTTGATATTGAGATTGATGAGGAGGATCGCAAAGGTGACGAGGCGCGGCATGATCGGCGACGCGATGAGGAGTCCGAGTGCGGAGAGCAGCACGCCCGAGTACATCGGATGGCGGATAAGCTGGTAAGGACCGCTCGTGACGAGGGTCGCGCCTCGGGCCACGTCGGGGATGATCGAGAAACGGCTCTTGCGTATGGCGTAGACGCCGGAGAGACTCACAACCACACCCGCGACGAATAACGCCAAAGCACCCATCGAAGCAAAAGGAAGAGGGATCGTCAGGAGGAGATACAGGAACGTCGCGAACTGGACACCGACGAGCGAAAATGAAAGGATAGGGGAGCGCATATATCCAATAGTATATCATTTTTCATTACCAAGCGTAGCGAGCGAAACGAAAGCATGCTTTCGTTTCCGAGCGGAGCGCAGGTAAAATCGGGTCGATACCCCGCGGCTTGCCGCGTGGGGATTGGGAGCGGGGCTTGCCCCGCGGGTAATACCAGTTATGTCTGTTTTTACTCTCAGTGGAAAATTCAAGCCTTCTGGCGACCCCAGCACCGAATGCTTCGCATTGGTGCGGGGCGAGAGCAGCTAAGGAACAATTGAAACTGCTATGTCCGTGTTTAATCTTCACAACAAGTTCAGTCCTTCTGGTGATCAGCCTCAGGCGATCGCGTCGCTCGTCGACGGCCTGAAGAAAGGCGAGCCGCGTCAGACACTTCTCGGTGTCACTGGCTCCGGCAAGACGTTCACCATGGCCAATGTCATCGTGGCCGTCGGTAAACCGACCCTCGTCATCGCTCACAACAAGACGCTCGCCGCCCAGCTCGCCCAGGAGTACCAGGAATTCTTTCCCGATCATGCCGTGCACTACTTCGTCTCCTACTACGACTACTACCAGCCGGAAGCCTATCTCCCCGTGACCGATACTTACATCGAGAAGGACGCCGCCATCAACGAGGAGATCGACCGGTTGCGGCACGCCTCCACGCAGTCCCTGCTCACGCGTCAGGATGTCATTATCGTCGCGTCGGTGTCGTGCATCTACGGATTGGGGAGCCCGGAGGAATACAAGAAGGAAAACCTTCACCTCGAGGTCGGGATGGCGTGCTCGCGCACTGAACTCCTGCACAAGCTTGTCTCCATTTTCTTCGAGCGCACCAATGCGGATCTCAGTCCTGGTCAGTTCCGCAGTCTCGGCAACCGTATCGAGATCATGCCGGTCTCGGAGAAGTTCATCTACCTCCTCGAGATCGTCGGTGGAAAGTTGGGGATGATCACCAAGATCGATCCTGTCTCACAGAAGATCCTTGGCACGCTCGAGAACGTCTTTCTCTTCCCGGCCAAGCACTTCATCACGGACAAGGCCGAGCAGGAACGCGCCATCCTATCGATCCGTCTCGAGCTCGACGAACGGCTCAAGGTTCTGGAAGCCGAAGGCAAGATCCTCGAAGTCGAGCGCCTCAAGCGTCGCACCAACTATGACCTCGCCATGATCCAGGAGATCGGCTACTGCAACGGTATCGAAAACTATTCCCGTCACCTCTCCGGAAAGAACCAGGGCGATCCTCCCGAGACGCTTCTCTCCTACTTCCCGCACACGAGCGACGGTCGGCCGGATTTTCTCACGGTCATCGACGAGTCGCACGTGACGCTGCCGCAGCTTCGGGGCATGTATGCCGGCGATCAGTCGCGCAAGAAGACGCTTGTCGAGTACGGATTCCGCCTGCCGAGCGCTCTCGACAACCGGCCGCTCCGCTATGAGGAATTCGTCGAGCGGGTGGGACAGATAGTTTTCACTTCGGCGACGCCTTCACAAGAGGAGCGTGAAACGAGCACACGGATCGTCGAACAAGTCATCCGTCCGACGGGACTCCTCGATCCGGAGGTCGTGGTACGCCCCATCCGTGAACAGGGAGTGTATCCTGGTCAGATCCAGGACTTCATCGCGGAAGCAGAACGGGAAATACAAAAGGGTGGTCGTGTCATTGCGACGACGCTCACCAAGAAGATGGCCGAAGACCTGAGCACCTATCTTAAGGAAAAACATCTCAAAGCCGAGTACCTCCACAGCGATATCAAGACGATCGAACGGATCAAGATCCTCACCGCCTTCCGCAAGGGCGAATTCGACTGTCTCGTCGGCGTCAATCTCTTGCGCGAGGGACTGGACCTGCCGGAAGTGTCCTTCATCGGGATCCTCGACGCGGACAAGGAAGGGTTTCTCCGTTCCGAGACGTCACTCATCCAGATCATCGGCCGCGCCGCGCGAAACGTCGCCGGACGGGTGACACTCTATGCCGATTCGGTCACCGGATCGATGCGCTATGCCCTCGACGAGACCAATCGTCGTCGGGCGCTTCAGATGGCATACAACCAAGAACACGGCATCACGCCGCAGACGATCAAGAAGAACATCCACGATATCACCGAGCATCTCGAGAGCGAGCATGACAAGGCGGTTCGTGCCAATGTCGTCCTGGACCAGGAGATCTTTGCTAAGGATCCGCAGAAACTCATCCGTCTGAAGGAAAAGGAGATGCAGGCGGCGGTCAAAGTGCTCGATTTCGAGACGGCCGCTATCCTGCGCGATGAGATCCGCGCACTGGAGGAAAGTCTCGGCGGCAAACGTTCGCACCGCAAACGGGGTTGAAAAATTTTGAAGGATGAAGAAAAAGGCCCGGTCTGCTCTTTGGCGGACTCGGGCCTTACTGTATTGGGGTTGAGGGGTCATGATGTCTCCTCCTCTGGTTCGGTTCTAGTTCCGTACCAGGACAAGTTTCGGGATTTCCAACATTCCGATCGGTCGGCAGTCGAATACCGTTCCATCCGGGAGTCCTTCTTTTGCGAACCCAAGCTTTGTCACGGTTCGGTCATTGCGCCGCAGGCTGAGCCTTATTTCGCCGTATTGTTGCATGATCCAGATGGCGATACCTCTGATGATGGCATCGTTCTCATCGAAACCCATGATATCGTCTTCCCAACAGGAGTGTCGGGCGGGACCCGGTTCAATGCTTGGCGGAATGATCTTGAGGTGGAATTTCCTGACGAATCTCCGCAAGGGAGGAACTTCAGGGGATGGGAGAGTTTGGCAGAGTCGCAGTTTCATTTCGAACCTCCATAAGCTGCCAGGTTTTTAAGGACCTGTAATACACAAACACAAAAGGGGCACCGCCCCCTCTGCCGCGAGCATACTCCTCCTACAGAATTTGTCAATATGGTATAAAAACGCTTCAGAAAAGGAAAAAAATCGTGTGGTATACTGTACGAACAGGGAGGAAAGGGTCGTCCCCCGTACTAAACAAACGTAATCATTTTTAAGATATGTCACAAAAACAAGCCATAGGAGTGGTGGCTGGCGTGGCTGTAGCCGTGCTGGCGTTCGTGTTGGTCTATCGACAATTCACGATGCCGGAGCGGGGAGTTGCGAATCCGGTAACCCAGACCGCTCCCATGAAGAAACAGACGATGCCTTCGGGTGCTTCCCAGACGCCGGTCCAGAATCCGGAACCGAAGAACATCGACGAGGTCGCTGCCAACATCGAGGCGCAGGCGGCTGCTGACGGTTCGGCGCTCGATGACGAGGAGGCCGGAGAAATGTCCGATATCGAGAGCGACAGCGAGAGTGTTAATGATTTAGGAAATTCTTATGATGAAAACAGCCTATAAGTTTTTTGCCGTGCTCGGTGTCGGGGTGATGCTCGTGCCGGGAACCGCATCGGCCAATTGGGCCACGGATGCCAAGGAGCGTGCCGAGGCGGTCAAAGCCAAGCAGCAGGAGCGCATGGCGGAATTCCAGGAAAAGAAAGAGGAGAGGATGGCGGAGCGCCAGGAGAAACGCCAGGAAGCGTTCTGTACCCGTTTCACCGAACACGCGGCCAACATCTCCGAGAAGCTCAGTGAGAAGCACACCAAGTTCGAGGAGCGCAAGACGGAGCGTGTCGCCAAGATCGGAGAGCGTCGCGAGGAGCGCACCGGCAAGCTTGAGGAAAAGCGCGACAATCAGGACTCCAGGCGGAGCGGATGGTATACCAAGCTTGATGAGAAAGCGACGACCGATGAGCAAAAGGCTGCCGTAGCGAAATTCAAGGAAACCGTCGACAAGGCGGTGGAAACGAGGCGTGCCGCCGTGGACGCGGCGATCGCTGCGTTCCGGACCGGCGTAGACAGTGCCATCTCCGGTCGCAAGTCTTCGATGGAGAGTGCCGCCGACAAGTTCAAGACGGCGGTCGATGCGGCCATCGCCAAGGCCAAGTCCGACTGTGAGGCCGGTACCGACCCCGAGACTGTCCGTTCGACGTTCAAGTCCAGTCTCGAGTCCGCCCGAAAGACGCTCAATGCCGATCGGCAGGATGCCGAGAAGGTCGGGGAGCAGGTGAAGAAGCTCGCCGAGACGCGCCGCACGGCTGTCAAGAAGGCACTCGATGACTTCAAGGTGACGGTCGCAGCCGCCCGAGCTGAGCTCAAGAAGGCTTTCGGTGAGACCGAAACGACCAATTAGCAAGCCAGGTCTTCAAAGAGGACTTCCTTCAGAGGGAGTCCTCTTTTGTTTTTTGTTTCTTGAAGCCTGTACATAATTTGTCGCGGTCGTTAGAAATTATGTACAAACGGAAAAACCGTATGATACTGTTGTATTACGTATATTGAAGTGGAAAATATGAAAAGTCATATCAAAAAACTGAATAAGAAGGATTTCGCGGAAGCAGTGCGGGATACCGTGCGAAAGATTCCACGCGGCCAAACACTCTCCTATGGAGAAGTCGCGAAGCGCGCCGGTTTTCCCGGAGCGGCCCGCGCCGTCGGGACCGTCATGAGGGACAACTTCGACGAATCGGTGCCGTGTCACCGGGTCGTCCGGTCTGACGGGCGTATCGGCGAGTACAATCGCGGTGGTTCCACAGAAAAGGCACGCCGTCTTGCCAAGGAGGGAGTAAGGATAGAGAATGGGAGGGTAACGTTTACCTCATGACAGCAGACATCCGTTCCAAACTCATCCTTACGGCGGACGATTACGGTATCCGGGAGACTTCCCGGCCGATTTTGCATTTGGCTCGCGAAGGAAAACTGGACCGTGTGGCGGTGCTCATCCATTTCACGACACCCGAAGAGGCGGCTGATCTCCTCGAGACAGGCGTCAAGATCGATCTCCATCTGGAACTCATCGATTTCCTGAAGAGCGGAACGAACGTCCGGGGGAGCGCTTTTTTCCGTGGCATGAGTTTTACCTGGCGCTATCTCACCGGTCAGGTGACGGCTCGGCACGCCGAAGAGCAGTGGCAGGTACAGATAGAGCGTTTCCGCGAACTCTTCGGCCGTCTGCCGGACGGATTGAACTCCCATGAGCATATCCATTACTTTCCGAAATTCTTTCGCGTGTTTCTCGGGCTGGCGGAGCAATACGGCATAGGATATGTGCGGTTCGGACGGCAGGGCATGTTCAATCACACGAATACTTTCGTAGGAAGAATTCTCTCAGTCCTGTGGCGACGCACACGGGATATGCATGCAAAGATGCCGCTTCCTACTTCCGACTATATGATGAGTCTCGATTGGCTTTCCGATCCGAAGCGTTTTTTCGAGACGGTTCCCGCTGGAACGGTCGAACTCGTCGTCCATCCCGAGCGTGAAGACGAGTACCGTCTGATCCGAGAGTATTTCTGACGAACATTGATTCTTTCCTCGCTTCGGGGTATACTGACGGACCAATAGCTTCTTTTTTTGTATGTCCAAATCATCGAAAAACATGACCCCAATGAAACACGAACCCTCTGAGTGGATCGTCGTGAAGGGCGCGCGCACTCACAATCTCAAGAACATCACCGTCGAGATGCCACGGAACAAGATGGTCGTCTTCACCGGTCTTTCTGGTTCCGGCAAGTCCTCCCTGGCCTTCGATACGATCTTCGCCGAGGGGCAGCGCCGCTACGTCGAGTCGCTTTCTGCGTATGCCAGGCAATTCCTCAATACCATGCAGAAGCCGGACGTGGACGAGATCGTCGGTCTCTCACCGGCCATCTCCATCGACCAGAAGTCCGCGAGCAGGAACCCTCGGTCGACGGTCGCTACCGTGACGGAGATCTATGACTACCTGCGCGTGCTCTTCGCACGGTTGGGCCGGCCGCACTGTCTCGTCTGCAACCGCGAGATCCAAAAGCTCTCCACCGAGGAGATGCTCGAGATCGTGCGCGAACGGATGAAGAAAGCTCTTGTTTCGCCGAAGAAAAAAAACGATTCGCTCATCATCACGGCACCGGTGGTGCGCGGCCGCAAAGGGGAGTACTATCAGCTCCTCTACAATGCCCTGAGCAAAGGTTTCTCGGAAATCTTCCTCGACGGCGAGCGCAAGAGCCTGCGCGAACAGGTCATCCTCTCCAAGAACAAGAAGCATGACATCGACCTCATCGTCGACGAGGTGCCGCTCATCGAATTCGAGAAGTTTCCCGAGACGTCCGGCGAGCGTCTCTCCGAAGCGGTGGAGCGCGCTATCGAGGAGAGCGAAGGTCTCGTGAAAATCCATCTTGGTGCGGATCCGTTCGTCCTCTCGGCCAAGTTCGCCTGTCCTTATGACGGCTTCTCCTATCCGGAGGTCGAGCCGCGCCTTTTCTCCTTCAACTCTCCCTATGGTGCTTGTGAGGCCTGCAACGGTCTCGGGACCAAGCACTTTTTCGGCGACGAGCCGTGTGAGGTCTGTCACGGGACGCGTCTGCGCGAGGAAGCGCTCCACGTCCTCGTCGGCAAACGAAACATTGTCGAACTGACCAAGCTCACCACCGAAGACGCGAGGAATTTTTTCGACGGACTCGATCTCACCGAGCGTGAGCGTGAGATCGCCGCGGTGGTCCTCCGTGAGATCGGCTCGCGGCTGCAGTTTCTCCTCAATGTCGGCCTCAACTATCTCACCCTCGATCGTCGGGCCAACACACTCTCCGGCGGCGAGGCCCAGCGTATCCGGCTCGCTTCGCAGCTCGGCTCCCAGCTCGTGGGCGCGCTCTACGTCCTCGACGAACCGACCATCGGTCTGCACCAACGTGACAACGAGCGGCTCATCGAGACGCTCCAGGCCCTGCGGAGCCTCGGCAACACCATCATCGTGGTGGAGCATGACGAGGACACGATCTTCGCCTCGGACTACATCGTCGATATCGGACCCGGTGCCGGCGTCCATGGCGGAAGCGTCGTGGTTTCCGGTTTTCTCGATGAGCTCCTCACCGCGCCCAAGAACAAATCGGGGTCGCTCACGCTCTCATACCTGCGTGACGAGACGCGCGTGCCTGTCCCGGCGACCCGCCGGACCAAGGAAAAGGGCGAGCTCAAGGTCCGCGGCGGAGAGCTCTTCAATATCAAGAACATGAACGTCGACATCCCACTCGGACGCTTCAACGTCATCACGGGCGTGTCCGGCTCGGGCAAGTCGACCCTTCTCTACGAGATCATCCACAAGAACCTCCAGACCCGTTTCGACCGCCGCTACAAATCCAACAAGACCTTCCATTGCAAGACGTTCACCGGGAGCGAGTACCTCTCCCGCGCGGTCCTCATCGATCAGAGTCCGATCGGTCGGACGCCTCGCTCCAATCCGGCCACCTACACCGGCGCGTGGACGCACGTGCGCGACCTCTTCGCCTCGACGGAAGAGGCGCGGGTCAGGGGGTGGCGCGCCGGCCGCTTTTCCTTCAATCGTCCCGGCGGGCGTTGCGAGACGTGCGAGGGGAACGGCTTCATCGCCGTCGAGATGCACTTTCTCCCGACGGTCTACGTGACGTGCGACGTCTGCGATGGCAAGCGCTTCACCAAGGAAACCCTCGAGGTCAAGTACAAGCACAAGAACGTCTACGAGGTGCTCGAGATGACCATCGAGGAATCCTACGCGTTCTTCCATGACATCCCGGCCATCGCCGACCGGCTGAAGACGCTCAACGAAGTGGGTCTCGGTTATCTCAAGCTCGGCCAATCCGCGACCACGCTCTCCGGCGGCGAAGCGCAGCGCGTGAAAATCGCGAGCGAGCTCTACCGCCAGCACATCGAGCGCACCATCTATCTCCTCGATGAGCCGACCATCGGGCTCCACTACGAGGATGTCAAGAAACTGATCGAGATCCTCGAACGTCTCGTGGTGAAGGGTAATACCGTCCTCGTCATTGAGCACAACATGGATCTCATCAAGAGCGCCGACTATGTCATCGATATCGGACCGGAAGGCGGATCGGGCGGCGGCAAGCTCGTCGCCCATGGCACGCCCGAGGAAGTCGCCCGCAAAACCGGCTCGTATACCGGTATGTATCTCAAGAAGGTGTTGACAACAGGGAAAAGAGGGTAGAGACTGGGGACTAATAGGTTGGGGGCGGTTCTTGAACAACGCGACAAGGAAGGAGGTCTATCGTGCAACGTGAAATTGCTGGCGTGAGAATTTCCTTTACTCCGGAAGAGAAAGTGGAGTTTCGGAAGAAGAGTTCTTCCTGCAGGAAAACGTGCGAGAGAATTCTCCGTGAAAAGATACTCGCCATCGTTCTGGAATATCATTACGGCCGGACTGATCCGGAAGCAAGAAGGGAAATATCCTTCGGGAGGTTTCCCATCAAACCGGAAACACATCCGGGTGTGTACTTGGCAAGGGTCACCTATCGTTTCAGGGGAGACAGATGCAAACACGAGTTCTATATCGTTTTCCAGCGGGATACGTTGGAGGGACGACTTTATACCAAGGAACGACGCTTCCTATCTTCCTGATCCAGTTGGTAGCAAAAGCGGGCTCGTAGAACATCACGGCCCGCTTTCGTCTTTTTTGTGTTGACGCTTTTCGGCTTCCGTACTACACTGCGTCGAAACGAGAACGTTCGTTTTGGCGTAGTTCCTCGACAACCTGAAGAGAAAGGAGCAGGCAGTGAAACTGAAACCAAGAAGTGGAAGATATGCGGGCGTCGACGTGGAATTCGGATACGCATTCAACGCTCCCGGAGCCCGTGGGTTTTTCTGCGAGAATGAGTACTGGTACTCGTGGCTCTGGAAGTTGTTTCTCGGATATACGTGGGGCGGCTGCAGTTTCGTGGCCAAGACCATGACGCTCGAGCCAAACGTCGGCAACACCCCGTTACGGCCGGACCTTCATCCTAAGGAGTGGCTCCCGAGGAGTATCAAGGCGTATCCCAAGAGCGGCCACATCGTAAACACGGTAGGGTTGACCAATCCCGGTATGGACGCGCTTCTCAAGAAGGGGGTATGGCAGCGGCGGACCGATCCGATCATGCTTTCCTTTATGCCCAAGGGAGATTTTTCATCGGATATGGTTCTCCAGGCGGAGGAATTTGTCCGGCGGTTCCAACCGCATCTCGGACATTTCAAGGGACCGGTGGCGCTTCATGTGAACTTCGCCTGTCCCAACACCGGCATCGATCCTGCCACGCTTTACGGCATGATAGGCGCAGTGCTGCAAGCGCTTCGGTACCTCGGCATCCCGCTCATCGTCAATCTCAATGCGCTGGTTCCGGTGAAAGTCCTGACGACGGTCGAACATCTGGCGGACGCCTTCTGGATCGCGAACGCGATTCCGTGGGGTTCGACGCCGGAGATCGACTGGGGCTATCTGGAACAAGGGGGCCTCTCGGCATTGCCGAGGCGTTTCGACGAGGATCCTGTCACGTCTACCAAGAAAGGAGGTCTCTCCGGGCCGATGTGCTTTCACCTCACCCGCGAAAAGGCGAGGGAGGCACGCGAGGCCGGTATCAGGATCCCCATCATCGCCGGCAACGGCATCCAGGATGCCGCCAACGTAGCGGAGCTCTGGCATGCCGGGGCGAGCGGCATCGCTATCGGGACGGTCGCGCTCCTGCGGCCATGGCGGATGCGGGAAATCATCCGTGCCGCCGATGAACGGGGTCGGCTGTACAAGTGGGATATGCCGTTCGAGGACAGGAAGAAGAAACTTCGCTTCGATCACGATACGCGTGAGTTCGTGGTGCAGTCCTCGTCTCCCTGAACCACACAGTCAGGCAATGAAAATCCGTGGAGAGGATCGTTCTCTCCACGGAGATTTTTTTACACAGATATTTTTGACTACTTGCGTACCTTCATCTCCCTGATCTCTTTCAGAAGCTCTTCGAGGACGCCCTCGATTTTTTGGATCTTTTGGACGTCCTGCGTGCGGTCGGCGGTATACTCCTTGTCATCCTTTTCGATTTCCTCGCCGATATCTTCCACGTCTTCCGATATTTCCTCCACGTCCTCACCGATTTCCTTGACGTCCTCCTGGATGTCATCAATGTCCTTGGAAATCTCTTCCACGTCTTCCGAAATGTCCTCCACGTCCTCCTGGATGTCATCAATGTCCTTGGAAATTTCCTCGACGTCCTCAGAGATGCCTTCCACGTCCTCGCTGATCTCCTCGACGTCCTCGCTCACTTCCTCGATCTGCTTGGCCTGGTGGTTGACCGTCATCTGGATGAAGATGGAGAGGTAGATGGCCTCGAGCGAGACGACCGTGGTGAGGATGAGCATGATCTGGTCGAAGCCGAAGCCGACGAACTGCAAGCCGAAAATCCCCACGAAGAAGATCGTGTGGAGGACGAGCGAAACAGGCGACCCGACATATTTCGGTGCCCCGAGCGCCACTCTTTCAAGGAGAGGCTTCACCTCGGATTGTGGATTGTTGTCTTTGGTCATGTGTCCTAAAAAATGTCATTCCCGCGAAGGCGGGAATCCAGTACTTTTACATTATTGAATTTTCTCTCTTTTGTCTATGTTTCCTCTCATTCGTTTGAGAAACATGAAGTAATACGTGAGAAACCCGGCGGCGGCGAGCACGGACACCAAGACTTGAGTCTCGGGCGAGAGCGCGCCGAAGTATCCGAAGACAAAGGAGAACGGCGCGATACCGACGAGAGTCGAAAAAAGGTTCATCCGTGGAGAGACACGCAAACTGAAACATCCGAGAGCATAGGAAAGAATGTCGACCGGCAGCGTCATGCGCAAAATCACGAGCGAAAGGAACGGATGTCGCGGATGGACCAGGCTGTCGACGAAAGCATAGCGCGAGAGCGTGGGAAAACGACGAATCATCCAGTGCTGGTAGCCGCGTGCGAACGCGAACGAGACGACCGACCCGATGGTCCACCCGAGGATGAGGAGTCCGGTCGTCGCAAGCGGACCATAGAGGAGTGTCGCGACCGGTATGAGGGGCAAGTTGCTCCAAAAGGGGAGAACGACCGCGAGTGCGGTAGTACTTACGAAAACGAGGATTCCGAGGTACGCATGTCCCGCAAGCGTGGCGAGGATGTCTTCCCGGAACACGCGCGTGAACAAAAGTCCCAATCCGAACAGTATGCCGATCCCTATGACCGACGGCAGAAGCGTTCCAAGCGAGAGAGGATTTTTATTCTGATTTTCCCGAAAAGACGTATCCATGCTCTCACTTTACCACACATCGGCTGTTCCTTGACTGAAGCCATATTTCCCCTGTATCCTAAAACGTTAATTATTGACGCTTGAGAGGTATGCTCCGGAAGATTGTCCTGGGAGGGATGGTTGTTTTCGTATTGACGCTCGGTCTTTTCAGTCTGAAATCCGCTCAGGCTGAAGATGTTCAGATGATTACCGAGGACACAGTCTGGTCCGGTAATCGGACCATCGCAGGGACGGTCCGGGTGGCTCCCGGCGTGACGCTGACGGTCGCCAAAGGATCCGTCATCTCATTCGTCAACAATGCCATCCTCGATGTCCAGGGCAAGCTCGATGCGCAGGGAACGTACGATGAGCAGATCGTTTTCAGGAAAGAGAATCCCGGAAACTCCGACGAGACATATTTTTTCAGAGCCACGCAGCAGGGATGGATCGATCTCGACTATGCCGACGTGAGCGGTGGCGGTCGGATCGTCATGGTACCCGGTCTCGACAACTGGTACCAGGAAATCACAGGGACGTTGATGGTCTATGATACGGCCTATCTCACCGTGGAGCATTCGAGTTTCCATGACAGCCTGGTCGCCGTCGGGATCATGATTTCCGATATCTACTCGGAACGCGGGACGAATATCCGGGTGAACCGTTCCCGCTTTTTCAATAACACCAAGTTCGATGTCGCGAACCTCACCGGCCAGATCCGCTGGAACTTTCAGTCCAACTGGTGGGGGCGCCCCGAGGGTCCGGATTGGACGAAGTTCTTCAACGGCGTGGATACGGAAAACTTTCTGACCGAGGATCCGTTTGCGGGATGCGTTGAAAATTGTCATTCCAACGTCTTCTTTCTTCCTGGTATCAAGGCGAGCAAGCTCTACAAGAACGGTGCTCTCGGTACGGAGGACCAACTGTGGCTCCCGAACCAGTTCGGTGATGACATCGAAGAACTCTCACTCGATGAGGATGGCAAGAGCATCGAGAGCGTGTATACGAGAGACGTCTTGAAGTCAATCGATTACCTGGTGGTCGGGGGGCCTCTCTACAAAGGATTCCTCGACAAGCTCGCTGAGCTCAAATCAGGTGGTACCATCAATGACTACGAAGCGTTTGCCTATGACTGGCGGATGGACGTGGAAGACATAGCGAGGGACGGAACGCCGTATCCTGATGGCGAGATACGCTCCGCTCTCGAGAGGCTCCAGGCTCTCTCCGAGAGTTCCAAGAGTGACAAAGTGACAATCATCGCTCATTCCAACGGCGGCCTCCTCGCCAAGGCGATCATGCTCGAACTCGACCGGCAGGGCAAGACGGGTCTCGTGGACAAGATCGTCTTCGTCGGTTCGCCACAGATGGGCACGCCGCTCTCGGTTCTTTCGCTGCTCTACGGCTATGACGAGCCGATTCCGACCCTCATGTCTCAGGGAGAGGCGCGCGAGCTCGCGGAGAATATGCCGGGCGCGTACGGACTCCTTCCTTCGGCCACGTATTTCGACCGGATGAACGATCCGTTCATACGCTTCTCATCGGAGCGGACACGCTATGAGGATTTCAAGAATGCGTACGGCGACACTATCGGGGACTACGATGAGTTCAAGAAATTCCTCCTCGGGACGGAGGATGGACGTGACGAACCGGGCAAGAACGAGACGGATCTGGAAAACGTCTTGGACGACGACCTGCTGGATAAGGCGGCCGGGATGCACGCACGTCTGGATGCATGGACACCGCCCTTGGATATCCAGGTGATCCAGATCGCCGGTTGGGGATTGGACACGGTGAGCGGTGTGGAATATACGGAAAAGAAAATGGTGGAATGTGATGATGATGGCGGATTCATCCCTCTCTGTGGTGAGACCACCGAGTACGAGCCGGTCTATGAACCGAAGTTCACCGTGGATGGCGACGAAGTGGTAGTCACACCGAGTGCACTCATGTTTTCAGGGTCTGAAAACGTGAAGAGGTATTGGGTGGATCTTAATGGCTACATTAATTCTCAAGAGGAGAAGAATTATACGCATAGAAATCTTACCGAAGTAGGTCCAGTTCAGCAGTTACTTGCAAACATTGTCACTAACAGTGAGGACAGCTATTCATCTGTGTTTATAAGAAGCGCTCGACCGGAGACTGATGACAATGAATCCCGTCTTCGTATGTCTCTCTACTCACCGCTCGACATCCATCTCTACGATGATGAGGGGCGCCATACCGGACCAAAGAAGGTGACGATCGATGGAGAGGAACGCATCGCTTTCGAGGAGGGTATTCCCAACAGCTACTACTACCAGTTCGGCGACCGAAAGTATGTCGGATTCGGCGGTGGCGAGCATATCCGCGTCCGGATGGACGGCTATGCGACCGGATCGTATACGCTCAAACTCCAGGAAGTGAAACCGACGGCGACTGACGAGGAAATCGTTTCCTATACGACGTTCGAGAACTTGCCGACCACTGCCGATACGGTCGTTTCGTTGGATATTCCGGAGAGTGGTCTGGACGACCTCGAACCGTTGGAAGCCGACGTGGACGGCGATGATGGGAAAGACTATCGGGTCGTCCCGGTACCGGATGGTACCGCGACGCTCGGCGATATCGTTCCTCCGGTTACGGAACACTTCCTTTCTGGTACGGAAGGCAAGAATGGCTGGTACGTGAGCGATGTCACGGTTACGCTTACTGCCACGGATGACGAAGGAGGCAGCGGTATCGACAAGACGGAATACTCCCTCGATGATGGCAAGACATGGAAGGAATATGACGAACCGATTATCCTTTCCAAGGAGGGCACGGATACACTTCAGTATTTCTCCACCGACAAAGAAGAGAACAAAGAAGAGAAAAAGACGGTAACGATCAAAATCGACAAGACTGTTCCCGAAGCCAAGATTCAGTTTAACAAGGATACCCAGAAGCTCGATATCACCGGTACGGACAATCTGACCACTGTCTCAGTGGTCGTCCCGGACTCTGATCCGGAATCTTCGAAAAAAGACAATAAGAAAGACCGCAAGAAAAAAGACGAGACGACTGTTTCCCTCATCGATGAAGCTGGTCATGTCACGTTGCTCACGTTCTCCGATGTCAAGGATAAAGAGCACCGTATCGTTCGTACGCTCGAATCCATCTCATACGATGGCCAAGTGACCAAGCTCTCTGATACGGCCTTCCGGTACAAATGGGTATATAATGAGAAGGAGAAGAAATACCTCATCCTTGCCTCGTTCTTCCGAAGCGGCGAGATGAAGGTCGAATCGCACTATCGTCCCAAGAAAGACGTGACAGTGATCATGGAAAAACCGGAAGAATTGGACGAGGAAGAAGACGATGACAGAGTCGATACTCGACCGATGAAGAAGGAGCTCTCAGGACTCGTAGTGCCCTTCATGCAGACAGGGCAGGGGAAGGTGAAAATAAGTTACTAAAAGAAAAATATGCAAAAGACATATTGGTGGAGGATAACGGTTCTTTTGTTGGCCGTTGTGCTGTTTGGAATATCCTACATTACTCGTAATCAGCTGATGTTTGGTATTTGTGATAACCAATATAATTTTGGTGATTATCAAGGATGTCTTGATAAGAGCTCACAAACTGTAGGAAAGCCACTCTACTGGCTGTCTATTGCATTGATTATTGTTTCTTTTTTTCTCTTTTTTGTTCGAGACGGACTCTTCATAAAGTGGTTTCGATTCGCTTTGGGTTGGTTTTTTGTTTCTGTTGTTTTGATTTCGTTGGTTCCGGTTTCTGTGGGGGGTTGGCTTGGTATCGGCCCGACAAAATTGTCGGTTTCCATCGCGATGAGCGAGCTTTTTGTTGTCATCAGCCTTGCGATGTTTGCTTGGGAATGGTGGAAAACAAGAAAAAAATCGTGACTCCCCCTTTTCTTGTTACTTGTCCCTTGTCTCTTACTCCTTATCATCTATGAATTTCATCGAAAAATTCGTTCCGCGGAAGGAAGAGGATCAGCCGGAGCCTGAGAAGCCGGAACATCCTGATGTTCAACCGGAAGTAGGAGAGGTCGCCCCGACACCGGAAATCGATACTGAGTATCAGATCGAAGGCAACCTGGAAAGGATCAAAAGGGAAGAAGAGGAAGAGAAAAGACGCGAAGAGGAAATCAACCAAATCATCGACATACGCGATAACGGCATACCGCTGCAATAACTGCTATGCGTATTCACGAACTTGGACATGTCGTGCTCTATGTCACTGATCTCGCACGGTCGGCGGATTTCTACCGTGACACGCTCGGCTTTCACGAGATCGACCGTGGCCGCGGATACGCGGTCTATTCTGCCGGGCGCACGCATCACGAACTCATGCTCTTGGAGGTGGGTGGGAAGCCGAGGGATGCGCATTTGCCGGAGCCGGGCCTGTACCACATCGGCTTCAAGATCGGCGACGGACCGGATGCGGTGAAAGAGGCGTACCGGGAGCTCAAGGAAAAGGGGAATGTCGCCATCGTCGGCTCAGGCGACCACGCGGTGACGCACAGCCTCTACATCCTCGACCCGGACGGTAACCAGCTCGAGCTTTACGCCGACGTTTCCGACGCTTGGAAGACCGACCCGAAATCCATCATGCGCCCGACCCGCTCTCTCGATTTGGAATAGCTTATTTTCCGACGGCGACCTCGTCACCGTTTCGTTCGTCATCGTCTGATGCAATACGGATTTCATATCTCCTATCTCATATACCTCATATCTCATGTCCGCTCTCGTCATCATCCTTGTCGCGACACTTCTCCTCGTTGGGTTGGCGGGGACGGTACTCCCGGTGCTTCCTGGGACGGGACTCATCTTTCTTGGGATTCTCATCTACGCCCTTTCGTTCGGCATCGAGACGGTTGGAGTGGTGACGCTCGTCGTGCTGGGAATCGCAGCCGCGCTGTCGCTCCTTTTCGACTATCTCGGGAGTGCCTATGGTGCCAAGAGGTACGGCTCGACCAGATGGGGCGTGACGGGGTCGATCCTCGGCGGTCTCGTCGGCATGGTTGTCTTCAACGTCATCGGACTCATCCTCGGCGTTTTTTTCGGTGCGGCGTTCGCGGAACTCCTCTTCGCTGGCAAGAGCACGGAGCATTCGCTCAAGGCCGGATGGGGGAGCGTCATCGGTTTCCTTGGTGGCACCGTTCTTAAATTCCTCCTCGGCCTCATCATGATCATCGTTTTTCTTGCAAAGGTGATTTTGTAGCACTTCATTCTTTTTACAAGAAAACCCCGACAGAACGATGTCTGTCGGGGTAGTGGTGGGGTGCCTAGGCGGGGCGCGCCAGGGCGATGACGTTTGCGGCCGCTTCTGGAGGAGTATCCGTCTTGGCCTCGGCAAAGAACGCTTCGCGCTGGACGTACCGGATACCTGTGATCTCGGGACGCTCGCGCAGGAGCGACTGCTTGTCGAGGGATTCCTTGGTCCGGATGTACTTCTGGAGTCTCAGGCGCTTGAGCGTTTCGAGCGCCTTCTTTTCTCCTCCGCGGGCGAGCACGACCTTCGGGGGAGTCATCTTCCAGCCGATGACACCGGCGGCGAGCTCGACGGACTTCCGGCCGCCTGCGAGGATGTCCGTACGGTTGTCGACGGCGAACTGCTCGAGACCGGCGAGCCGATCCTTGCGCTCATTGACGAGCGACTTGAGCTTCGCGACCGCCTCGTTCTGCAGGGTGGCGATGGCCGCCGCGAGCGAGGCTTCGATGTCGGTGATGTCGCGATCGATGGTGCCGATCCGGTAGAGGGAAGCGTTGGCTTCCAGCGTGTTTTTGGGTACGGCGAGGACGGGTTTCTTTGCCATGATGGCCTCCTGTGAAAGGGTTAGGAACAAGGTTGTGAATGAACGGTCCTGACTGCTGTACCCGCATCTTGCCAGATTCTTTTCAGTCTGTTATACTGTCGACGAATTTCGACAAATATGGCAAACCGTCTTCTCGACGACATCTTGGGGGCGCTCGACGTACCCGCTCCGGCCCGGGTGGTCTTTGGCGACTTGGTGGCGAACGGGGCATCCTCGGCGCGTACGATCGCGACGCGTCTCGGTATGACCCGGCCGTCGGTGTATGATCAGCTCAAGGTCCTCGTTGCCCGGACGCTCATCGTGGAGCGCGATATCGACGGGCGGACGGAGTTCATGGTGCGCGATCTTTCCGACGTGGAGCGGATGCTCTCCGATGAAGAGGAACGTCTCAAGGGTCTCCGTCAGACTTTGGCCCGCAAGAAGGAGTCGCTCGTCAAAGGTCATCAGTCCGTCGATCCGCGAATCCGGTTTTTCCGGGGCCGCCGATCCATCGTGACCGCCATGCACGACATGCTCTGGGACGAGCGGGTGACGCTCTGCGCGCTCTGGCCGTATGATGAGATGATCCGGGCGCTGGGGAGCAAGGAGCTCGCCACGTTCAACGAGAAACGGATACGCAACGGTCTTCGTCTGCGGACCATCTGGGCTCCGGCTCCCACATCCGGCAAAGCCTTGCTGTGGCAGGACCGCGATGCCGACGTGGAACGGCGTTTCGCTCCGGCGGGATTCGCTCCGGACATGGCCTACACGGTCTATGGCGACAAGGTGCTGTTCGTCAGTTCGGCGGCCGAGGCCTTCGGGTTTGTCGTGCAGAGCGCGGACTTCGCCCGTCTGATGCGGCTCCAGTTCGATATGGTGTGGGATCTCTCCGCCAAACGAAGACGCTAGAGTCCCGGAAACAGGACCGGTTTTCGTTCGGGTGTATACTGAAAAAGTAATAATAAAGCAAAAACTATGGCGAAGCACAAACACTGCGAGAGCTGCATGATGCCGCTGGATGAGGCGCACGGGCAGATGACTCGGGAGAACGAACGGTACTGTAACCTGTGTTTCCGCGACGGCAAGCTCTGCTACGAGGGGAACGACCTCAAAGAATTTCAAAAGCGCGCCTACGAGAACATGATAAAGGGCGGGATGAATCCGCTCAAGGCGAAATTCTTCACCTTCCTCATCCGCTTCGCCCCGCGTTGGAAGAAGTAGTCTTTCGGAGTGTAAGGAAACAAGCGAGGGATAATCCGAAAATGATTTTACTTATGCTCAAAGTCGGATCGAAGGCGCCGGGGTTTCGGCTCCCGGATCAGGAGGGGAAGACGCATGCGCTCAAAGACTATCTCGGCAAGTGGGTCGTCTTGTATTTCTATCCCAAGGACGATACGCCGGGGTGCACGGCGGAGGCCTGTTCGTTCCGGGATAACTTCGCGCGGCTGAAGCGTCAGGGTATGGTAGTGCTCGGAGTGTCGGTCGATCCGGTGAAGAAGCATGCCAAGTTCGTGGAGAAGTACTCGCTTCCCTTTACGTTGCTTTCCGACGAGGACAGGACCGTCGTCTTGAAGTACCACGTGTGGGCCAAGAAGAAATTCATGGGACGCGAGTACATGGGGACGCTTCGCACGACATTTCTCATCGATCCCGCGGGCAAGATCGCCAAAATCTATGAGAACGTCAAACCGGATGCTCACGCCGAAGCCATCCTCGCGGACCTTACAGCATTGAAACCGAAAGTATGAAACGTTCTTTCGTCGTCATATTCTGTCTCTTGGTGATCGGGGGGATAGGGTTTTTCGTGTATCAACGGCTCTCGGGGCAGGAGGTCGCATGTACGATGGAGGCGAGGCTCTGTCCCGATGGGTCGTACGTGGGACGGGTGCCGCCCCGGTGCGAGTTCACATCGTGTCCGACAGTTCCGGTGACAGCCACGCCTACACCGTACGCCGATGACAATGTCCGTCTGAGTTCTCCTCTCCCGGAGAGCGTCGTGACGAGCCCGCTCCGGGTCACGGGGGAAGCGAGGGGAACGTGGTATTTCGAGGCGTCCTTTCCGGTGCGTCTCCTTGATGGCAATGGTAAGGAGCTCGCCGTCATGCCGGCCCAGGCTTTGGCCGAGTGGATGACGACGGAATTCGTCCCGTTCGAAACAGTGCTCACGTTTCCGGAATCCGAAACCGCGACCGGCACGCTCGTCCTCGAAAAAGACAATCCCTCCGGTCTCCCGGAAAACGCCGCTGAAATCCGCATCCCGATTCGTTTCCGGTGATGGAATTTCCCTTTTTCAAGCCATAAATAATCTGTTTACCGGTAAAAACGGTTGACAGTTTCAGAAAAAAATGGTATAAGGGAAGCACTGGCAATCCGTCAGTGCGTTTTTTACGAAGGGGGTTTATCGTGAACAAAGTTCTTACCGTTCTTGCGGTGACAGTCATTTCCCTTGGTCTCGGCGGCTGTGCCAGCATGATGAGTCTGTCGGCGGACATGGCCCGGGTCGGCGCCAAGGCTGCCAGTGGATCCGCTGACGTGCTGGACAAGCACGCCGCGAAGCGGGAAGCCAAGGACGCGCAGGAGGCAGCCGCGGAGAAGCCGGTCCCCCCTCCGGCGACCCAGCCTACCAAGCCGGCCAAGACGACAGTGGCCGACAAGCCGGTCAAGACGACAGTGGCCGACAAGCCGGTCAAGAAGCCTACCAAGCCGGCCGCCAAACCGCAGGAGGGCTGATGACAATACGACAGGGAGCCACGCTCCATACTCAAGGGAAGACACTACCGTCTTCCCTGATTTCTTTCCTGAAATGATTTGTTGTATCGTAATGTAGTACGTGTGTAATTTCATAAAGGTTCCCGGATTCCTCCTGGGGCGGACAGGTAAGTTCGGGATGATAAAGTCATATGACCACGAAGATATTCGTGAATCTGCCGGTGAAAGATCTGGAAAAGACGAAAGCGTTTTTCGGAAGCCTGGGCTATTCGTTCAACCCGCAGTTCACTGATGACAAGGCGACCTGCATGGTGATCGGCGAGGATATCTACGCGATGCTTCTCACGGAGCCGTTCTTCAAGAGTTTCTTGCGCGGTACCGACATCGCCGACACGTCCAAGGTGACGGAGGTGCTGACCGCGCTCTCATGTGAGAGCAAGGAAGCGGTGGACGCGATCGTCGAGAAAGGGTTGGCGGCCGGCGGGACGGAGGCACGCGAGACGCAGGACATGGGCTTCATGTACGGTCGGGCCCTTCGCGACCTCGACGGTCACATCTGGGAATACTTTTGGATGGATCCCGCCGCAGTGGAGAGAGGGGAACATATGGAGACGAGCGATAAGTAACTTGTAGAAAGGAGCAAGGAAAAGAGGAGAGATATGTCATACATCGTTCATAGGGCGAAGGAGAGAGGCAGAGGAGAACACGGATGGTTGTCTACGCGGTTCAGTTTCAGCTTCGCTCACTGGTATGATCCGGAACGGATGGGTTTCGGGACGCTTCGGGTGATAAACGATGATACGATCGCGCCGGATTCGGGTTTTGGTCCGCACCAGCATGACAACATGGAAATCATCACCCTCGTGATGGAAGGGGCGGTGACGCATGAGGACAGTATGGGTAACCGGTATGCCGTGCCGGCCGGGGATGTACAGGTCATGTCGGCCGGGACCGGCGTGACGCATGCCGAATACAATCGCTCCAAAGACGCCACACTCAAGTTGTTCCAGATATGGATCCTCCCGCGCGAACGAAACATCGTGCCACGGTACGATCAGAAATCGTTCGGGACAACATGGAACAAGAATACGCTCGAGCTCCTGGTATCGCCTGACGGTCGGGAGGGGTCGCTCATGATCCATCAGGATGCGTTTGTCTCTCGTGGCGCTCTCGAGGAAGGGCAGTCGTTGGATTATACGGTACATGTCCCTCAAAACGGTCTCTATATCCTCGTCGTTTCCGGTAGTGTCGAGATCGAAGGTGAGACGCTTTCTGATCGCGATGCCATCGGCATAGAGAAATCTGAAACTGTCTCGATCCAAGCGCTTTCCGACGCGACCTTTCTTGTTTTCGAGGTCCCCAAGACGGGGTGGGATTTTTAGGGATATAATCAGGTCGTTATGAAAAAGGATTGGAAAAAATTTATTAAACCCTCAGAAACCGAGCTGGAAGCGGAGCTCACGCCCTTGCAGTATGAGGTGACGCAAGAGGAGGGGACGGAGCCGCCGTTTACGAACGAATATGCCGACAATCATGCCGAGGGCCTCTATGTCGATGTCGTCTCAGGCGAGCCGCTCTATTCGTCGCGGGACAAGTATGACTCCGGTACGGGGTGGCCGTCGTTTACGCAACCGATCCGTCCGGAGAGCGTGACCCTGCATGAGGACGACCGGCTCTTTTCGACGCGGACGGAAGTACGTTCGGCCGTCGCGGACTCGCATCTGGGGCACGTGTTTGATGACGGTCCGCCGGAACAAGGCGGCAAGCGCTATTGCATGAACTCCGCCGCGCTCCGGTTCATCCCCAAAGAGGACCTCGAACGCGAAGGCTACGGCGAATATCTGAAGCTGTTCGAGGAGTGACGAAATCGGGTATAATGTCCATAAGGGGCCGAGGAGACGGTTCTTTTTTGAATATTCAAACGCTATGTTCAAAAACAAATTTTTGTTTGTGCTGCTTGTGATATATGCGGTATTGTTTCTTGTTCTGGCCATCGATCCGGTCGATCGGGCGACGTGGTTCGCGGAAAATCTCACGGTATGGATTATTCTCGCGGCCATTCTCGGACTCTACGTGTCGGGGATCCGCTTCAGTCGGACGGCCTACGCGCTTATGTTCGTCCTCGTCTATCTCCACACCATCGGCGGGCACTGGACGTTCGCCCTGGTACCGTTCGACTATGTGACGGACTTCTTCGGCTTCGAGCGCAACCATTACGACCGTATGGCACACTTCACGGTCGGGTTTTACGCCTTTGCCATCGCCGAGTGGCTGCTCGCCAAACGTCTGGTGGCGAACCGTTTTCTTTTGTTTACTTACCCGGTCTTTGTCATCGCGACGGTGGCCATGGGCTACGAGCTCGTCGAGTGGATCTTTGCCATCATGAACGATCCGGCGGCCGGCGCAGCCTACCTCGGGAGCCAGGGCGACGTCTGGGACGCGCAGAAAGACATGCTCGCCGACACGCTCGGAGCGATCGTTGCTACTGTCGCTTTCTTCGTCCTCCGCAAACCCCAGATCGGAAAGAGTAAGACCTGATATCTCCCAAGCCCGTTCTCTTTGACGAAAAGGTCGCTTGGCGATAGAGTGTTGGCAGAGGAGATGGTACGGGGAATCCCGTGCCGTATCGCATAAAGATATTTTTCCGGTTCTTTTTCTTTGGAAGGAGTATTGCCGTGGAAGACCTGTTCGTAGTCCTGTTGTCATGGGCTGTGACGCTTTCGGGGTACTCAAAACCCGATGAGCTGCCGCAAGTGGTATTTGTCCCGCACGAGTTCTTCGTGCAGAACGCCTGCAACGGAAAGGAATGCAGGGTGTACGGGTGGTATCGCGGCGGCCGGGAGGTGTATCTGCTCGAGGAGATCGACTACTTCGAGACCTTTCCAGCGTCGGCCGTAGTCCATGAGATGACGCACTATCTGCAATGCAGTTCCGGAAAGCAGTGTGTCGGTCGGGATGGATTGGCAGCAAGTGACGGAGCGGTCGTGGGTTGCGGTAAGATCATCGATCTGGAACGTGAGGCCTACAAGGTACAGCGGGATTTTTTACTCCGTTACGGTATCTATCGGCCGGTCAGGATGGCGATGACACACGTCGGCTGCGATGAAGAACACCTTCCTCCCTGAAGTATCTTTCGATGTATTTCCCCCCTTCGCGGTCTGCGATGAGGGGGAATGTTTTTTCTTGGCCTCGGACCATCAGTCATGAAAATACAAAAAGCCCTCAACCCCGGTTACATTCCTCGATGACCCAGGTAGCTTTGGTCATAATAAAAAAGCCCGTCCCCGTTACAGAGGACGTCTTCTAGAGAAACGAGGACAATGTAACGGGGTCAATGCAGGAAAGCGGCTGAATCCCGTAAAAATGAGTAACGGAAAAAAATTACATTTTTTCCCTGAAAATCAAGGTGGGTTTCAATTAGAGTCTCTTGCGAGGCTCATCACTCTCCGTTCTGAAGGCTTTCATCAGTATGATACTATTGAAAGGCATAACATACAAATCGAGCCTATGACAGGAAACGAAAGTCCGTGGGAAAGAAGAAAGGTATGCGTCATCGACGATGACGACGATATCCGGGAAATCTACCGGATGAAACTGAGTCTGGAGGGCTTTGAGGTCTCGACCGCCGAAAACGGGGAGGTCGGAATGAGAGTGGTCCGTGAGACGCGGCCCGAAGTCATCCTTTTGGATATCCAGATGCCGGTCAAGAACGGGCTGGATGTGCTCGCGGAGCTCAAACAGGATCCTGAGCTTTCGCGAATTCCCGTCATCGTCCTGAGCAACGTCGACGACGAAGCGATTTTCAAGGAAGTCGGGAAGTTCGAGACGCGTTTCTACGCCATCAAGTCGCTCACGACCCCGGACAAGGTGGCCGGACTGGTCCGCGAGGTGCTCCACTGAAAAGCCGGGGAGTTTGCGTTGTATTACAGCGTGCCAGATTTTTTTCGCACGCGTATGTCTCTCAAGCTTACCAGTCCGGCGTTCGAATCGGGCGGGGTGATTCCGGCACGGTACACCTGTGACGGGGAAGATATCAGCCCGCCGCTTGTCATAGCCGGCGTACCGGAAGCGGCGCAGAGCCTGGTCCTCCTCGTGGACGATCCGGATGTGCCGAGAAGCGTCCGGGAAGACGGACTCTGGGTACACTGGGTGATGTGGAACATCGATCCGGAAATCGCCGGTATCGATGAGGATTCCGTACCGCCGGGAGCCGTGCAGGGGACGACCACTGCGGGCGTGACCAAGTACGGTGGCCCCTGTCCGCCCGATCGGGAGCATCGGTATTTCTTCAAGCTCTACGCCTTGGATACGACGCTCGCGCTCCCGGAGACGGCGATCGAGATCGATCTGGAACAGGCGATGGAGGGGCATGTCATCGGTCTCGCGGAACTGATGGGTCGCTACGACCGGAAGAGATGACAGAGAAAAAGATCAGAGGGGGTGCACCCTCTTGTTTTTTCATGTATATTCGGAGTAGGCTTGTGTCTTGGGTTGTTTAACATTTTTTCCAACAAGAAGGAGCATAATGATGAGTCGGTTGTTCGGGGAAGCCTGGCTTCGGCAGCAGCTGCCGATGCCGGAAAGATGTGAATGGTTTATCGAAATCAACGATGTCCCGGTCAGTGTCCATGCGGCGGTCTGGCTTGCGGAACACGGCCTGGCGGACGAAGACCTGCTCGAGGTGTGCGACGGAGAAGGAATGCCTCATGATGTGTGGCAGATACGGCATGATCTGATACCCGATCTGTACAGGTTCATGTGGAGCAACGCGGATATGCGAATCGCATTCACGGTGTTCAGCCGGCATATCGGTTATAAGGCGGTCGAGCGAACGGATTTTTCCTTCAAGGGATCCAAGACGAAACTTTCCGACGGAAACGGGGAGGCAAGGAGGGTGTTTGAGGGAATCCCGAAGGAAAAACTGTGAAACGGCGTAGGTATGAAACAAGGGTCGGGAGCGAATGTTCCCGACCCGATTTCTTTTTGAAAAAATTCAATAAAAAAAGACGGATACCATGGCACGTGGTCCTTGGTATCCGTGAATCCCTCGCAGGGAGGTGGTGTTGCGCGAGGGGAGGTCAGTCGTCGTAGTCGCCGGCGGCAAGCATCTTGTTATCGACATATTGCCGGTGGTAGACATGTGTCGGGGGAGGTGTGAGAGTAGCGGAGGGTGTCACCGGTTGTAGTCCGCGAGGATTTTGGATGAGGTTCTTTACCCGGTCCATCACTTGCTTGAAATAGCGGTTGTACGTCGGAGCGTATTGATGATGCCATATCCCGTGCCTATGTGCCACGGTGGCGAATGCTCCCCGGTAGAGTTGTAGATCAAATTCCTTCGGTGACTTCATGACGGTGTACACTTCGTTCGCCATCATGTCGTAAGTGTTGACATTGTTTCCCACAACCAACCTCCTTCTTTGTGAGTGAGTTGTAAAATTAACTTTCATACATTATACTCCTTTTTATCTTGGAAGTCAATAGTACTGACACGATTTATGGCTACACTGTGGGAAAAATCGCATACGCTTCTGTCGTTTCAGAAGAAGAACGCCCTGCCGGAGCATCCAGGGGTGTACTTCTTCCTGGATGAGACCAAAACGCTCCTCTATATCGGCAAGGCGACGTCCTTGCGCGACCGGGTGCGGAGCTATTTCGCAAGCGACCTGATGGAGACGAGAGGCCCCAAGATCGCGCTCATGCTGCCCAAGGTCTCGTACATCGCCTACCGGCAGACCGATTCGGTCCTTGAGGCGCTCATCCTCGAATCGCGTCTCATCAAGGAGCATCAGCCGCCCTACAACACCGACGCCAAGGACGACAAGAGCTACAACCATGTCGTCATCACGGACGAGCCGTTCCCGCGGGTGCTCATCGTTCGCGGCCGAGACATCGAGCAGGGGAAGTTCGACGCGAAAGTGAAATACATGTTCGGTCCGTTCCTCTCGGGACTGGGACTGAAAGAGGCGATGAAGATCGTGCGAAAACTGTTTCCGTATAGGGACAAATGCGAGCCGTTCGAAAGAACGGCGAAGCATCCCGGACAAGCGAAGCGCGATTCGGGATCTCGTGGTAACGGGAGGGTCCCGGATCGAGTCCGGGACACAGGCGTGCGCCCGTGTTTCAACAGGCAGATCGGACTGTGTCCCGGGGTGTGTACGGGAGAGGTGAGCGTACGGGAGTACGGCCGGACCATCCAGCATATCCGACTCTTCTTCGAGGGGCACAAGCAGAAACTCGTGAAGGGTCTCGAGCGGGAAATGAAGGCGGCGGCGAAGGCGATGGAATTCGAACGGGCGGCCGAGCTTCGCAACACCCTCTACGGGTTGCAACATATCCAGGATATAGCGCTCATCAAGGAAGAATCAAGAATTGAGAATCAAGAATCAAGAATTCGGATTGAGGCGTATGACGTGGCACATCTCCAGGGAGTGGCGAGCGTCGGGGTCATGACAGTAGTGGAGGGGAGTCGACCGGACAAGGACGAATATCGGCAATTCCGTCTGCGAGGCGATCACCAAGGAAACGACCTCACGGCTCTCAGGGAAATCCTCACGCGGCGTCTCGGGCATACCGAATGGTCGCTTCCGGATATGATAGTGGTAGACGGAGGGGAACTGCAGCGGAGCGTCGCGCTCTCGGTCCTGCGACAAGTGCACCTCACCATTCCCGTGCTCGGTGTCGTCAAGGACGAGCGACACCAGCCGAAAAGTTTCGTCGGCGACCAGTCGCTCGTCAAGCGTTTCAAAAAAGACATCCTCCTCGCGAACGGCGAAGCCCACCGTTTTGCCATCGTCTTTCATCGCCGCCGTCGCGGTAAGGAATTCCTGCGGTAGCAGGTTATCCACATACCTTCTCGTATTGACCACGCTCGGAAAAGGGAGTAGACTGAGAAACAATGTTTCTCTTTTTTAGCGCATAAAGGTGGTATGCCAAACAACAAGAAGTCGGTGATCGAAGTCCGGGGAGCGCGTGTCAATAATCTCAAGAACGTTTCGGTCGATATCCCGCGTGATTCGCTTGTCGTCATCACGGGACTCTCCGGTTCGGGCAAGTCATCGCTCGCCTTCGATACGCTCTTTGCAGAGGCCAACCGCCGTTATGTCGAATCGCTCTCCTCGTACGCGAGAAACTTCATGGAAGGCTTCGACAAGCCGGACGTGGACGCCATTCACAACCTCTCGCCGGCCATCTCCATCGATCAGAAGAGCGTGTCGCGCTCTCCGCGCTCGACGGTCGGCACCATGACCGAGGTCTACGACTACCTGCGTATCCTCTTCGCCAAGCTTGGTGTCCCACATTGTCCTCAGTGTGGCAAGACGCTCTCACGCAAGAGCGTGCGGGAAATCCTCGACGAGATCCTGCTTCTGCCCGATGAGACGCCGCTCGCGTTTTTGGCCTACAGTCCGCTCCTCGTGGAAAAGACGGAGAAAGAAGTGCTCTCACAGATCGACGGGTGGGGGTATGTTCGGGTGCTCTTCCATGGCGAGATCCGCCCCATCGCCGAGGCTATTGCGGAAGCCTCTCCTTCGGATATCTCGACCATCGGTATCGTCATCGATCGCATGGCGCTCTCCGCCGTCCGTCCGGACAAGGAGCGCATCCTGGATTCCCTGCAGACTGCTTTTCGTGTCGGACAGGGGACGCTCACGCTTCGCATCAACGGTTCTGGTGAGGAACGCGTCTACAACGAGGAGTACCGCTGCGAGGAGTGCGACGTGCATCTGCCCGAGTTCACCCCGAGTCATTTTTCCTTTAACTCTCCCGAAGGGGCCTGTCCAAAGTGTTCGGGTCTCGGGCGGACACTGGAATTCGATCCGGAGCTCGTCATCCCCAACAAGAACCTCTCGTTTTCCGAAGGTGCCATCCGTCCCTGGAGCAAAATGAACGGTGATCGGCACGCCCAGAGCGGTCCGATGTTGCTCCTTCGTGAGCTCGCCAAGAAATCTAAATTTTCCCTCGACATCCCGGTTAAGAAACTGTCCGCGAAGCAGATGAAGCTCGTCCTCTTCGGAGAGGAGGGAGGGAAAGAAAATGTTTTTCCCGGCGTCATCCCGATCCTCGAGCAGAAATACCGCGATACCAAATCCGACCATCTGCGCGCCGAGATCGAGACCTACATGCTTTCCAAGACGTGCCCGGACTGCCAGGGCAAGCGGCTCAAGCCCGAATCGTTGTCGGTCAAGGTGAACGGCCTCTCCATGAACGAGATCGTCGACCGGAGTGTCGAGAAATTTCTCACGGAACTGAAACCCCTGCGCGAGGCGCTTCTCAAAGTCGGGGAGAAAGACATCGTCGATCCGCTCTTCCGTGAGATGGAGATGCGTGTGCGTTCGGTGGAAAAGGTGGGTCTCGGTTATCTCGAACTTTCCCGCGGAGCTGACACCCTTTCCGGCGGCGAGGCGCAGCGTATCCGTCTCTCGGTCCAGATGAAGTCGGGACTCTCCGGCATCATCTATGTCCTGGACGAACCGTCGGTGGGGCTGCATAGCCGCGATACGGAGAAGCTCATCAATGCACTCGAGGAACTGCGCTCGGCCAACAACTCCCTCGTCGTCGTGGAGCACGATGTCGCCATCATGCGCCGAGCGGACTATATCATCGACATGGGTCCCGGTGCGGGGAGCGAGGGCGGCGAGGTCATCTTCGAAGGGACGCCGGAAAAGCTCATGCGTTCCAAACTCCTGACCGGCCAGTACCTCTCCGGTAAGCGAAGCGTCTCTTCCAAGAAAAAAGTCCGCAAAGGATCCGGCAAGTCCATTGAGATCGTCGGCGCGACGGAGCATAACCTCCGAAACGTCGATGCTAAGATCCCTCTCGGGATGCTCGTCGCGGTCTCCGGAGTCTCCGGCTCCGGCAAGTCGAGCCTCGTCCATGACATCCTCTCGAGGGCGCTCTCCAAGCATTTCTATCATGCCAAGGCCGAGCCGGGCGCGCACAAGAAGATCACGGGTCTCGACCATATCGACAAGGTGATCGCCGTGACGCAGGATCCGATCGGTCGCACGCCGCGCTCCAACGCTGCCACCTACACCGGGGTCTTTGGGCTCATCCGCGACCTCTTCGCCGCGACGCCGGAGGCTGAACGGGAAAAGTATTCCGCCAGCCACTTTTCCTTCAATATGCGCGGCGGACGCTGTGAGACGTGCCAGGGTGGGGGACTGAAAAAGATCGAGATGTACCTCCTACCGGACGTCTATATCCCGTGCGAGGTCTGTCAGGGGACGCGTTACAACATGAAGACGCTCTCCATCGAGTACCGCGGGATGAACATCGCCCAGATCCTGCGCATGACCGTGACGGAGGCGAGACGCTTTTTCCTTGATCAGCCGATGATCGAGGAGAAACTCCGCGTGCTCGAAGAAGTTGGCCTCGGTTACCTCGTCCTCGGTCAGAGTGCGACCAACCTCTCCGGCGGTGAGGCGCAGCGTATCAAGCTTGCCACCGAGCTTGCTCGCAAATCGACCGGCAAGACGCTCTACATCCTCGACGAACCGACCATCGGGCTGCACTTCGAGGACGTGCGGCGACTGCTCGAAGTGCTCGAAGCGCTCGTCGATAAAGGCAATACCGTCCTTGTGGTGGAGCACAACACCGATGTCATCCGCTCGGCGGACTGGGTTCTGGAACTCGGTCCCGAGGGTGGTGAAAAAGGCGGCGAGCTCATCTTCGCCGGTCCGCCGAACAAACTGAAATCTTGCAAGAAGAGCTTTACTTCGAAATACTTGTAGATAGGCAGTAGGCAATAGATACTGAGGCAGTAGGGATGAGATAAGAATGCTCTTTCTGGACCGCCTTCTGCCTTCTGCCTATTGCCTCTCTTATGTCGTACCAGCTTTCCAAAAATATTCTCGCGACGGTGACGTACTACGACGTGATGGATATGCCGCTCACGGCGTTCGAGATATGGCGGCACCTCATCGTATACGAGCGTGACAACGACCTGTGCGCCGTGCCATCCAAGCTGTCCGATATCGTCACACTCCTCGATTCCGACTTTTGCCGGGAGAAACTCGGACGGAAAGACGGCTTCTTTTTTCTCAAGGGTCGCGACCGACTGGTGGAAGAACGCATCCGCCTGGAAAAGATCTCCGTCCGGAAACTCAAGCGGGAGCGTCGCCTCGCGCGATTGCTCGCCTTCGTGCCGTATGTCCGGATGGTAGGAGCGACCGGGAGCCTCTCGATGAAGCACGGAAGCAAAAAGAGCGACTGGGACATGTTCGTCGTGCTCAAGTCGGGGAGGATCTGGACGGGACGGACGGTTCTCACAGGCTTCCTCCATATGATCGGCAAGCGCCGTCACGGAAACAAGGTGACCGATCGCGCCTGTCTCAACTACTTCGTGACGGACGATCATCTCGAGATCGGGATCAAGGATCTCTACTCGGCCCATGAGTACCGCTTCCTCATCCCACTCATCAATTTTCCGCTTTATCAGACGTTCGAACGCAAGAACCGCTGGATCCGCGAATACCAGCCGAACTTCGCTCCGACGCTCATTGCGAGCACGTGGTCGGTGCCGTCGTCCCGTCTGGCCGTGAGTGTGCAGCGATTCCTCGAGCAGGTGCTGGATTTCTTCCCGGTCGAAGACTGGCTCGGCTCGTGGCAGAAGGAAAAGATCCGTCGCAATCCCAAGACGGCTCTCGAGGGGAGTCACATCGAGGCGCACGATCGCGCGCTCATCTTTCTTCCCAAGCCTCGTGGCCCGAGGGTGTTCGAGCAGTTCAAGGCGCGTCTCGGCGCGTAAGGGATCAAACGACAAGAGACAAGGGAACCGGCGTGTGTGATATAATGGAATCACACAAAAACACATACCAAATCGGCTATGCCGAAATATTTATATACTGCAAAAAACATCTCCACCGGTGAGACCAAGGGTGGAGAGATGAACGCCAAGGACGAGAAGGCTCTGGCGCAGGAACTCCGCGCCGAGGGGCTCTTGCTCACGTCGCAGCGTCTTCTGGAAGAGTCGACCGGCATCCAAATCAAGTTCTTCGACCGTTTCAAGACGGTGCCGCTCAAGGAGAAGATGGTCTTTACCCGGAACCTCGCCGTGATGGTGTCGTCGGGTCTCACGGTATCGCGCGCCATACACAACCTGAGCCTTCAGACCAAGAACGTCCGTTTCCAGAAGGTCCTGGAAAGCGTCTATGAGGACGTGCAGGGCGGCAAGCAGCTTTCCGAGGGACTCGCCAAGTTCCCGGGCGTTTTCAACGAACTCTTCGTCAACATGATCTCGGTCGGCGAGGTCTCCGGCAACCTCGAGGAAGTGCTCGACATCCTGGCCCTGCAGCTCGAGAAGGAAAACGACCTCCTCTCCAAGGTGCGCGGCGCGCTCATCTACCCGGCGGTCATCGTGGTGGCGATGATCGGCATCGGTATCCTCATGCTCACCTACATCCTGCCCAAGATCACCGGCGTCTTCAAGGACATGAACGTCGAGTTGCCGGCCACGACGCAGTTCATCATGAAGCTGAGCGATTTCCTTCGGGAGCATGCCATCCTGAGCGTCGCTATCGTCGCGGCGGCGATTATCGGCGTCAAGATGTTCGCCGGGACGCCGGCAGGGAAACGCTTCTTCGGTATGCTCTTCGTGCGGATGCCGATCGTCGGCAACATCGTCATCAAGGTGAATTGCGCCCGGTTCGCCCGCATCTACAGTTCGCTCCTCAAATCCGGCATATCGGTCGTGAACGGCCTTACCATCGTATCCAAGACCCTGGGGAACGTCTATTACAAGGATGCCCTGGCCGAAGCCATCGCGGAGATCCAGAAGGGTGTCGACCTTTCCAAGATCATCGCCAAGTACCCGCGCATCTTCCCCATCCTCGTGCCGCAGATCCTCGAGGTGGGCGAGGAGACGGGAAAGACGGATGTCGTCCTGCAGCGTCTGGCGGAATTCTACGAGGAGGAAGTCTCCCAGATCACCAAGAACATGTCCTCCATCATCGAACCGATCCTCATGCTCCTCATCGGTGGCGGCGTGGGATTTTTCGCGGTCGCTATGCTCCAACCGATGTATTCCGTCCTCGAGAACATAAAGTAAGTATTTCGTATCCTGTATCAAGTATCTCGTATGATGCGGAGACGGACTTTTATGAATTCTTCAATACAAAATACAAGATACAAAATACAAGATACAAAGTTAAAGGGCTTCACCCTGATTGAATCCCTCGTTTTCCTGTTCATCTTCGCTCTGATTGGGGTGGTCTTCTTTCAGGTGTATGCTACGGGGACGCGTATGATCATCGAGTCCAAGAACCGTCTCGGCGCGACGGCTCTCGCTAACCAGAAGATGGAGATCATCCGGAGCATCGCCTATGACGACATCGGTACCAAGCGCTGGAACGGGTCGGCGTGGCTCTATGGTATCCCGGGCGGCGAACTCCTGGAGGACGAGACGATCAGTGTCAACACGGTGAGATACGACGTGCATACCTTCGTGCAGTACGTCGACGACTCGTTCGACGGAACGATCGGCGGCTCGCCCAATGACACGGTTTCGACCGATTATAAGCGCGTCCGCCTCACGGTCGAGTGGGGAGGGGGAGGGGATGACCAGAAAGTCGTCATCTTCGGAAATTTCTCTCCCAACGGCGTGGAGACGTCCGGCGGCGGCGGGACGCTTTCCATCAATGTCCTGGATGCGACCGGGAGCGGGGTATCGGGCGCGAGCGTGCGCATCGTCAATTCGGGTGCGAGCATCGACACGACCGCCACGACCGATTCGACCGGCAACGTGATGCTTCCCGGTGCGCCGGCCGGTGTCGAAGCCTATACTCTCACCGTTTCCAAGGGCGGCTATTACGGTGCGACCACATACGCGTCCTATCCGACGTCCGCGTACAACCCGGTCGATGTTCATGCCTCGGTCGTGGAAGCTACCCTCAATCAGAAGACGATCGTCATGGACCAAAACGTCGATATCCCGCTCCGGACCAAGGATCCGTTCGGTACGGATGTCCCGGATATCGGCTTCACGCTCTCCGGCGGCCGGGTCCTTGGGACGGATGCGGGTACCGGAGCGAACGTCTATGGTTTTTCCGATACGTCAACCACGGACAGCTCCGGCGAGAAGACCTACTCCGACCAGAGTTACGGTCAGTATACGCTGACCGTTTCCGACGCTGATTACGAGTTTTACAAGATGCATCCGGAAACATCGTCGACGGCCGATGTCATGGATCTCGTCCCGGGATCGTCCGGCACGATGGAAGCGATCCTCCTCGACAAGAACATCGGTTCCGTGAAGGTGACGGTGAAGAGCTCGGCGGACGATTCTCCCGTTTCCGGGGCGAGCGTCCGGCTGACCAATACGTCCGTCCCATATGATGCGACGGTCACGACGGACCAGTACGGTATCGCGTATTTCCCGACGTCGCTCCCGGCCCTGGTCAACGGTTCATACGATGTCGAGGTGACCGCTTCGGGATTCGGTACCGAGACGAAGACCGTCGGTGTCGGTAGTGCCTTGGTGACGGAAAATATCCAGATGACTCCCAATTGATATGCCTGTCTCACGAAAACGACTGAAGGGGATGACGCTCATGGAGATGCTTGTCGCCATCTCGGTGGCACTCATCGCCATGGAGGGATTCACGCTGCTCTTCGTCCGGACCTGGGATGCCAACAAGTTCATCCTCGAGGAAGGCATGGCCTCGGCCACGGCCTCGCGCGCGACGAACAAAGTCGTCATCGGTCTCCGCGGGACGAAGCAGGCGGACAACGGGGACTACCCCGTCGAGTCCGCGGACGATTTCGACCTGACGGCCTATATCGATATCGATGACGACGGTGTGACGGAACGGGTGCACTATTTCCTCGACCTTGCCACCGATCAGCTGAAGGTCGGCGTGACCGAACCGGACAGCTCGGTCCCGCCCAGTTATCCTGCCGGCGACCAGTCCGTCACCGTCATGGCCGAGTATATCGTGAACGAGAGCGACGACCCGGTGTTCTACTATTACAACGACGATTATCCCGGCGATACGGTGAACAATCCGCTTGCCACGCCGACGAGCGTCGGCAACATCCAGCTGGTCAAGGTGCACCTCCTCGTCAACATCGATCCGGTGCGCGCCCCGAACAACGTCAATATCGAGTCTTTTGTCGACCTACGTAACCTCCATCTCTATGAATAGAGCGCTCAAGGGATCCATCCTGCCGTACGGGATCATCATCATGACGATGGTGGCGATCATCCTGACGGCCATCGTGAGCTTTATCGCGTCGCAGACCAAGTATGCCCTCACGGTGCACGCCAGGGAACAGGCCTTCCAGATCGCGGAGTCCGGCATCCATTTCTACCGCTGGTACCTGGCGCACCAGGTGGAGGGCCGCACCGCGCAGCAGGTGGCTGATTTCTGGGAGACGGGCAATCCCTACGGTGTCGCCACGCCCTATGAGGTGGAATACCAGGATCCGGGAGGAAGCGCTATCGGCAAGTACCGGCTCGAAGTGACCCCGCCGCCGACGGGGTCGTCGGTGGTCATCGTCAGGGCGACCGGCTGGACCTACCGGTATCCGGACGTGACGCGTATCATCGAGGTGCGTCTGCGCAAACCGGCCTGGAGCGAGCATATCGTGCTCGCCAATGATTACCTCCGTTTCGGGGCAGGGACGGAAGTCTTCGGCAAGATCCATTCCAACCAGGGCATCCGGTTCGACGGGTTGGCGCACAACGTCGTCTCAAGCGCCGTCTCGGACTACAACGATCAGGATCATACCGGCGGGAACGAGTTCGGCGTGCATACGCATGACAGTCCGACCGATCCTCTGCCTCCGACGGCCGTTCCGGACCGCCCGGACGTCTTCGAGAGCGGACGGACCTTTCCGGTCGCCTCGACCGACTTCAACGGGGTGCTCGGCGATCTTTCCTATATCAAGAGCGAGGCCCAGGCCGGAACGAACGGGAGTCTCTATTTTGACAATGTGCACCAGGGACGGCATATCATTCTCAATGCCGACGGTACGTTCAGTATCCGGACGGTGCGGAGTTTCGTCTCCTCTACCAACGAGATCAACAACTATCAGGGCGGCTGGTCGACCTACACCATTCCTGATGAGGGGGTCATCTTCGTCGAGAACAACGTCTGGCTCGAGGGGACGGTGAGTGACAAGCGGGTGACGATCGTGGCGGCCAATCTCATTTCGTCATCGCTCAAGAGTATCTACATCGGCAAGGACATCCGCTATACCGACTACGACATCACCGGCAATGATTGCCCGGACGTCGTCGGTATCATCGGGCAGGACGATATAGAGATATACAAGGGAAGCGAAGACGATCTGCGGATCGACGGTGCGCTCCTGGCTCAGACCGGGCGTGTCGGACGGGCGCACTATAGCGGAGGGATAACGAAAAGCGTCATCACCGTCTACGGCGCGATCGCGACCAACCAGCGGTACGGATTCGCCTGGACGGACGGGACCGGATATGCCACGCGCAATCTCTCCTATGACAATAATCTCCTGTACTGTCCGCCGCCGTTCTTCCCCACCGGGACGCAGTACGAGATGGACCTGTGGGAGGAAAGGTAGGAGATAGGAAGTAGGAGACAGGAATGAGGAGGGAGGAGAGGGGAGACGAGAGGATGAAGGGGAGGGTATGATACAATAAGAAGGAAAAAAAGGAGGAAAAACAAAATGAGCTTTCTGCAGAAAAAAATCTTCGACCTGTTTCCGGGATCGTTCGGATTGGACTTGAGCGACTTGTCGATCAAGCTCGTCTGGCTGGACCGCGAAGGCAAGAAGGACAGTCTCGTGAGTTTCGGCTCGGTGCCGCTCGCCCAGGGGAGCGTGGTGGACGGGGAGATCGTCAATGCGGACGCGGTGCGCGACGCCATCGTCAAGCTCCTCAAGATGTCCGGACCGAAGAAACTGAAAACCAGAAAAGTGATGTGTTCCCTTCCTGAGACGAAGGCGTTCCTGCGTGTCATCAAGCTGCCGGCGATGGCCGAGGACGAAGTGAAGGAGGCGATCAAGTGGGAGATCGAGGCGAACATCCCGCTCACGCTCGACCAGGTGTACTATGATTATCAGGTGCTCGACTTCACGTTGACCCAGGACAAGAAACTCAACGTGCTCGTCGTGGCGGTGGCGCGGAGCGTCGTCGATCAGTTCCAGGCGGTGCTCGAGAGTGCCGGTCTGGAAGTGGTGGGTCTCGAGACCGAGTCCATCGCGCAGGCGAGAAGTCTTTTGCCCGAGGAGAAGGAGAAGAATACCACGCTCATCGTCGATATCGGCGACCGTCGGTCGAGCTTCCTCATCTCGGTGGGGAGCACGCCGTGTTTCACGTCGAGCGTGCCGCTCTCGTCGCAGATGATTACGGACGCCATTTCCAAGGAACTGCACATCTCGTTCCAGGAAGCCGAGGCCATCAAGATCAAGCAGGGTCTGGGGTCGCTTGCCATGAAGAGTCCGGTGCTCAAGGCGGCCCAGCCGGTCCTGGAAAATCTCGCGGTGGAAGTCGAGAAATCGATCGACTTCTATCTCAACAATCTCGGGTATTCGGAAGGGGTCGATTCCATCATCCTGTGCGGCGGCGGCGCGAACATGAACGGGTTGCTCCCGTACCTGTCGCGGCGTCTCGGACGGCCCATCGAGTTCGGCAATCCGTGGGTGAATGTCCGTCTCGGCAAGACGCTTCCGCTCATCGACCGCAAGCGTTCGGTGCAGTATTCGACGGCTATCGGTCTCGCGCTAAGAGGTTTGGACGAATATGAAGACTTTGCTTAATCTGTTGCCGGAAGAAGAGAAAGGTATCCTCCAGCGGAGGCTGCGTTTCCGTTTTCTTCTCTGGCAGGTGTTCCTCCTCCTCATGCTGGAGCTCTTCTATGTGAGCATCCTCGTCGGGATCTATCTCATCCTGGATGTCCAGGCCAAGAACCTGGAGATGATGGGTGCTGCCGAGGGATCTTTCTATCAGGAGGGGCGGTCGCTCGACCAGTACGAGCGGAAATTCCGGGAGACCAACGAACGCATCGCGGTCGTTTCGCAGATCGACCGCAACCATCTGCTTTTTTCGGAGATCTTTCTCCTGCTGGACGAGACGCTTCCGGAAGACGTCCGTCTCGATCGTCTTTCGACCAAGGACTATACGGTACTGCTTTCCGGCAATGCCAAGACACGCGACGACCTGCTCCTCTTCGAAGACCGCCTGAAGGATCTCCCGTGTGTCGCCGGTGTCAACGTGCCGATCTCGAACCTGTTCTCGCAGAAGGACGTGGAGTTCCAGGTCGACTTCACGCTGAAACAGGAGTGTCTCAAGAAGAACGGACTATGAATACCGAGTACAAGAAACATATCCCGGCCGTCCTCATGGGCGTCCTCGTCATCGGGATGGGAGCCATCCTCTGGTACGGCATCCTGCCGCTTCAGGCCGTCCTGAAAGGGAAAATGGACGATATCCAGAAGTTCCATGCCAACCGCGAATACCGTGAGCGACAGATCCAGACCCTGCCGGAGCTTCGCGACCAGTTCGAGAGTATCGCCAAGGACGAGGCGAAGCTCAATATCCTCGTTTCCAAGGATCGCATCGTCGATTTCGTCAAGACCCTCGAGGGTGTGGCGGCGGATACGGAGGTAGCGATCGCCATCGAATCCAAGGGAGACAGTATGAGCATGGCTCCGGCCAAGAAAAAGCCCGCCGCGAAACCGGCGAATGAGGGCGATGCCGCAGAAGCGACCGCTGCCCAGGAAAAGAAAGACATGTCCATTCTCGGCAACCTGCCGTTCAATCCGTATCTTTCGCTCTCCATCCGTCTGACCGGCGAGTATCGCGACGTCCTCTCGTTCCTTCACAAACTCGAGAAATTGCCGGTCGCGCTCGATGTCGTCTCGGTTTCCTTGCAGCAGGGGGAAAGCCGCGAACAACGGGCCGATCTGCCGGTCGGAAGCGGGGTAAACCCGTTCTCGTCTTCGGGGACCGAGGCCTCGGCATCCGTATCGGCGCCGCAGGCGAGATTGGAAGCGGTCTTGGAAACGGTCGTTTATCTCGAAAAAACCAATGAATAGCCGGATGTCTTATGGAACTCTCATCGTTTAGGAACTGGAAAAAATATTTCTCTTCGCGGGAGTGGCTCTCCGCATGGTACCGGAATTACAAGATTCTCTTTTTCTTCCTGTTTCTGGTCGTGCTCGGGATGGGGGGATGGAACTGGTATCAGAGCCTCTATCGCTACCAGTGGAGCGAGGAGGAGAAGAAGAAATATCTCGACTCGTACGTCAAGGAGACGCACTTCAAGGAAGTCCAGTTCCAGGACATCGTGGAACGGCTGAAGGCCCGCGAGGATTCCTACAAGGAGGACTTTTCGGTGAAGCGGGATATCTTCCGGTGACAGGGGGCGGGTGGACATCCGCTCATCTTCGTGGTAGAGTATCGGGACTATGATACCTCTTACCCGCCGGGCGCAGTTCCGGAATCTTTTTCCTGATGCTCCTGCATTCCGTCTCAGGCAGATGGAGGAAGCTTTGTTTTCGGAAAGCTTCGGCGGTTTTTCCGATGTGACGGTGATGCCGAAGTCCATGCGCGAGACGCTCGCCAAAGAACTGCCGTGGCTGTCCGTTCGGCCGGCACATATCCTCGAAAGCAAGAAGAAAGACACCTACAAGGCGATAGTCGAACTCTCTGACGGCAAGCGTGTCGAGACGGTGCTCATGCAAAATGCCCGCGGTCAGTGGACGGTCTGCGTGTCGTCACAGGTCGGGTGTGCCATGGCCTGTACGTTCTGTGCGACCGGTACGATGGGCTTCACGAGGAATCTCTCTTCCGACGAGATCGTCGATCAGTACAGATTTTGGAATATTTTCCTGCGGGAACATCCGAAATTGCCGCAGCGCATCAGTAACATCGTCTTCATGGGGATGGGGGAACCCTTGGCCAACTATGACAATGTCAAAGAGGTGATCAAAACCATCCTCGCGCATACCGATATCGGGGCGACGCGCATCACGGTCTCGACGGTAGGGCTCGTGCCGATGCTCAAGAAACTTCTCAATGACCCGGACTGGCCGCCGGTGCGTCTCGCGGTGTCGCTTCACAGCGCGGACAATGATACCAGGAAGCGCATGATGCCGAGTTCGTATGACGGTTTCCTCGACGTGCTCGCCGCGTGGACTGCCGACTATTTCGAGAAGTTCGACAGTCGCCGCCGACACCTCACCTTTGAGTACGTCATGCTCTCCAAGGTGAACGATACCGAGATGCATGCGCAGGCACTTATCAAATTCGCGAGAAAAGTCGGGAAGGTCCGTATCAACCTCATCCCGTACAATTTCACCGGAGCGGTCTACCGTGACAGTCTGCCAGGGGATTTTGCGAGGTTCCAGGAACGACTCGAAACGGCGGGAGTGACGGTGACCCGCCGCCGCACCATGGGGGACGATATTGCTGCCGCCTGCGGACAGTTAATTGTAGAAAAAAACAAGGCATAAAGAATATGTCTCAGAAATATTTCATCAAGACGTTCGGGTGTCAGCAGAACGTGGCGGATTCGGAGCGGATCGCGAGCCTGTATGAGGCGCGCGGCTTCGGGCGGGCCGAGACGATGGAGGAGGCGGATACGGTCATCCTCAATACCTGCGTGGTGCGTGATCGGGCGGAGGAAAAGGTCTACGGTCTCGTCAAGAATATCCGTCTGAGGCTCGGGAAAACCGGCCGGAAGCAGCACATCGTCGTGACGGGCTGTCTCGTGGGAGCGGCGGCCCGCGTCCCGGATGGCAAGATGATGAAGCGCATGCAGGCGCGGCTCCCAGATGTTGAGTTTCTCCCCATGGAGGATGTCGGCTTCGAGCACGAGCCGAGACGTGCCAAGGGGAAGATAGCGTCCATCGTCATCTCCAACGGCTGCAACAACTACTGCGCCTTCTGTATCGTGCCGTTCTCCCGCGGAAAGGAACGCTCGCGTTCGTTCGAGGAGATCGTCGCCGAAGCGGAGCGTGTGGCCGGGGAGGGCTATGAGGAAGTGATGCTCCTCGGTCAGAACGTCAATTCGTACGGCGCGGACTTTCTCTTAGGCACTTTGAAGGAAGGTGGGGAGTATGTCTTGCCTGACGGAAAGAAGGTGAAGCCCGTCATGGTGAAACACCTCAACCGTCACCGTATCCCGACGCTCTTCCCGTATCTCCTGGAGCGTGTCGCACAGATCAAGGGACTGAAAAAAGTTTCCTTCATCTCTTCCAACCCATGGGACTTTTCCGACGAGCTCATCGATGTGATCGCGAAATATCCGAATATCGACCGTCTGCTCCACCTGCCTATCCAGGCAGGGAGCGACGAGGTGCTCAAGCGGATGAACCGCTGGTACACACGTGAGGAATACATGGCGCTCGTCGACAAGATCCGTGCCTGTGTCCCTGACGCGCGGTTTACGACGGATATCATCGTCGGGTTTCCTGGAGAGACGAGGGAGCAGTTCGAGGAGACGATCGACTTGGCTAAACGCGTCGATTTCGAGAAAGCCTTTATCGCCTGGTATTCACCTCGGCCCGGAACAGCCGCGACCAAGGGGATGCAAGACGACGTGCCGATCGAGGAGAAGCAGCGTCGCTTCCGGGAGCTTGACGCCGTGACATTCAAGGGGTTTTCTGGTCAGTAAGGCTGTCGAAGCGGTAGGGGTGAAGAAAATATCATGATACGGTGTATAATATTTGGGAGTCTGTATATACGGACCCAAAAAAGGCCTTTAACAAAACAAGCCTGAAAATTTTCCTGACAGAGAGGAGAGACCGCATGACGGATATTTCAATACAGAAAGGGAGGGTTTTGGTTCTTGGACGCAATTATGCTGTAGGTGTTTCATCGTCCGAAGACAATCGGGTGCCGTGCATCGGCAGCCTGTTCGATATCGTCCGGTTCAGGGGTAGCTGGCGCCGTGGTGAGGATGGAAGGATAGATGATTTCGTACTGAAATTTACTTTCAAGGAGGATCTCTTGAAAACCCTGGCCGAGAGAGGGTTTCCAAAAGAGACGACATCGTGGTGGTATCGGAATGGGGGGTCGCGTGCCAGAATACCTCATCAGCGCGTATCCTACGTGTCTCCGAAACTCGGTGTAGAGATACTGAAGCTTTTTCAAAAACAGCATCCGGACGAGTTCAGATTGTTTGTTCGCATCGCAAAGCGGGCCTGGGGATTGCAGTCGAGGGGTGCGCTGTTCAATATTTACCCCGAAGATTTTCATCGCGAGCCGTCGCTGCACTGACCAGACAGCATTTGAGGAAGAGGGACAACGTCCATTTTTCTCTTTCCTGCCGACAAGTACCCACTTGCCGGCTTTACTTTTCCTTAAAAATGGCTTTTATAAAGCAAAAAATACTCAATCACCCTTGACAGAGGGAGTTTTTAGGAGTATAATACTTGGTTGCTGTAATGAAAAGTGGTATGATTACGGCATAGGGGGACTACGGTTCCTTTTATCTACATCTCGTGGAGGCGCATCATGAAGGACCATACTTGGGTTGCTGTGGCAATCGGGCTGTTGTTTTTCATGACGGCGCCGATGTGGCTCGATCTTCCCGTGGGGCAGGCAATTGCAGGTTGTATCGTCTGTCTCCTCCTGGATGCTGAGATTCAGAGGTGTCTCCAGGAGGCACTGACAGGGAGAGAGGCCCGAGAGGATTTGCGGACTCTTAACAATCCCCGAACCTTGGGGGAGTTGCAGGGTCACTTAGACGAATAGTCAAAGAGTGCCAGGGGCTAGGCGTACGTGTACGGCTAGCCCTTTTTGTTTTCTCCTCGTGCCGCTACAATGGGAATGCCCCCTTGGTTTTCATAGACTACTCACTACCAACTACCCACTACTCACTTCTTCAATCATATGTCCAAACCGCTCACGCTTTTGTGTTGGAATGTCAACGGCATCCGGGCCGTGCATAGGAAAGGTCTTTTTTTGCCGTTCATCGAGAAATACCGGCCGGACATCCTGTGTCTCCAGGAAACCAAGGCGCTTCAGGGGCAGGCGGAGATCGATCTTTCCGGCTATGAGGAGTATTGGAACTCCGCCGAGAAGAAGGGGTATTCCGGGACGGCGATCTTTACCAAGGTGAAACCGATCGCGGTCATCAACGGGTATCCGGACGATTTTTCCAAGAAGTACCGTTTCATCGACGGGGCGGCGCGCGATGCCGCCAGGGAAGGGCGCGTCATCACGGCTGAGTTCGAGAAATATTATGTCGTCACGGTCTACACGCCCAATTCCAAAGAGGACCTGAGCCGGTTGGAACTTCGTCACCAGCATTGGGATCCGGCGTTTCTCGCCTATGTGAAGGATTTGGAAAAGAAAAAACCCGTCATCTTCTGCGGCGACCTCAACGTGGCCCATACGGAAGACGATCTGGCCCGGCCCAAGGACAACGTCGGGAAACACGGGTTCACGGACGAGGAGCGCGAGGGCATCGACAGGGTAATAGCAAGCGGTTTCGTCGACACCTTCCGAATATTTCACGAGGGAACGGGGTATTACACTTGGTGGTCCCATTTCGCCAATGCCCGGGCGCGGAATATCGGTTGGCGTATCGATTATTTCTTCGTGAGTGGGAGCCTGCGGAAGCATGTCAAAGACGCCTTCATCCTGCCCGAAGTCACCGGCTCGGACCACTGTCCTATCGGGATCACCCTACAGATTTAAAAATGTAAATATACACTCTCACTCTTTAAGTATTTACATCTTTTCCCATGTCGCACATCGTCCGCATGCGTATCCTCGTCGGCGGCCGGGTGCAGAAGGTGTTCTTCCGTCACACGACCCGGAAGATCGCTCATGCGCTCGGTCTTTCGGGCTGGGTGAAGAACGAAGGGGAGGATGTCCTGTGCGAGGCGCAGGGAGAGCGGGTGATGACGGAGCAGTTCGTGCTCTTTATGATGCGGGGGCCGCGTCTCTCACGAGTGAAAAAGATCTCAGTCGAGTTCATCGAACCGATACCGGATGAAAAGGGATTTCAAATAACCGGATAGCCTGCTATGAAGAATAACCGAAATGAAACGCGCATCCCGCTTGCGGAGCGGATGCGGCCGAAGGTGCTGGAAGAATTTCTGGGACAGGAGAAGATCCTCGGTGAGGGGGCGTTTTTGCGCGAGGCGATCGCTTCGGATCGTGTACCGTCGCTTCTCTTCTGGGGACCGCCCGGGAGCGGCAAGACGACGCTCGCTTTGCTCATCGCACGAGAAACCGAGGCGGAGTTTTTCCAGCTCTCCGCCGTGGGAAGCGGCGTGAAGGATCTCCGATCCGTTCTGGAAAAAGCCGCGGCCAACAAGGAAGCCGGTCGGAAATCCATCCTCTTCATCGATGAGATCCATCGTTGGAACAAGGCCCAGCAGGATGCGCTTCTGCCGCACGTGGAGTGTGGCACGATCATTCTCATCGGGGCGACGACGGAGAACCCGAGCTTCGAGGTGAACGCCGCCTTGTTGTCACGTACGCGTGTGCTCGTCCTTGAGAAACACTCCGAGAAGGCACTCATCTCGCTTCTGCGGCGCGCGCTTGCTGAGTCGCAGGAATATTTCGGAAAGGACGTGACGGCCGATGACGAGGCGCTCGCCTTCATCGCGGCGGTGTCCGGCGGCGACGCGCGCACGGCGCTCAATACCCTGGAAGCCTGTGCGCTCCAGTATGACCGTATCGATACGCGCTCCGTCGAGCAGGTGGTGAAGCGCTCGCACATCCTCTATGACAAGGGCGGCGAGGAACACTACAATATCATCTCGGCCCTGCACAAATCCATGCGCGGTGGCGACGGGAATGCCGCGCTCTACTGGCTCGGGCGGATGCTCGAGGCAGGGGAGGATCCGCTCTACGTCGCACGTCGGCTGGTGCGCTTCGCATCGGAGGATGTCGGACTGGCCAATTCGTTCGCGCTGCCGCAGGCGGTAGCGGCGTTTCAGGCGTGTCAGATGCTCGGTATGCCGGAATGTGAGGTACATCTCGCCCAGGCGGTCGTCTATCTCGCCGAGTCCAAGAAAAGTAACGCCCTCTATGTCGCCTACGGCCAGGTCAAGGACGACGTGCGGAAGTTTCCCAACGAACCGGTGCCGCTCCACCTTCGCAACGCCCCGACGAAGCTTATGAAGGAACTGGAATACGGAAAAGGATACAAATATACTCCCGATTTCAAGACCGCCGAAGACACGAAACAGGAATACTTCCCCGACAGACTGAAAGGGAGGAAGTACATCGATTTCAAGTGACGGAAGCGGACAAAAGATGGGATACATGGTATCGTCGGGAGTCCATTTGGACAGAAACTTAACAAGGAGAGAAATCATGCCGTTGGTGATGCTGTGGTACAAGAACGGATTGAAAAGCGACCAGCTGAGGCGTCTTGCGGGCGCTCTTCCCGGTATCGTTTCGGCACTGTTCGATCCGGAAGGGAAAGGTGCGGGCAAGCGCGTCGCATCGTCCGATGTCAGGGTAGCGGTGCAAGCGGCCGGGCCGGCGGACGTCAATATGTCCGCCGTCGAGATCGTCATTTGGACGAGCGGTTCCTCGGAACACCATGAGCGGCATGCTGAATGCGAGGATTTCATCGTGCAGGAGGTACGGAAGCATCTTCCGGACGGTGGGCGTGATCTCCCGGTACGTGTCCAGATCTTCCCGTTTCTGGGAGTTTCGTGAGAGCTATGGCTCGTAAGCAGAAGATCTGCTCGCGGGTCTTTTGCTTTTCTTGTGAGAATTGACATGGGGAGGAATCCGTGCTAGACTCTCTTGGTGCCTGAGGGGATTTTGGCACAGAGAAAAACGACCCACCGTTGCGCGCGGCCGTTTTTGTTTTTTAGGATCTTAACAACTGGAATGGGAAGGAGAGAGTATGCAGGTGTCGGATACTGTTGTAAGGCTGGTGTTCATGCTGACCAGTCATCGTTACTTTTCGGAGAATCCGGAAACGAGCGAAGAGAAGCTCGATGAACCGGTAAGGGGCGGAGACGACGATCACGAGGAAGACGGTTCCTAGTAACCGTCTCTCGTATTGAGAAGCATGTAACGAGCCCTTTCCTGGTGAAGGAACCTCCCACCTTCGACGGGTTTCCCCGGCGGTCCAACATGGCCCCGGGTTTTTCTTTTTTTTAAAACATGGTAGGATACTACTTCCATAAACGGATAAGGTTTTGCCTATGCGTTTCAAGATCTCTCGGGAAAATGTATCGTACTGGCAGAAGAAAGGCACGCTTGCGGCCGTACTCGCGGAAGAAGGAAAAGACGGAGTGCTCCGTGAACAGGGTGGTCGGGCGACGATCTCGCTCGTCGTTGGCAAGAGTGACGAGATGACACGACGGAAACTCATCCTTCTCGCGCGGCGCATCGTGCGTGAGGCTATCGCCAGGAAATACAAGACGATTGTCATCGATTTTTCATCGTTTCGCTTCCCGCATCTTGGAATGAGCGATAGAGACCTTGCGGAGCTCCTGGCAGTCAATTGTTTTCTGGCGGATTTCGCGTTCGAGGATTTTCTCTCCGAGCCGAAGGAGGGGTTCGTGCATGTCGAGGAAATCGTCCTGGTGAACGCGGCCGGCAAGGAAGTGCGTGACGGCATCGAGCGGGGGCAAGTCGTCGGGGAAGAGACGAACCGTTCGCGTCACATCGCGACCATGCCTGGCGGCGAGATGACGCCGGAGCTCCTGGCCAAGCACGTCAGGGCATCGGTCAAGGGGCTGCCGGTGAAGCTCACGGTGCTTGACGAGGAAGCCATGAAAAAACTCAAGATGGGTGGCGTGCTCGGTGTCGGTAAGGGATCGGAGGCGAAACCACGATTCATCATTCTCGAATATTTCGGTGCAAAAAATGCAAAGGAAAAATCCATCGTGTTGGTCGGCAAGGGCGTGACGTTTGATACGGGCGGTATCAACCTCAAGCCGAGCGAGGCCGTCCTCGGGATGAACATGGACATGTCAGGGGGCGCAGCGGTCATCCACGCGCTCGCGGCGGCGGCGCGTCTGAAACTGAAGAAGAATATCGTCGCGCTCATTCCGGCAGTCGAGAACATGCCGTCCGGATCGAGCTACCGGCCCGGTGATGTGCTCCGCTCCATGAGCGGCAAGACCATCCAGGTGGACAATACCGATGCGGAGGGCCGCATCATCTTGGCCGACGCGCTTCACTATGCCAAGCGGTACAAGCCGTCACTCGTCGTGGACGTGGCGACACTTACCGGTGCGGCGATGGTGGCGCTCGGCGAACGGGCGAGCGCGCTCTTTACGGAGAACGAGGAACTCGAACGGCGTTTCCGTCATCTCGGCGAGGAGAGCGGTGACTATGTCTGGCCGCTTCCGCTCTGGGACGAGTACGATCAGGATATCAAGGGTACCTTCGGCGATATTTCCAACTTTGGCAAGACCAGATGGGGCGGAGCGATCACGGCCGCCGCGTTTCTCAAACAGTTCGTGGACAAAGCGTACCCGTGGGTGCATCTCGATATCGCGCCGCGCATGGAAACGCTTCCCGACGAGTTCCTCTCCAAGGGTTCTGCCGGCGCCCCGGTACGACTATTAGTGAAGTTGCTAGAAAAGTTCTGATTAGATTTAACGGAACGTTTTCAAAATCTTTGCATTTTCTTTCCCTTTCGTTCCGTCGAACATTTCTTACTCACTCTGCCGAACGGGGAGCTGTCCTGTCGAGACCATCTGTCACGCTCGACCGTTACCGGCTCGTTCGTGAGAAATGTTACCGACGTCACACGGAGAAAGAAAATGAAAGTTTTGAAAACTCTTGGTTTGTTGGTAAACGGCTCTGCAGAGCCGTTTTTGTTGTGGATAAGTCGGAATGTTGACGGGGGTGGAGGGGTGGCGTACAATGGGGATACGGTGAACCAAAGTGGGTGAAAGTGGGGAACTTGAAAAGGCACCACTATCTTCTTTGAAACATTTCAGGGGGAAAATGTTTTCTCTGAAGTTTCTTCATTTTGGTTTTCGTCGCGGAGTAATTCCTTTTCCGAGCGTCATGTTCATCGGCGAATACTCACATACCATCGATCCCAAGAAGCGCCTCGCGCTTCCTTCGAAGTTCCGCGGGGAGCTCGGGAGCCGCGTGGTGGTGACGCGCGGTCTCGATGACTGTCTCTTTGTCTATCCGATGAAGGTGTGGGAGGGACTCGCCGAGAAGCTCGGCAATCTCCCGGTCGGCGAGGCGGGGACGCGCAGTTTCATCCGGCTCATGCTCGCGGGCGCGACGGACGTCGATCTCGACAGTCAGGGCCGCGTGCTCGTGCCGGAATACCTCAAGTCGTACGCGGGACTCAGGAAGGACGTGGTCGTGGTGGGACTCTATAACCGATTGGAAATCTGGAGCGAAGAGAAGTGGAAGAAGTACAAGCAGTCCGCCGAGAAGAACACGGGCAAGATCGCGGAGGAGCTTGGGAAGCTGGGAGTGTATTAGGACAGGAAATATAGGCAGTAGGCGATAGGCAACAGGGAAAACCGAAAGACAAGTACAAGTCAAAAATCAAAAGTGAAAAAAGTTTTCAGGCGTGACATTTCTTTTGACTTTTGAGTTTTGGGTTGTATGTCGAAGACGAAACATATTCCGGTATTGCTGAAAGAGACAGTGGAAGGGCTGCACCTTGCCAAAGGAATGACGGTGGTGGATGCGACCTTGGGCGGTGGCGGGCATACGCTCGCCATGCTCGAGCGCGTCCGTCCCGCCCGCAACGATTCGCAAGCGAAGCGTTGCGATTCGGGCAGGCCGGAAGGTCGACTCATCGCATTCGATACCGACCAGGAAGCCATCGATCGTTTCCAGGATCGGCTCGCGGATGTCCCGTATGCACGGGAAGCGTTCAAGGAGGGAACACTTCTCATGCTGCGGAGCAACTTCGCCGATCTCGAGGAACGATTGACGGCGATCGGCGTGTCGAGTGTCGATGCGATCCTCGCCGACCTGGGGTTTTCGTCGGATCAGATCGAGAGTGATGCGCGCGGACTTTCTTTTCAGAAGGACGGGCCGCTCGACATGCGTCTCGATCGAAGCGAAACGTTGACGGCGGACGAAATTGTCAATACGTACGCTCCGGAAGAGCTCGAAAAGATCTTTCACGACTACGGCGAGGAACCGGAGAGTCGTCGCATTACGAAAGCGATCGTCGCGGCGAGAACAGAGAAACCGATCGCGACGACCAGAGCGCTCGCGGATCTCATCGAGAGCGCCTATCCGAAACGACGGCGTTTCCGGATGAGCATCCATCCGGCGACGAAAACGTTCCAAGCACTCCGTATCGCGGTCAATCGTGAGGAGGAACGTCTGGAGCGGTTCCTGCCGGCGGCGATGCGGATGCTTCGATCCGGCGGCCGGTTGGCGGTCATCACGTTTCATTCCGGCGAGGACAGGGCGGTGAAGCGGTTCTTTCAGGAAGAGGCTCGCGGCTGCGTCTGCCCCCCTGAGTTCCCGGTCTGTCGCTGCGGGCAGTCTCCGCGATTGAAGATCATCACGAAACGCCCGATCATTCCGACCAAGAAAGAGATCGAGGACAATCCACGGGCCCGGAGCGCCAAGCTCCGTGTCGCGGAAAAGATCTGAAGCAGAAAGCTTCGGACCGAAAAGAAAAACCAATATACAACCTGATCGAATCCTTTTTGCGTATGCGCCGTATGGTACAGCACAACCAGCCGACCGTTCCCGCGAGGTCTCCTAAGAAGAGTGTCTCCGGTTCGGTGCATCCGTACCTCATCGGTGTATTGATGACCTGTTTCGTCATGGGAGGGTGGTATCTGTATTCGGTCAACCAAAGCGCGGTACAGGGTTATCATATCCGTACTCTGGAAAAGGAGATTGACCGGCTCAAGGAGGAGAATGCCGAGCTCAAGATCACGGAAGCCGACCTGCGTTCGCTCTATCGGTTGGAGTCGTCGGGCGAGGTGGGGAACATGCAGAAACCCGATAACGTCATCTATCTCGAGGAGCGCGGCAAGGTCGCCTTGCGGTAGATCCCTTTCCTGTTTCCTGACTTTTCCCCCTTATGCGCAAGATCTCCTTTCACTCACGCTCCAAACCGCAAACGGTATCCGGGTGGACATTAGGGGAAGGGACGAGACTTCGTCTTTTTTTTGTCTTTTTTCTTCTGATCGGAGCGGCACTCACGGTCCGGCTGTATTTCCTCCAGGTATACGGGCATGACAAGTGGACGGCGCTTGCCGGCGACCAGCATTTCCTCTTTCAGGACATCATCGCCGACCGGGGAGAGATATCCATACGCGACAGCGAGGGAACGTATCCTATAGCCATCAATCGCGAGTACGAGACGGTCTACGTCGTCCCCAAGGACGTGACCGAGAAGGACCGGACCGCCATCGAACTGTCCCGGGTCCTTTCCTTGGATGCCGGGACCATCCGGGAGAAACTCGATCGCCCCGACGATCCGTTCGAGATCGTCAAGAAACGCTTGAGTGACGACGAGGTGTCGCGCGTGAAAGAGCTGCGACTCCGCGGAGTGGCGCTTCTTCCCGAGAAGTACCGGTATTATCCGGCGGGAGAGCTCGCTTCGCAGGTGATCGGGTTCGCGAGTCTGGATGAGCGGGGGGCCGGCGGGTACGGCATAGAGACGTCTTTCGATGCCGCGCTCAAGGGGCAGGACGGGCGACTCTCCCAGGAGAAGGATGCGGCCGGTCGCTGGATCCCGTTTTCCGACCGGGAGGTCGTCGGCGCGAAAAACGGCGACTCTCTCGTACTGACGCTCGACCGGGTCATCCAGTACGAGACGGAAAAGATCCTCAAGGAGGCGCTGGAAAAATTCCGGGCCGACCGGGTGACGGCGATCGTCATGGATCCCGGGACCGGGAACGTCCTCTCGATGGCGTCCCTGCCGCAGTTCGACCCGAACCGGTATTCCGAGGAGACGGATTACTCGCGCTTCCTCAACCCGGCCGTGAGCCTCTCCTACGAACCCGGCTCGGTGATCAAGCCGATCACGATGGCTATCGGTCTGGAGGAAGGGAAAGTCTCGCCGGACACGGAATATGTCGATACGGGCGTGGTGAGCATCGGCGGGTACCATATCCGTAACTCGGAAGACAAGGTGTATGGGAAAAGCTCGATGACCAAGGTCCTGGAGGAATCCATCAATACGGGTGTCATCTATGTGGAAAAGCTCGTCGGCAACACGGCCTTCAGGAATTATTTCAAACGTTTCGGTTTCGGTGAGAAGACCGGCGTGCAGTTGCCGGCGGAGCTCTCCGGAAATATCCGCCATCTCGAGGATACGCGGCGTGATATCCAGTTCTACACCGCCTCGTTCGGTCAGGGCATCACGGTGACGCCCCTGCAGCTCGTGACGGCCTATGCGGCGCTCGCGAACGGCGGCAGACTCATGCGCCCCCATCTGGTGAGCCGTGTCGTCCATGCGGACGGCGATGTGGAGGACGTGCGACCGGAGACGATCCGCCAGGTCTTAAGCGAGGAAACGAGCCGGAAGATCGGCAAAATGCTCCGGAACGTCGTCGTGAACGGCCATGGCAAGCGGGCCGATGTGCCGGGATATCTCGTCGGGGGCAAGACGGGCACGGCGCAGGTAGCCAAGAGCGATGCCAAGGGGTATGAGGAGGGTGTGTCGATCGGTTCGTTCGTCGGGTACGCTCCGATCGATGATCCGAAGTTCGTCGTCCTGGTCAAGATCGACAACCCTAAGGACGTGGAATGGGCGGAGTCGAGCGCCGCGCCGACCTTTGGCCAGATCATGAAATTCCTGTTAGAGTATTCCAAGGTGCAGCCGACGGAAGAAGTGAAGAAAAAGCCGTTATGACAAAAAGAAAACTGTTGGAACAGATCCTGCGCTTCATGGCCCAGGCGGTACTCCGGAAATATGAGCCGCTTGTGGTGGGAGTGACCGGTTCGGTGGGAAAAAGCTCGACCAAGGAAGCGATCGCGCTCGTGCTCTCTTCGCAGTTCCATGTCCGGAAATCCGAAGGGAACTACAACAACGAGGTCGGTATCCCGCTCACTATCCTGGGTGCCAGGAGCGGCAATAGTTCCCTCTTTCGCTGGGCGGGAGTGGGTTTCCGTTTCCTCTGGCTCATGCTGGTTCCGACGCGGTATCCCCAGGTACTGGTACTGGAAATGGGAATCGATCGGCCGGGAGATATGGACTATCTCCTGTCGTTCGTGCCGGTGAAGGTCGGTGTCGCGACGGGGGTGTCGTCGAGCCACATGGAATTTTTCGGATCGATCACCAATATCGCCAAAGAAAAAGGACGCCTGATCGTCGGACTTCCAGAAGACGGGTTCGCTGTCGTGAACGCGGATGACAAGCGTACGCTGAAGATGGCGGAGAAGACCAAGGCCAAAGTGCTGTCGTACGGATTTTCCGAGGGTGCGGCAGTACGGGCGGATAACATTCTTTTTCATCGAGAAGCCAAGCGGGTCGAAGGGTACAGTCTGAAGCTCAACTTCGACGGCAAGACGATTCCGCTTCGTCTGCCGAAGCTCATCGCACGTCATCATATCCCGGCGGCGCTCTCGGCGGTGTCCGTGGGACTCGCGCTCAAGATGAACCTGGTCGAGATCGCCGGAACATTGGAGCGCTTCGAACCGCTCCCGGGACGGTTGCGGCTCTTGCCGGGAAGGGAAGGTACCATCCTGATCGACGATACGTACAACGCCTCGCCGGTATCGACAGTCGCTGCTCTCGAAACGCTTCGGGAACTGTCCGCTCCGCGCAAGATCGCAGTTTTGGGGGATATGCTGGAGCTCGGCCCCGACTCCGATCGGGAACATGCCGCCCTCAAGGATGCCGTCCTCGGTTCCGGGGCTCATATGGTGGTGACGGTGGGCAAACACAGTCGGGCGCTGTATGACGCCCTCATGACATCCGGTTTTCCGCCGCTCCAGGTCCTGTGGCTTCCCGATCCGCTCTCGGCGATCCAGATGCTTCTCCACATCGTGCATCCGGAAGACCTCATCCTCATCAAGGGTTCGCAGGGACTCCGCATGGAGACGATCGTCGAACAGCTGCTCATCAATCCGAAAGAGGCGCCGGCTCTGCTCTGCCGACAGACGGAAGAATGGCGGAAGAAACCCTTCGTACCGCCTGCCGAGTGGACTGAGTAAAGCAGAATAAAGAATCAAGAATTGAGAATCAAGAGCGAGGAATTGCATTTCTTCCCTTGTTTGTCTATTCTTGATTCATGATTCGTAATTCCTGATTCTTCAGAATGGATGTCTTTTCAATGATACTCATCGTGCTGGGACTGATCCTCTTTGAGACGGTCTCGAGCATCGACAACGCCGTCATCAACGCCGAAGTGCTCTCCACCATGGGGGAGAAGGCACGGCGGTTCTTCCTGACGTGGGGAATCTTCTTCGCGGTCTTTCTGGTGCGCGGCGTTCTGCCATGGGTCATCGTCTTTGCGACGGCGCCGGAGCTCGGATTGTTCGGATCGCTCACGGCCACGTTTTCCAACGATCCCTATGTCTCGGCGATTATCCAGTCTTCCGCGCCGATCCTCCTCATGGGGGGCGGTATCTTCCTCCTCTTCCTGTTCCTCCACTGGCTCTTTCTCGAGCCCAAGAAGATCGGACTGCGGGCCGAATGCTTCTTCATCGAGCAGGGCGCCTGGTTTTATGCCATCGTCTCGGTGGCACTTTCGGTCATCGTCTGGTTTGCCATGAAGATCGATCCCATGCTCGCGTTCGGGGCCGTGGTGGGTTCGACGGCTTTCTTCATCACGCATGGTTTCCGTCAGCACGCCGAGGAAGCGGAACAGAAGATGGTACACAACAGCCATCTCTCCGATGTGAGCAAGATCCTCTACTTGGAAGTCATCGATATGAGCTTCTCCATCGACGGAGTGCTCGGGGCCTTCGCCTTCACGCTCTCGGTCCCGCTCATCCTTCTCGGGAACGGCATCGGGGCGATCGTGGTGCGGCAGCTCACCGTCTCCAATATCGAGCGCGTCAAGCGCTACGCCTATCTCAAGAACGGCGCCATGTATTCGATCCTTATTCTCGGCGCGGTGATGATTTCCGGAGGCTTCGGATACCATGTGCCGGAATGGTTTTCGCCTCTTGTAACCATCGCCATCATCGGTTATTTTTTCTGGCTGTCGCGTCGAAGGATGGGGGATATGCCGGAAACGGTCTCGCCGTAAACCCATCTTGCGGGTGGTTCGGAAAAAGAGTATGATATGGGAGTGGAAGGAGGGACTTCCTGTTAACCTGTAACGAATACGTCTATGACGGACAATGTAAGAGACCAGGAGTTTATCGAATATGTCGTGAAGATGCTCGTCGACAATCCCGACGACGTGAAAGTGGAACGCAAGATCGACGAGATGGGCGTGCTCATCACCCTCGATGTCAATCCCAAGGATATGGGTATGGTGATCGGCCGCGAAGGCATGACCGCCAAGGCCCTGCGAACGCTCCTTCGTGTCATCGGTGCGAGGAACAACGCCCGTGTCAATCTCAAGATCAACGAACCGGAAGGTTCTGAGCGCCCGCCGCGCGAACCGCGTGAGGCTCGCGAGGAGCGCCCGGCCGAGGAGGAGAAGCGGTCGCTCGACGACGTGATGAACGACATCAAACTGTAAAAGTTTTCTTGTGTGCGAATCAAGAAAGTCGCCCTGTGGGGCGGCTTTCTTTTGTGTTAGGATAGGAAGGACATAACTTTTGAGAAAACCGGTATGGAAACGAAACGGTTCGATATCGAGGGGCCGATGCTTTTGGTGCCTGACGTGTATGCCGATGACCGGGGGTATTTTTTCGAGTCGTACAGCCTCAAGAAGTACCAGGAACTCGGTATTCCCGCGGAACGGTTCGTCCAGGACAACGTTTCCAAATCGAAGAAGGGCGTCGTGCGTGGATTACACTATCAGGCCCCGCCGTTCGCGCAGGGGAAACTCGTCTCGGTGCTTCGGGGTCGAGTCCTTGATGTCGCGGTGGATATCCGGACAGGATCGCCCACCTATGGGAAGCATGTGATGGTGGAACTTTCCGAAGAAAATCACGCGCAGTTCTGGATTCCGGAAGGATTCGCGCATGCGTTCATGGCACTCGAGGATGATACGGTGTTCACGTACAAGGTGACAAATGTCTATGACAAGGCGTCCGACCGAGGTGTTTGTTGGAATGATCCTGATTTGGGCATAGCGTGGCCGGCTTCGGAAGCGCTCGTTTCGGAAAAGGATGCCGCGTTGCCGCTTCTCAAGGATATTGTTTCCGAATTCCATATATAGCTGATCTCTATTTTATGAAATTACTTATAACAGGAGGCGCTGGTTTTATAGGATCGAATTTCGTCCACTACATCCTGGATAACTATCCACAGGACAGCGTGATCAATCTCGACGCGCTCACCTATGCCGGAAATCTCGGGAACGTCGCCACGTATCAGGACGACCCGAGGCACCGGTTCGTGAAGGGGAGTATCACGGACGCCGAGCTGGTGGAGCCGCTCGTCGCGGAGTGCGACGCGGTGGTGCACTTCGCGGCGGAGTCGCATGTGGACCGCTCGATCCTCGATCCGGGAGCGTTCGTCGATACCAACGTGCGCGGGACCTATGTCCTTCTCGAGGCGGCTCGCAAGCACGGCAAGCGTTTCCATCATGTCTCGACCGACGAGGTGTTCGGTGCCTTGGAGCCGGATGATCCGCCGTTTGACGAGTCGACGCCGTACGACCCGAGGAGTCCCTATAGTGCTTCCAAGGCCGCTTCGGATCATCTCGTGCGAGCGTACTTCCACACCTTCGGTTTGCCGGTGACGATTTCCAACTGCACCAACAACTACGGGCCCTATCATTTTCCGGAGAAACTCTTTCCGTTGGTCATCACCAACCTTCTGGAAGGAAAAAAAGTCCCGGTCTACGGCGATGGTGGCCAGGTGCGCGACTGGCTCTACGTCGAGGATCACTGCCGTGCGATCGATCTCGTCCTGCGCAAGGGAACGATCGGCGAGACGTACTGCGTGGGCGGCGGCAACCAGCCGACCAACCTCTCCGTCGTCAAGGAAATTCTGAAACTCCTCGGCAAAGGCGAAGACAGAATCGAGTTCGTCAAAGACCGCGCCGGCCACGACCGCCGCTACGCCATCGACTATACGAAGATCAAGAACGAGCTCGGTTGGGAACCGCAGGTGACTCTCGAGGAGGGTTTGGCGAAGACCGTCGCGTGGTTTCAGGAAAACAAATCCTGGTGGCGAAACGTAAAGTCGGGAGAGTACCAGAAATACTACGAAACGCAGTACGAAAAACGCTAAGAGACTCTTATGAGTTTTGAACATCCGGTTTCAGATCCAGAGCAAGAAAAGTTTTTGAAATTGCTGAACGAAATGAGGGCGAGTCTTGGTGGAGACGTCGAGTATAGTATCGACTCCCCGAAACATAAGTTCTTAGCTTACTTGTTGGAGAACGGCTATCTGCTTCATGGGTCTTCGGTCGAAGATACGGAAGCGCTTGAGCCTCGTCAAGCGAATGACGCATCGAAAAAATCAGGAAACCAAAAGGCAGTCTATGCGGTATCTGATCCGATACTACCGCTGTTTTATGCCATTAAGGATCGGAATCGACTTCATGGAATGGTTCGTTCCGGGTATAGTACGGATGATCAGGGAGTGAAAACGTACAGTTTCGAAATCGATGGTACATTATCGGAAAAAGATCCATGGAAAAATGGAGTGGTATATATCTTGCCGAAAGAAAATTTCGTGCAAACCACGGATAATCAGGGTAAGTCGACGAGTGAATGGGTTTCCTATGAATCCGTCACTCCAGCGGCTCGCTTACGGGTGACACCGGAAGATTTTCCATATTTGAAAGAAGTAAAAGTGGTATAGACCGATGGTATATTCTCTCGATGATGATTCGGCCCTGAAGGTTGTCGATGATCATATCGAGATAGTGAGCGAGGGAGAGTTTCTGGAACTGAAGAAGTAAAGTATGAGAAAAGAAGAAAAATTCGTACCGAAGCCAGGGCAGGTGGATTTTACGGACGTGCGCTACTGTCCGGTGATCAACTGCGTGGTGAAGTACAAGCAAAAGATCCTGGTCGTGGAGAGGAGCGCCGGGATGCGTCTCTATCCAAACCACTGGAACGGCATCTCCGGATTTTTGGACGACCGGAGAAGCCTGGAACAAAAGGTGCGGGACGAACTGCGGGAAGAACTCGGTCTCAGGAAGAAAGATATCCTCTCCATCCGTCTGGGACAGATCTTCGACCAGGAAGCTCCGAAGTACAAGAAGACGTGGATCGTGCACCCGGTACTGGTGACGGTCGCCACCGACACGGTCCACCTGGACTGGGAGGCACAGAATTTTCGATGGATCGCCCCGAAAGCCGCCAAGAGACTCAAGCTCCTTCCTGGTTTTGAACAAGTATTAAATTCGTTCTTCAAGATTTGATATGAATATCACCAAATTCGGGCACTGTTGCCTCCTTATCGAGACGGGAGGAGTGCGGATCCTGACTGATCCGGGGAATTACAACGAGACGCCGATGGTAACGGGAGTGGATGCGGTCCTTATCACTCATGAGCACCAGGACCATTGTCATGTAGACAGTCTCTCGATCGTTCTCGCCAAGAATCCCGAAGCGAAGATCATTACTCATGCGGGAGTGGGGAAAATTCTGGATGAGGCCGGTATCGTATGGGAGGCGATCGCTGATGGGGAGGAGAAAACCGTGAAGGGAGTATCTGTACAGAGCTCCGGTACCAAGCACGCCTGTATTCATCATGATTTGCCGCCGGTGCAGAACACCGGGTTTCTGATCGACAAGAAACTTTTTTATCCCGGCGATTCGTTTCATGATCCGCAAAAAGAGATTTCGATCTTAGCTCTCCCGGTCTCGGGTCCGTGGATGCGGTTGGAGGAGGCGGTCGAATACGCCAAAGCGATCAAGCCGAAGGTAGTCTTTCCGGTGCATGACGGCATGCTCCGGCAGGGGATCGAGCTCGGTCCGACACGTCGCGTCCCGACAGCACTCCTCGAGCCGCTCGGCATCAGGTATGTCGATATGACTGAGGGTTCGACACATGATTTCTCCGCTGTCTTGGAATAGCAAAACACTCTCATACTTTCCGTAGCCTCTTTTTTTGTTTTTCTTTCATGCGCATTATACTATCCGACCGTATGTTATAGTGTGCAGATGGATAAGATGGATAGGTAAAAGACGAAAAAGGAGGGGATTTTCTTGGGTTTGACGAGGGAGGTTTCGTGTGGAGTGAAATGACGCCGAACGGTGTATTACAAGGGCGGGGAGGTTCTTTACAAAAGAATATCGTCGTTGTCCAACGCTGTTCAATGGAGGAAAGGAGTATGTGATGAGAAGGATCATCCGGTTGTTCCTGTTGTTTCTTCTGGCGTCGGTGCCGGTACCGGTATGGGCGCTCGTCGCGGGGTATGTCACCGATACCTCGGGCGTGCCGACCGCGGTACGGGATGTTCCTAAACGCGGCGAGACGCCGGGAGGGGTGCATGCCCGTTACTGCGCGGAGCCGATGACGCTTGCGAATGTCCGGACTTCCATCCTGACGCCCAACCGTATCCGAAGCGACCGGCTGATGCAGGCCGGCAAGGCGATCGACGTGCGGTGTCGGGAACTCAAAGAGTCATGGAAGTCGGCCGGTCACTTGAGTCCGGCAGCCAAAGAGTACCTCGACCAGCTCCAGGGAAAGATCGATACGTTGGAAACATCGGTCAGGGAGATGAAGGGACGTTTCGAGCACGTGGTGGTCGTCACGGATCGGATCGCGGTGGTGTCGGGCGCGACGAGTCCGGAAGAGTGGTGGTCTTTCCTCAAGAGTCACCGCTTCTGGCAGTATGTCTTTTTCTGTGCCATCATCTTGCTTCTCGTCTGGGTGCTCGAGGCGCTCGGCCGGGCAGGAATGACGGCCATGCGTCGAGGATCAGTACCTGTCCGCGTCTCATCGGTCGTCTCCACCGGGAGACCGGAGGAGTGGGGTGCTATGCCACAGGAGGAGCATGACGTTGTCAGACGCATCGGTGATATGGTCCAGGCGACGGTGCATGTGGATAACCTGAATGTGAATGTTCGGAAGTTCCAGTACACGGTACAGCCGGGTCCTGACGGGAAATGCCCGTCGCTTCGTCGCGATGTTTCAGGCGGAGTCATATATCTTCCTGAAAATGAGCTCCTCTCGGATGTACACGCGACTCTGGGGCGATGTCTCAATGCGCCATTTTCCCGTGAGAACGCCGATCTTTTGCGTGCAGTGGCGCGGGCGCTCGATGACGGGAGTCTCGTCGAGATCACGTAGAGCGGTCTCGGACAGGAATCGTACGGAACAGATGGCTTCGATGAGCATAAAAAGGGATACAAAAGAGCGGGCAACGGAATCGGGCACCGCATCTTACCGGCGGGGTGAATGCACCCTCGACCGATCCGGCATCGAAGAAGGTTTTTTCGGAAAGCAAGCGGAACTTTGACTCATCAAGGTATCCGCTTTAAATTTTTTTCTTTTTTCCTCCGCTCCCTCTCCCTTTTCTCGCTGTACGACTCCTCGAACACGATTTATCTTTCGTTCGGAAGAAAGATTCTTTCCCGAAAATCTTTCTCATCGAGACACTTAAAATTCCGAGCGGGCACGGTTCCCGACTGAAAGTCGGGAGAGCGAGGAATTTTAGGAACGAGTGACTCGCTGGGGAAATGAGTGTGGTCGAGAGAGGAAGATTGAGGGAAAGAAATCAGGAGAGAACTTGAAAGAATGATGGTATAATGAGAAAAATTACTTTATCTATGGAAAGAAAGAAAGTGCTGATACTGGGAGCCAAGGGGATGCTGGGGCAGGAGCTCGCACGCGTGTACCGGGAAGACGAGGGATACGAGGTCGCGGCGTGGGATGTCGAGGATATAGACCTCGCGGACTTTGTCACAGCGGAAGGGAAGATCCGGAGTTTCGGTCCGGCGCTCATCATAAACGCCGTGGCGTACAACGCCGTCGATTTGTGCGAAGAGAGCGAAGAAGAGTTTCACAAGGCGATGCTCCTTAATGCCGAGGTGCCAGGATTTCTCGCACGCCTGACTAAGGATCTCGATGCGACGCTCATTCACTATTCGACGGACTACGTCTTTGACGGGGAGGGTCAGGAAGGCTATGCGGAGGATGCCGAACCGAATCCGATATCGAAGTACGGGACGAGCAAGCGGGAAGGAGAGAAGAACGTGATCGCATCTGGTTGCAAACAGTATCTTGTTCGTCTTTCCAAACTGTTTGGAAAACCGGCGACATCCGCGACGGGAAAGAAAAGTTTTTTTGAAAAGATGCTTGAAGTGACAAAGGAAAAGAAAGAACTTACCGTCATCGACGACGAGAAGAGCTGTTTCACCTATGCGCCGGATCTCGCGCTTGCGAGCAAGGTGCTCGAGATGTATCAGAAACCCTACGGTGTCTATCATATTATCAACGAAGGAGCGGTGACGTGGTACGAGGCGGCCAAGGAACTGTTCCGACTGGCCGGCATGGACGTCACCGTGCAGCCGGTGTCGCCCGACGCCTTTCCTCGTCCCGCCAAGCGCCCGAAGTATTCCGCGCTTCGCAATACCAAGTTCATCCCGCTTCGTCCCTACACCGAAGCGCTGGAGGAATTTTTGGAAACACGAGAAACATTCAAGTGACTTCTCGCCAGAACCTTTTCTCGCATCCTCACACTGTCTGAGAACTGATTTCGGTTCGAAAAAAATGGCTTTTCCGCCGTTGACCGGGTGCGATTTTTTTCGGTAACTGAAAGCAGTTCGAGTTTGGGAGGAAAGAGAAAAGGTTGCTGGTGATGGGGTCACCCTGGGAAACGACTTTAAGAAAAATGAAAACCGCCCAGATACGTTCGCGCTGTTACGCGTGGTATCTCGGGCGGCGATGGGTGGGTCGGCGGTCGATTGTCCTATCGACTCCTCCGGGTTTTCCGAATGAGCGGATGGACGAACCCGGCGACGAATGCGCTTGGGACGCCGAAGATGATGGATGTCAAGGCAAAAGCACCGGAGACCGATACCATGCCGACGATCCATACGGCGATCGCTATGAAGAACCAGCGGACATCTACTGTTCCGATAGTCCGCGAGCGAGTCACCGTTATCGGTCGCTGGATCATCCACCCGCAGAGCAGGCTGATGGCCAATGCGGCAAGCACAATGACGGATGTTCTCATGGAGTTCTCCTTTGTAGTTACACCCGGAACAGGATGCGGCTGCGGATCTTAGGGAACCAGTAGCCGGCCACGAAGATGACGATACCGCCGAACATCGTGACCGCGACCGCGAGGTCGATGGTTCGCTGATCGTCAAACGTCAATGAGGCAAACATCGTGACGAACCACAGCGCAGCGGCCAGGTAAGCCCAGTTCGGGTTCACATGGTCGTCGATCCTTTCGGATCGCTCGGTGCGCATGCCGCAGATGAAAATGATGGCGAGCGCAATGAGAATGACGATGCTGAGGACGATGGTGTACATCTTTTATCTCCTATGACTCTCCAGATCCGACCCTCTGGAATGGGTTAAATTGTTCGGGTACTACAAGTCCAGTTTGACTGAACCATATAGTATACACCTTTTTAGAGTTTTTGTCAATGGTGCGGGAGGGGCGGTTTTTTGGTATCATGGAGACATTCCTCCCGAAATACGGGGGAATTTGTGAATCAGGGAACGAATATGGTGTAGATGAGTTTTCTAGTTAACGGGTTGGCGAGTTCACGAGTTGTTCGTGAGTTTTGAGTGTTTTAGTCCCGTTAACGCGTTAACTCGTTAGCTGAACAAATTCTGAAATCTATGAAACACGACATCCTAAAGAAGGCGGACAAGGCGGTGTACGAGACGGTGATGGGCGAGGAGAAGCGGCAGGAAGAAGGACTCGAGATGATCGCGTCGGAGAACTATGTCTCCATGGCGGTGCTCGAGGCGCTCGGTACGGTGTTCACCAATAAATACTCCGAAGGCTATCCCGGACGACGCTATTACGGTGGACAAGAATTCACCGACCAGGTGGAAACACTCGCGATCGAGCGGGTGAAGAAACTTTTCGGTGCGCAGCACGCCAATGTCCAGGCGCACTCGGGCGCGCAGGCGAACCTCGCGGTGTACGCAGGTATCCTCGATCCCGGTGACACGGTCCTTGGTATGGATCTCTCGCACGGTGGACACCTCACCCACGGACATCCGGTGACGCTCCCGGCCAAGGTGTACCGTTTCGTCCGGTACAAGACCGAAGCGGACGGCACCATCGACTACAAGAAGCTCGAGGCGCTCGCCAAGAAGGAAAAGCCCAAGCTCATGCTCGCGGGATTCTCGTCGTACACGCGCCAGATCGATTACAAAAAATTCGCAGCCATTGCCAAGAAAGTCGGCGCGATGACGATGATGGACATGGCGCACATCGCCGGGCTCATCGCCGGGAAAGCACTTCCCAATCCGGTGGAACACTTCGATATCGTGACCGCGACGACGCACAAGACGCTCCGCGGTCCGCGCGGCGGTCTCATCCTCTGTCGGGAAAAGTACGCGACTGCGATCGACAAGGCGATCTTCCCTGGGACACAGGGCGGTCCGCACATGCACGTGATCGCAGCCAAGGCCGTGGCCTTCGGCGAGGCGTTGAAGCCGGAATTCAGGAAGTACGCCAAGCAGATCCTCAAGAACGCCAAGACACTCCAGAAAGAAATGGAAAAGCGCGGTGCGACGCTTCTCTTCGGCGGGACGGAGAACCACATGATCGTCATCGACACGGTCAAGAGCTACTCTGTCACGGGCAAGGAGGCCGAGAAACTCCTCGACGAAGTCGGCATCACCATCAACAAGAACATGATTCCTGACGATCCGCGCGGACCGATGGACCCGTCCGGCGTGCGTATCGGCGTGCCGGCCATCACCACGCGCGGCCTCAAGGAACAGGAAGTGAAGGTGATCGCCGGTTGGATCGACGAAACATTGCGCTCCGAAGGAAACGAAAAAGTCCTCGCAAGCATCAGAAAAGAAGTGAAGAGATTGTGCAAGCAGTTTCCTGTCTACAGATAGTTTAAGGGTTAACAAGTTACAGGTTAAAAAGTTCAAACCCGTTAACTCGTGAACCTTTTAACCGGATAACTGAATCAGTATGAAAGGAATAATATTGGCCGGGGGGAACGGCACGCGGCTCCTCCCCATCACCGCCATCGCATCCAAACAGCTCCTGCCTGTCTATGACCGGCCGATGATTTTCTATCCGCTCAATACCCTGATCCAGGCGGGGATCACCGACATCCTCATCATCGTGGCGCCGCACTATTCGGGAAATTTCCTCAACCTCCTGGGTTCGATGTTCCGCAAACACGGCATCAACATCTCCTTCGTCGTGCAGTCGTCACCGCGGGGACTCGCGGACGCATTCATCCTGGCGGAGGATTTTCTTGATGGCGGTCCGTCGACCCTCATCCTCGGGGACAATATCTTCGAGGATGATTTCAGTGAGGCCATCCGGACGTTTGAAAAGGGTGGACGGATCTTCGCCAAGGAGGTGCCGGATCCGGAGCGCTTCGGTGTCGTCGAGTTCGACAGTAATCATAACGTCGTTTCCATCGAGGAGAAACCGAAAAATCCGAAAAGCAATTTCGCCATTCCCGGTATCTACATCTTCGACGGGGAGGCACCGCAGGTGGCCAAGGGTCTCACGCCGTCGGATCGCGGCGAGCTCGAGATCGTCGACATGCACAAGCACTATCTGGAGAAACGGATGCTTGACGTGCGGCCGGTCGCGGGCGCATACTTCGATACCGGAACCGTTGATGCGCTCCTCGAGGCGGGGAACTACGCCAAAGAGAACCGTCTCGGCGAACGGTTTCACCCGGTCGTCAATGAAGCTATTGCCGAGTTTAATGTTGAATTCAAACGTCTGGTTTCTATCAAATAAAAAGAGGTTACCATATAATCGAAACACCTATGCAGACTGCTGCTCCACGTAAGATCAAAAAAGCCATCCTTCCTGTCGCTGGTTTCGGCACGCGTTTTCTGCCCGCCACCAAGGCCCAGCCGAAAGAGATGCTTCCGGTCGTCGACAAGCCGGTAGTGCAGTACCTCGTGGAGGAAGCGGTCGCGTCCGGTATCGAGGAGATTATCTTCGTCACGGGCCGTGGCAAGCGCGCCATCGAGGATCACTTCGATGTCTCGTACGAATTGGAAGACACGCTGGTGGAAAAGAACAAGCACGATCTCCTCGAGACGGTACAGAAGATCTCGGGTCTCGCGCGGTTCTCGTATGTCCGACAGCCGGTTCCGCTTGGTGACGGGCATGCGCTCCTCCAGGCCGCGCACCTCGTCGATGACGACGAGGCGGTGCTCGTCATCTTCGGCGACTGCATCTACGACAGCGCCGTCCCGGCCGCGAAGCAGCTCATCGAGGCGTACGAAGAGTACCAGGCACCGATCGTGGGTCTCACGGAAGTGGAGCGGGCGGAAGTCTCGAAGTTCGGCGTGATCGCCGGTGAGGCGCTCGACGGGAAGCATTGGAAGATCTCCGGTTTCGTGGAGAAGCCGAAAGTCGAAGAGGCGCCGTCGAACATCGTCGCGCCCGGCAAGTATGTCATTACGAATGGCGTGTTCGAGATCCTGAAAGGCATGAATTCCGGCAAGTCCGGCGAGATCCGTCTGGCGGACGCATTTGACCTGATGTTGGAGAACGGGTTACCGCTCTATGGGTGCAAGCTCGAAGGGGAGTGGCTCGATACCGGCGACAAGTTCAACTTCCTGAAAGCGACCATTCATTATGGACTAAAGCATCCTGAAGTGGGGGACAAGCTGCGCGGGTACCTGAAAAGCCTCTCACTCTAAGAGAGGCTTGTTTCTAGCATGAATATGTACTGGGTTTATCTCGTCATTTTCATCCTCATCATCTTCACGCCGAAGCTCGTGCATGAGGGCGTGGTGTTCTTTCAGGAAGAGGATCTGGAATCCCTCATCATCTTCGGTTTCGGCATGCTGGCCTTTCTCCTGTATCTGACCAAGGAGAAGGCGCTCCTCCGCATCGTGCGGGAGAAACTCCACCTCCAGAAGCAGACCAATCTCATCACCAAGGATCTCTCGGATTCGTACTCCTACATCGGCGAGATGAACCGCAAGTTCGATATCGTCAAGGAACTGCTCTATCGTCTGCCCAAGACATCGATAGAGGGGCTCCGGCGTCTCGAGAAGGACGACAATCATCTCTATCGGCCGATCATCGAAGCGGTGCAGCTCCTCTCCAAGGCGGACCCGGTTTCCCTGCGGTTCGTCCATGCGGGCGACCGGACCATGGAAAAGATCGTCGAAAAAGAAGCGTACCCGGAGTTCGCTCCCTTTACCGCGGAAGCCCTGCTTGATGCCCACAAGACGTTCTGGGAGGAGAAGGAGTGCATGGTCATCCGGTCTCCGCATCAGGCCGGGAAAATCGTCGTCTTCGTCATTTTTCCGAAGCGGACCAACCGGGTCGAGGACGGCGAGATTTTCAAGATCCTGGCGTCGCAGGCCCTGTTCCTCTATGGTATGGAACATCGTACCCTGGCAGGCGAGACGAAGGAAGTATGAGGATCGGCATCGACGCGCGTTTCTACGGCTCCGTCGGCAAGGGCCTGGGGCGGTATACGGAAAAACTGATAGCGCATCTTGAGCGGCTCGATACGGAGAACGAGTACGTCGTCTTTCTGCGCCGGGAGAATTTCGACGAGTACCGGCCGGGCAATCCGCGCTTCCGGAAGCGGCTGGCGCACTACCAGTGGTACGGGTTTGCGGAGCAGTTCGGCTTTTGCCGTATGCTGTATCGGGAACGGCTGGATCTCATGCACTTCCCGCATTTCAACGTGCCGCTCCTGTACCTGCGTCCCTTCGCCGTGACGATCCATGATCTTATCCTCGTCCATTATCCGACGATCCGGAACTCGACCCGGCCGTCGTGGTTCTATCGGATGAAATTCCTTGCCTACCGCTTCGTCATCGCTTCGGCCATCCGTCGTGCCCGATCGATCATCACCGTGTCGCGCTTTACCGAGAACGATTTGCTTCGACACTACCCGTTTTCCCGCGGGAAGATCACCGTCACCTACGAGGCAACCGATGACAAGTGCGCGGTGCTCGGTAGGGAAGAGGAAGAAAGATTCCTCGGACGGCTCGGACTTCTGAAAAATGATATAATACGGCCGTACGTCCTCTACGTCGGGAACGCCTATCCGCACAAGAATCTCGAGCGTCTGACACGGTGGGCGAAGGCGTTTCCGGAACTCCTGTTCGTGCTCGTGGGAAAGGAGGATTATTTCTACGCCCGTCTCAAGAGGAAGGTGGAGGCCGATCGGATTCCTAATGTGCTCTTCGCCGGCTTCGTGCCGGATCGGGAACTTGGCACTCTCTATCGGCACGGGCAGGCGTACGTGTTCCCGTCGCTCTACGAGGGCTTCGGTCTGCCACCTCTGGAGGCGATGTCCTACGGTCTCCCGGTGCTTTCCTCGGACAGGGGGTCGCTTCCGGAAATCCTCGGGCGGGCTGCGCTTTTCTTCGATCCCGAAGACCAGGCGTCGTTCGTGCAAGGACTGAAAACCATCCTTGGCGACAGGCGTTTGCGTGAAGAGCTTGTTCGCACGGGGTACGGGCGTCTTCGGTATTTCAGTTGGGATGAAATGGCCGATCGGACGCTTCGGATCTACCGCGAGATTCTTCGACCTCTTTCGAAAAAAACAAAAAACTGAATGGATATCCAGAAACCACATCGACGTCCCGGTCCGAGTGATCCGTATGCGCCTTCGCGGCAGCCGGATGTTTCGGATTTTCCTTTGGAAAAAAAATATGGGGAGCCGTCCTTTGAACCGGTCGTTTCACAGACTGCTTTTCCCAAAGAAATCAGAAGGTCCCGTTCAGGATCTTTGTTCCGTATCGTTCTCTCTATTGGCTTCGGACTCCTTATTGTAGTGATCGCTTTTTTTCTCATCGGGAAACTGCTCGAGACCAAACAGGCGGCCGTGGAGGAGGGTGAGCGGGGCTATCAGAACCTGCGGGCGGCCGCGGAGAGTCTCAAAGCGGAGAGTTTCGACGGGTCGCTTCGTCACTTCGATCAGGCGGCTGCGGCTTTCGCGGAAGGAGAGGAAAATCTCGACCAATGGGGAGGGATACTCCTCGATCTCACAGAGTACGTACCTGGTCTTTCCCAGGCGGCCTCCGGGAAGTATGTGTTGGAGGCGGGCAAACATTTCGCGCTCGCGGGGGCGCCGCTCTCCCGGGTGGCCGAACGCTTCTCGTCATCAAAGGATTCCTTCGAGGGAAAACAGATTTCTTTTCTCGACCTCCTGCTTGAGGTGAAGGAGCCGATGGCGCAGGCGACCAAGGAACTGGAAGCGGCGAACGAGGCGCTCGGTCATGTGTCACTCGACGATCTGCCGGCCGACAAACGGGAGAAGTTCATGCTTGTCAAAGAACATTTGCCCGTGCTTATCGGATTGCTTCAGGGATTCGATGAACATGAGCGGCTTTTCCAGGAACTTCTTGGAGGCAACGGTCCGCGCAAGTATCTTTTCCTTCTGCAGAACAACCACGAGATGCGGGCCACGGGCGGATTCATCGGGACGTACGGACTGCTCGATGTCAACCAAGGGGTCGTCCGCAAGTTTTTCGTCGACGGCATCTTCAATCCCGATGGACAGCTCAAGGAGAATATCGTCCCTCCCAAGGCCATCCAGAAGGTGAGCGCCGGCTGGAGCCTGCATGACAGCAACTGGTTCCCGGATTTTCCGATGTCGGCGGAAAAGGCGATCTTTTTCTATGAAAAGACCGGCGGACCGACCGTGGACGGGGTCATCGCGCTTACGCCGACCGTCATGCAGAAGCTCCTCGCCATCACCGGTCCGATCGATCTGCCGGAATACGGCCTCACGGTCGATGCCGACAATTTCATCCCGGTCATCCAGGAGCAGGTGGAGGAGAAGTATGACAAGGAGGAGAACCAACCGAAAAAGGTGCTCGCCGACCTCTCGGTACGCCTCTTGGAAAAAGTGTTCGCTTCGAGGGACATGAAGACGCTTTCGGGCGTCGCCGAGGCGTTGGTAGAGGGCCTCAATGAGAAGCATATCCTCCTCTATGCGCGCGACCGGGAGGTGGAGGACCTCATCGACCGGACAGGCTGGTCGGGGAGGGTGCTGGAGACGCCCAAGGATTATCTCTCCGTCATCCATACCAATATCAACGGGTACAAGACCGACGGAGTCGTCGAGGAGGAGATCGTTCACAAGGCGGATATCCGCTCGGACGGTTCGATCGTCGATACGGTGACGGTGACCCGTCGGCACCGGGGGGGTGATACCCCGTACGAATGGTGGAACAAGGTGAATGCCGACTACATGCGTGTCTACGTTCCGAAAGGGTCCGAGCTGCTTTCGGCCAAGGGAGCGACGTGGGAGTTTCCTGATGCGCCGCTCGATTATGACAGCCTGGGATTCCGGCGCGATCCGGATATCGAACGCGAAGAAGCGGGTATCCGGGTGGATGAAAAGAGCGGGACGCGTGTGTACGAGGATACCGGGAAGACGGTGTTCGGCGCGTGGGTCTATGTCAGTCCCAAGGAGTCGGTCACGGTGGAATATCAGTACCGGTTGCCGTTCCGGTTGGACATGGGAGCGCTTCGGCAGGGTGGGGCGGATTCGTATGGGATACTCTTTCAGAAACAGTCCGGGTCCATCGGGAGTTCGCTCTCATCGGCCATCTCGTTTCCTCAGGGACTGAAGAGTATTTGGCAGACGTCTGAGAATCTGGTACCGTACGGACGTGAACTGAAACTGGAGGGAACTCTCCGCACGGATATGTTTACCGGGGCGGTCTTTGGTTTAGAGCAATGAAGCTTTTTTTGATACACCGGAATGACACTGAAAGGATTTATTAGGAATATCGTCGCTTGGAATCATGCGCCATCCAAGACGATCGGTGGGGCGGCGCTCCTCATCGCGATCGCCGGCATCGCGAGCCGGATACTCGGGTTCCTGCGTGACCGGTTGCTCGCGGCAGAGTTTGGTGCCGGTGACGTGCTCGACGCGTACTATGCCGCCTTCCGTTTGCCGGACCTTTTTTACAGCTTCATCGTGCTCGGCGCCCTTTCGGCGGCGTTCATCCCGGTCTTCACGGAACTGATGACCAAGAAGCACGAGCGCGAGGCCTGGAAGCTCGCGACCGGTGTGCTCCATCTCATGTTCTATTCCTTGGGAAGTCTCGCGATCCTCGGGATCATCTTCGCTCCCTGGCTTACGCAGTGGCTGGCACCGGGATTCATGGGAGAGAAGCAAGAAGCCGTCACCACGCTTACGCGCATCATGCTTCTCAGCCCTTTGCTTCTTTCGGTGAGTGCGGTTTTCGGCGGAGTACTCATTTCTTTCAAGCAGTTCGCGGCGTACTCGTTCGCTCCTGTCCTCTATAATCTCGGGATCATCTGCGGCGTAGTCTTCTTCGTTCCCGTCCTTGGATCGGCGGGATTGGGGTGGGGGGTGGTCCTGGGATCGCTCCTCCATATGCTGGTTCAGTACCCGACCCTCCGACGGAGCGGTTTCCGGTACCGATTCGTTTCTTTCGGCGTCTGGCGTGACAAGACGGTGCAGCGGGTGATGAAACTCATGGTGCCCCGCAGCCTCGGGATGGCGGTCAATCAGCTCTCCCTGCTCGTCATGACCGTGTTCGCATCACTTCTCGCTTCGGGGAGTCTCGCGATCTTCACCCTTGCCAACAACATCCAGAGCGTCCCGCTGGGACTGTTCGGGATCGCGTTTTCGCTTGCGGCTTTTCCTTCCCTGAGTCTTTTCATCGCGGAAAAGAAGGAGAGGGATTTTTTCAAGACACTCGCGGAGACGACGAGGCGTATCCTTTTCTTCGTCGTGCCGCTTTCTGTCTTCATGATCATCTTCCGTGCCCAGGTGGTGCGCGTCATCCTCGGGACGGGACAGTTCGACTGGGAGGACACCATCCTGACGTTCGAGGTGCTCAAGTTTCTGGCGATTTCCCTGTTCGCTCAGAGCCTCATCCCGCTCTTCGCGCGGGCCTTCTTCGCGATGCAGGACACGAGGACACCGCTTTACATCGCGCTTGCGAGCGAGGCGCTTCATGTCGCGCTCATCCCGATTCTTCTTCCGTACTACCAGGTGGAAGGATTGGCCATCGCCTTCTCGGCGAGCAGCGTGCTCAACTTTTTCCTGTTGTATTATTTTCTTCGGAAGAACCTCTCCGTATGGAAGGACAGCGCGATGCTCATACCGGTGGGAAAGATCCTCCTCGCTTCGTTTTTCGCCGGAGCGGTGGCCCAGGTGTCCAAGTCGGTCTTCGCGTTGACGACCAACGAGCTCGATACGTTCATCGAGGTGTTCCTGCAGCTTCTCACCGGTCTCGCTATCGGCGGAGTGTCTTTCCTCTTCATGAGTTCGTGGCTAAAGCTCGAGGATTTCGAATCGCTCAAACGGTATATTCTTTGCAAGGTGCTCCGTCAGCCGGAAAAGGTCGCGCTCACGGAGGATCACCCGGAACGGATAGTGAGCAGCGAGTAAAAAAAGAGAAGCCACAGCGAAGAGGATGCTGTGGCTTTTCGTTCCGAACGTTGTCGAGTCACCAAGGACGATGCTCCGTGGTGATGGGGCGGGAAAGGGTGAGTCTGGGCAGGTAATTGACAATTTCTATCGCTACGAAGACATGGTGGCGACACTGGGAGTGGTGGATGGAGTGGTGGTACACGTTGTGCAGTCCCGTTCTGTCGGTACCAAGGTCTGTCAGTTGAATCTGGTAACGCATGGACATGGCTTCATCGCATTCCGGGCAAGTAATCATGACTTCCTCTTTTTCCTTGGGTTGTTAACGATCGGTGGTAAACAAAAACCGGCCCGGTGAAGGGTCGGTTTCTGCTTCGGAGCGTTTCGAGGCAAAAATCAACTCTCCACCGGCAAGCCGGTAAAGGAGAACCAGAAAAAGAAAGAGTTGATGTGAGCCTGAATCATGTTCCTACCATACAAAAAGACTGATGTCTTGTCAATGTGCATGATAGAATGTACAATAGCTATTCTATGAGACAGGAAAATATCCGAAATTTCTGCATTATCGCGCACATCGACCATGGGAAATCGACCCTGGCCGATCGTTTGATCGAGCTCACACAGGCCGTCGAGAAGCGCAAGATGAAAGAGCAGCTCCTCGACCAGATGGATCTCGAGCGGGAGCGCGGTATCACGATCAAGTTGCAGCCGGTGCAGATGAAGTACAGGCACAAGGCAGGAGGCACTAGGCAAGAGGAGGTAGAGTATACCCTGAATCTCATTGATACCCCGGGACATGTGGACTTCCACTACGAGGTGTCGCGGTCGCTCGCGGCGGTGGAGGGGGCGATCCTCCTGGTCGATGCGACCAAGGGCGTGCAGGCGCAGACGCTCGCCAATCTCTATCTCGCCATCGAGCAGGGGCTCGAGGTCGTCCCGGTCATCAACAAGATCGATCTTCCGAACGCGCAGGTCGAGAAGACGAAGAAGGAAATCATCCATATCCTGGGCTGCGCGGAAGACGATATCCTCATGGCCTCGGGCAAGACGGGTCTCGGCGTGAAAGAAGTTCTGGAGCGCGTGATCGAACGGGTGCCGGCGCCGCGTGGCGATGAGGATAAGCCCTTGCGTGCGCTCATTTTCGATTCCGTCTACAACACCTACAAAGGCGTCGTCGCGTACGTGAAGGTCGTGGACGGGACGGTGAAACGGGACGATCTCCTCTATATGCTCGGCACGGCGCACGAAGGAATGACGGTGGAGGTGGGGCTCTTCAAACCGAATCTGGTGCCGACAGACATTCTCCGCGCCGGGGATATCGGGTACATCGCGACGGGACTCAAGGAAGTGGCGCATTGCCGGGTCGGGGATACGATCACAATAAAGAAGGCGATAGGCAGTAGGCAACAGGCAGGAGGAAATGGACAACAGGGAAACAGCGAAGAGATCGTGGCGTTACCCGGGTACAAGGAAATCAGACCGGCTGTGTACGCGAGCCTCTATCCTGTCGAAGGCGATGACTATACGCTCATGCGCGACGCCCTCGACAAGCTCAAGCTCAATGACGCCGCCTTCGTCTTCGAACCGGAATCTAACCAGGCCCTCGGGCGGGGATTCCGGTGCGGTTTCCTCGGACTCCTGCATCTCGAGATCATCCAGGCGCGTCTGGAGCGGGAGTTCGGCATCGTGCCGACCATCACGACGCCTTCGGTCGTGTATGAGCTCCAGATCCGCGGGGAGGACAGGCGTATCCCGCTGTATTCTCCGGCGGACCTGCCGGATCCCGCGAGCATCGAGGCGACCTATGAGCCGTACGTGGCGCTGTCCATCGTGTGTCCCAGTGAATATCTGGGGAACGTCATGCAGCTCTCGCAGTCGATCCGGTCGGAATACAAGAACACGGAATACATCGATGAGGAACGGGCCCTCCTTTCCTTCGAGGCGCCCCTGATGGACGTGATCGTCAATTTTCACGACGACCTCAAGAGTGCTTCATCCGGCTATGCCTCGATGAATTATGAACCGATCGGCTATCGGGCAAGCGACGTGGTCAAGCTCGACATCATGGTCGCCGGGGAAATCGTGGATGCGTTCGCGCGCATGGTGCCCAAGCGGGACGCCTACAGCGAAGGCAAGCGCGTCGTGGAGAAGCTCAAGGAAGTGCTCCCGCGGCAGAACTTCGCGGTGGCCATCCAGGCGGCCATCGGCGGCAAGGTGATCGCGAGAGAGACCGTGAGTGCCTACCGCAAGGACGTGACCGGCTATCTCTATGGTGGTGACTTCTCGCGCAAGAAGAAACTTTTGGAAAAGCAGAAACGCGGCAAGAAAAAAGCAGCCGAAATGGGCAAGGGGAAAGTGTCTATTCCCTCAGGAGCTTTTCTGGCTGTTTTGAAAAGATAAGCATGAGTGGTTATGAAAAAGAGAATCACGTACTCGAAGAAGGATTTTTCATTCGTCGGATGGGGACCGAAAGAAATCCGTGAAGCGGTGATTTCGGCGCTTGAGAAAAAGCGTGAAGCATATGCGGCTGTGAAGCAGATCCCGGCTGCCGAAAGGACGTTTGAAAACACGGTCTATGCGATAGAGGCGACACATGCGTTTCTCTGGCCGATGCATGCTCTGAACCTTCTGATGGAGGTAAGTCCGAAGAAAGAAGTGCGGGAAGCTGCCAAGCGGACTTTGGAAGAAGCGGAAAAGAAGCTGATCGACCTGGAGTACGATACGGCCCTCTATGAGGTGGTCAGGACATATCGGCCGAAGCGTGAGCGTTTGGCACCGGAAGAGAAAAAGCTTCTCGAAGATATGCTCCGGGACTATCGGCGGATGGGTCTCGGGTTGTCTCCGGAAAAAAGAACCCTCCTCAAAAAGAATCTCAAGGAGCTCTCACGCCTCTCGATGAAGTTTTCCAAGAACATCACAGACTACCAGGATTCCATTCTGGTAAGCGAGGAGGAACTTGCCGGTCTGCCCGAGCACTATGTCGCTGGGCTGACACGGACCGCCCAGGGAAAGTACGTCGTGACGCTCCAGTATCCGGACCTGTATCCGTTTTTGGAGAATGCCGACGACCCGGTGCTTCGCGAGGAGCTGTCGCGAAAACATCTGCGCAAGGGCGGCAGACAAAATCTGAAGCTGGCGGAGAAGATCCTTGATCTGCGCTACCGGAACGCGCGACTTCTGGGATATTCCGATCACGCGTCCTATCGTCTGGAGGAGAAGATGGCCAAATCGAAGGAAAATGCGTCCCGGTTTCTCGATGAACTGATGGGAAAAATCGAACGGGGAGTGCGTGAGGAGATAGCGATGCTTTCACGGCTCAAGCGGGAACACACGGGTGACCGTTTGGCTATCGTCGGGAGTTCCGATATCGCGTATTATGCCAATAGGCTCAAGAAAGAGCGATTTTCGTTCGATACCGAATCGCTTCGCCCGTATTTCCCACTTGAAAAGGTCCGGCAGGGGATGTTCGAGATCTATCAGACGCTTCTCGGAGTCACTTTTATCCGGATCAAGGATATCCCGCTGTGGCATCCGGATGTCGAACTGTACTCGATAGCCGATAGTCGGACTGGTGGATTGATCGCGTATTTTGCCATGGATCTGTACCCGCGGGAGAACAAATACGGGCATGCCGCGGCGTTCAATGTCATTTCCGGGCACGATCGGGGATGGAACGATGAGACATATGTCACGCCCTTCGCCACGCTCGTGACCAATTTTCCCAAGCCGCTTCCGAAACGTCCGTCGCTTCTCACGCACGACGAGGTAGAGACGTTCTTCCATGAGTTCGGACATATTATCCATGAGACATTGACCGAGGCCCGGTTCGTTTCACAGTCGGGTTTCTCCGTGGCGCATGATTTCGTGGAGGCGCCATCGCAGATGCTGGAGCATTGGGTATGGGATCTCAAGTGTCTACGAAAGATCTCCGGTCACTACCGGACAGGAGAACCGCTCCCGAAACCGCTCTTGGAAAATCTTCTTAAGGCCAAAAGACACATGATCGCCCACTGGACCATGCGTCAGCTCGTCTATGCACGTTATGATATGGAGATCCATATCGGTCGTCCGAAGAAGGCGGGATTTCTCGCGGAACGTTTCCGCAGACTGATTCATAAATATATCGGGATTATCCTGCCAAAGGACGCGCTGTTTCTCTCTGGCTTCGGACACTTCGTCGGATATGACGCCGGCTATTACGGCTATATGTGGTCCAAGGTATACGCGACGGACATGTTCACCCGTTTCGAAGCCGAAGGATTGCTCAATCGGCAGACAGGTCGGGAGTATCGGAAATGGATTCTTGAAAAGGGATCGAGTTCCAAAGAGACGGATCTCGTCGTCGGATTTCTGGGGCGCCGCCCGAACAAGAAAGCGTTTCTCCGGGAAATCGGTCTCGGAAGCCATTGACGGCGGGGTGGTTTTGTGGCATTGTGGATAGACGGAATTTTTGTAGTTCGTTCGCACGAGGAGAAGACAATGGCAGAGAAATTGAGTGAGGATAAGCTTCCGGTGGATACCGAGGATTTCGAGGCGGAAATGGGACCGCCGACGTTCGGTGTTCCCAAGATGGAGCCGGTCGCATCCGAGACCAAGGCGAAGCCGAGGTCGACGGCTGGTCGGTCGCTTGATGGGAGTGCGTTTTATTCCCAAATGAATAGCATGGAGAAGCCCATTCCGAAGCAGTCTTCGTAGGGGATGTGGCAGCAGGAGGATTCAGGTGGTCGATGCAGTATATCTGCGTCGAGCCACCTTTTTTGTTTGTATATCTGTTTGTTCCTTTTTGGGATTCTGGGGTATAATGAAACCAATGTTAATTTTTAGAGAAACGCATATGGCGATGGAATTTACGATGGATAACTTCGAACAGGAAGTTCTCAAGAGCGACAAGCCGGTACTGGTGGACTTTTGGGCGCCGTGGTGCGGACCGTGCCAGATCATGGGACCGGTCATCGACGAGCTCGCTACGGAACTGGGAAACGCCAAGGTCGGCAAGGTGAACGTCGACGAACAGCCGGGCATCGCGCAGAAGTACGGCATCATGTCTATCCCGACACTCAAAGTCTTCAAGGGGGGCGAAGTCGTCAAGGAATTCATCGGCGTGCAACCCAAGGACAAGCTCGTGAGCGAGCTGCAGACAGCGTAGGAGAGTCTCTAAAAAATCTCCCTCTAAAACAAAAAAGCGTTATGAAAATCCACAAAGAACGCATCGATCTCGAGAGCAAGACACAGATCGAATTCATGGATATCACCGACCGGGTCCAGGAGATCATTGATCGCTCTGGGGTGCGTGAGGGACAGGTGCTCGTCTACGTGCCGCACACCACGATGGGTGTCGCCATCAACCACAACGAGTCGATGCTTCTGCAGGATTTCATGCGCGTCCTCTACAAGATCGTGCCGGTGGACGACCAGTATTCGCATGACCTCTTCGAGTTGCGGCGCGAAGTAGGCGGTTCCGACGGCCGGAGCAACGGTCATTCGCACTGCAAGGCGATTCTTCTGGGGAACAGCGAGACGGTGCCGGTCGAAAAGGGCAAACTGGTACTCACCGAACGTCAGGCTATCTTTGCGGTCGAATTCGACGGGGCGAGAAAGAGGGACATCTTCATCCAGGTGATAGGATTATAGGTTGTTATGGGCAATGGCTTGGTTGAAATCCTCGTCCGCAACGGCTATTTGAAGTCCCACTCGATCATTGACGCCTTCCGGGAGATCACCCGGGCGGAATTCGTTCCGCCGGAATTCGAGACGGAAGCCGATGCGGATATCCCGCTTCCCATCGGTCATGGACAGACGATCTCGCAGCCGACCACCGTGGCCATCATGTTCGAGCTGCTCGACACCAAGCCGGGGCAGAAGGTACTCGATATCGGGAGCGGGTCAGGATGGACGACTGCTATGCTTGGGCATATCGTCGGGACGGACGGACGAGTGGTGGCCGTGGAGATATTGCCGGAGCTCCATGATATGACCGAGCGCAACGTCGAGAAGTTCAGTCTCGTGAAGGCTGGTATCGTGAAGTGCGTGCTCGGGGACGGAAACGTCGGGTACGATCCGGAGCAGCCGTTCGACCGTATCCTGGTTTCCGCAGCGGCCGATGAGGTGCCCCAGGCATTAAAGGACCAGCTCGCCGTCGGCGGGAAGATGGTCATCCCGGTCCATAACCGTCTGTGCTATCTGGAAAAGCGCGGGGAGAATGATTTTTATAAAGAAGAATTTCCGGGATTTTCGTTTGTACCTTTAGTGCAGAAATACTTTTGACCTGACATATTTGAATATTTAACGTTGCACTTGTGTCATTCGTAAAAAGCCTTACTATTGTCTCTATCGTAGCGATTGCCGTGGGAGCGGGTGTTTTGTGGTATGTCGCTTCTGAGAACAAGACGTCGCACGGGGCGAACACGGAGAAGCAGGCGTTCGAGGTGCGAAGCGGAGAAAACGCCTGGGACATCAGTGGCCGCTTGGAGGATTCAGGTATCATCGGTTCCCGATCCGGATTCATGTTCCATCTCTGGAGAGAAGGGAAGCTCCATGCTTTGGTCGCGGGGCAGTATCTCCTTTCCGGTACGCAGACGATTCCCGAGATTTCGGCGGCAATTACGGAAGGGAAAGTAATTCCCAAGGATATCAAGGTGACGTTTCCCGAAGGATGGACGAATAAAAAGATGGCCGATCGTCTGACGCGAAACGGTCTGCCGGGAGACAACTTCCTGTACCTTGCGGCGCATCCGCTTCCGGAGTGGCGCACCAGGTTCGATTTCCTCTCCGATCTGCCACAAGGTGCATCGGTCGAAGGGTTCCTTTTTCCTGATACCTATCTCTTCAATCCGGACGCGTCAGGACAGACCATCATCGAGACGATGCTTCGGAATTTCGGGAAGAAAACCGATGCCACGTTGCGCGCCGATCTCATGAAACGAAGCGAGAGTCTCTTCGCGGGGGTGACGCTCGCGAGCATCGTCGAGAACGAAGTGCCGACCGAGAAGGATCGCCGGTTGGTGAGCGATCTGTTCGGGCGCCGCCTTGCGATCGGTCAACCGCTCCAGAGCTGTGCGACGCTCCAGTACATCCTCGGCGTCGATCGTAAGCAGTATTCCATCGAGGAGACCAAGACCGAATCTCCCTACAATACCTACCTGCGCAAGGGGCTGCCTATCGGTCCGGTAGGAAATCCCGGGCTCATGTCGCTTCGGGCTACGGCCTATCCGGAACCCAACCCATATTTCTTTTTCCTGAGCGATCCCAAGACCGGCGAGACGGTTTTTTCCGTGACGTTTGAGGAACACGTCCGCAACAAAAACATACACGGCCTGTAGCGTCTCCTGAAAAGAGAACAAAACACAAACACACAACGTATGCGCTTTTCATCCCGGCAGATTTTCGGGGCAGTGCTGATACTCTTGGAACTGAACGTCGCGTTCATGGCCTGGCGCGTGCTCGATTTCACCTTCCGAGAGCAGGGTATCGGTGATTTGTGGATGCCGATTTTGTGGTTTTCTCTCCTTGTCGTGACCTCTCTCGTCGGGATGATCGTTTGGCAGAATCGGATCCTGCAGGTAGCTGGAGTATTGGCGGTTTTTCTTCCCAGTCTGTTCTTTGTCTGCACGTTTGTCCATGGAGGGATGCTCCTCATCTCTTTTCTCACGGCATTCCTTGCGGCGCGATCCGTTCAGGGAGAACTCCATGAACGCCTTTCGTTTCGTTTCACGAAAAGCATCCGGGCTGGGCAGGGGATGTTTCTCTTTGCGCTCGTCCTTTCATTGTCGAGCTTCTACTACGCCGAGATACGGGGAGCGTCATGGGAGGAGCTTGTTCCGCGGTTCCATATAGGCGAAGGTGCGACCAAGGCGGTTTTCCGCGTGGTCGGGAACCTCAATCCGGAATTCGCCTCTCTCAAGGAAGAAGGGATCACCGTCGATGATTTTCTGGAGAGTATCTATGAGGACCGGAAAGAAGGACTGACCGAGGAGTTTTTGGATCAGGAGGTCTCTTCTCCGGATACGGGGCAGAATGAGCAGATCGTTTCGGGAGGCATGGCGCTTGTCAGGGAGCTTTCGCTTCGTTCCGGTCGAGAACAGCTTTCCCGGCTGGCGGGAAGGGAGGTACGGGGCGATGAGAGGGTATCGGACGTCTTCTCGTACGCGGTGCAGCGCAAGGTCATCGCGACTTTGAGCGGCGAGGAGGAGGCGGATCATCTGGCGCCGCAGGCTGTGCCGCTGCTTCTTTCCTTGCTCCTCTTTCTCACGCTTCTTCCGCTCGCGTCGCTTCTCATGTACGTCTGGGCTTTGGTAGCACACCTGGTCGTTTTCCTTGCGTTCGCGTTCCGGTGGCTCCATATCAAACGTGTCGCGAGCGAACAGGAGACGCTGCAGTCGTGAATTCTCCCGTGGTATAATGGGACATATCCTTAAAACCCGACAAAAATATGCTGAACGCTTTGTTGCAGAAGATCTCGGAAAAGAAAGAAATCAGAGTGGCAGTCATCGGCGCGGGAGTACTCGTGGTGCTCGCGGTAGTTTTCTTGGTCTATCGTTCCTTTTCGACCAGGCCGGCGCCGGTAGCGGTGACACAACCGGTCGTCGAAGAGACGATGAAGAAAGAAACGACTGCGGATACCCGGATGTTCTTCGATCAGGGTGCTGTGACAGCGAAGTCCGGTGAAACATTCTCGGTGACAGTCATGATCGATCCGGGTGTAAACCGGGTAAGCGGTACGGATTTCGAGGTGGGCTATGATGCCAAAAAGCTCAAGCTCGAGAAGATCGCTCCTTCGGATGTCTTTCCGCTCGGGCTCCGTGAGGCCAAGATCGACAACGTGAAGGGTACGGGATCGATCGCTATCGCCGCACCGCTCGAGAAGTCGTCGGTCGGGGAGTCTGCCGCTGTCGCAACGCTCATGTTCCGTGCGCTCCAGTCAGGGACGGTGACAGTCACTTTTTCCGGCAACACCATCATCGCTGCCGACAACGAACCGGGAAACGTCGTGAAGGAAAAAGTCCCGGTAACGGTCACGATCGAAGGAAAGTAATCTGATAGGCAAGGGGTTTTGTGTGAAATAAAACCATTCCCTTCATATGTCCCGCCTTCTCTTCTCTCTCTTTCTTCTCTTGTCTCTCTTCTTCTCCTCCCTCCCCCTTCCCGCCTCCGCCGCCCTCGTCCCCTGTGGGAGAC
>CAYLJX010000003.1:0-144177 GCA_964384235.1 uncultured Bdellovibrionales bacterium | reverse complement strand
GAGAAGCGCCGCATCGTCGAGACCGTCACCGAGCGGATCGTCATCGGGGACGGGGAGATCGAGATCCACCTCTTCTACAGTCCGCCGGTGTCGCCGCCCACTTCAACCGGAGGCTCGGGGACGCCTCCCTCTTCCGGTACTCCTCAAAACCGCGGCAAAAAGGCCACGAAACTTCATGGCCGCGTTGCCTTTTTGCCATACGTCCAGATCTTGCTTAAGTGCTTGAAACCGCAGACCCCTGAACCGACGACGCTCGGCGAGCATATCCGGCGAAGGCGGTTGGAACTCGGGTTGATCCAGAAGGAGGCTGCCAAACTCCTCGGGGTGAATCCCTTCACGCTCGGCAACTGGGAAAAGGGGAAGACGGAGCCGGTCATCATCCACCTGCCGGCAATCCTAGAGTTCTTGGGGTATGACCCGTTTCCGGCGCCGGAGACCCTCGCGGAGCGTTTGGCGGCCAAGCGGCGGGAACTCGGCTGGTCGCTAGAGCGAGCGGCTCAGTGGCTCGGCGTTGATGCGGGGACGTGGGCGAGGTGGGAGGGCGGGATGCCGGTGTTGTTCCGGCGGCACCGCGCGCTCATGGGGTCATTCCTCGGGCAAGAAGACTGTCGGCGGATCGGGCCGTTTCTTAAGGACGCCTAAATCGAGCATTTGAGCGAGCGCAGCTTCCGGAACGAGAATGTCATCGTCGGCAACAGCCTGGGCGAGTGACAAGAACCACTCGTACTTCTCTCTGTGCTGAGGATGAGCGTCCAATAGGTGCTTGACTCGTGCGACAGCGCTCGCGAACCAGTACGGGTTGAACGGATTGACAACACTAAGCTCGAGAAAATGGAGGAGTGGTGCCTTAAAGATCCCGTGCTGGAAGCGCGGTATCCAGGCTTCTATTCCAAGGGTGATTTCATTCGAGACGGCGACAGCAGGGACCTTAACTGTCTTTTCCAGAGCGACAGCCTTAACCAAGGCATCGCTTACTACGAAGAGATTTCCGTCCGCCTTCTCTTCCCAGTACTTGCCGTACGCGACCCCGCCGCGAATGAGCCAGCCCAGCCTGAGCGCCGCCCAATTGAGCGAAACGATGGTATGGATTACGGCGGGCAGATCATCGGAGACGACCAAGATCGAGTCCGAATAGACGGAGACTTGCGCGGTCTTTGGAAACGGCCACCTCCGAACATTCCCTTGGAACTCCCGATACAGAGCAATGGTAGCGTCGAAGTCGTTCAGGATTGCCGATGAAAACCCAAGCACGTCGCAGAAGCCGACATACCTCGTTGGAACGGGAGACTGCGTCATGCTTGAGCTTTGCTCTTATCGTCGGCGATCACAAAGTGGGTGGCGCCAATAACATCGGCTACCGGCTCACACGTACCGCAAGTACGTGTCGCCTAACGCCGGCAACGCCCAGCCTACGGCTGCCGTGGGCCGTGTCGCATTGTTCCTTCCGGCCAGCCGGGCAATGCCACTATCAGTTCCAGGGCGGCGGTCCGAACGGAACAAACGTGAGGCTTACTCCTGCCGACGTATCGATGTCTGGAGGGACTCCAGGGGCATCAATGCGCTCGCGCAACTCGAAGTAGCTACGCACCAGCCACCCGTGGGGGAGACGTATACGTTCCAGTTGGAATACAGTGGACTTAGTCGCTGTGTTCGTTTCTCCCTGATCAATCTTCTGCCATCCCGTCATTTTCAGCCCCCGTTGTCGCGACTACGCTGCTGCCGCGGTGTTCTTCACGCTTCGCGATAATCCGCAGGAACGACCTGCACGAATCCATCTTGGCGTCGGGTTGGCATGCACTTGCGCCCCCACCGCGTAACACATGTCGTTGTCACCTTCTGTTCTGCATAGCTTGTGCCCTGCCCTAGGTCAAGCAACCGATGTCTCGGAATGTAAGCCAAGATTTCGGCTGACGCCCGTTCTACGGATCGAATAGCGGGCGAGGTGATGTGTCTTGAGACGATTGCCTCGCGAGCCATAGACAAAGTTACTCCGTAGACACATGTTATCTCCGAGGTTTCGAACTTGCAGATTGCCTAATACATACCTAGACTAGGCCTTTCGCATTTTGTCAACGAACCTGGAGGACAGGGATCAAATGATTTTCTACTGGAGAGATGTTTGATAATTGCAAGGCCTAGAATATGACGATCTTCTCGATCCTGCACGTATCCGATGTCCACTTCGGTGCTACCGAGCGAGCTGATCAGCCGCTCATCACGTCGCGATTGATCAAGGCAGCGCACGCTCACGTCAACGGCGCACATTTGCGACCTGATTTATGCATCTTCAGTGGGGATCTGGCTCATAGTGGTACGGCAGACCAATTTGCGCTAGGCGAAAAGTGGCTTCGGGATCTGGTCTCGCCGTGGCGCTGCCCAACGTTTCTTGTCCCCGGCAATCACGATGTCGCAAGACCCCCGGCTGGGGACGCAGACTTCAAGCGCAACTTGCGCTCAGCGGCTGTATCTGAACCCGCCTATCGAGACTATCACAAGGAGATAGCCAAGACTCAGTTCATGTCGCCGTTCTTCGACTGGGCGAATGCTGAGGGAACACGCAAGAAGCTGAATCTTGTATCTGATTGGACGGGCTCAAGACTAGGTTGTCGATACAAGCAAAGGTTGAAAGGGATTGAGATCGTGGTAATTGGTCTTAACTCCGCGATCCTCTCGTGCGGGAATGATGACTGTGGACGCTTGGCTATCGACAAGGACCGCTTGGATGAACTCCTGCTCGAGACACGCCCGGAAGACCAATTGGTAATCGCCGTAAGTCACCATCCGATCGGCAGGGTAAAGAATGGTGCGAGATCAAAACGATGGTTGACTCCATGGAATTCAGATCAGGTTGAGTCAGCGCTGGTTGCGCGATCAGGGCCGCATATCTACCTGCACGGACATCTTCACAATGCGGGTGGAACAAGCATGACGTACTCAAGTGGAGAGAATCTGGGTTTCTTCGCTGCAGGTGCTTGTTACGATCACAAGACTTTTCCGCAGCAATTTGCCTTCTACGAGATCGACTTGGGAAACGGCGAAGTTACTCCACATGTCTTCGCTTATAGAAAAGGGGAATGGCGGTACGATGCGGAGCGGTCATACCCTGTCAAGACGGTTCTGCCGAAGCCATTGGGACTGTGTGAAAAATCGGCCGCGATAAAACTGGTGGGTCTCAGAGATCTAACAAAAGAGATAATCGAGAGCCATCGACGAATTGGTGACGAACTCAGAAAAAGCATTCCACGATTCGCACCGGAGCTTGACAATCTGATAAGTCCCGGGGCGCGGGATGAATTTCGCCACGCGCAGCACGAAGAAACGGGGGTGAAGATTCTTTGCGAGGACATCGACGAAGTCTTGGATATCCCCAATCTCAGAGTAGAAATCCGTCGAGCGCTGCAGGATGCACGCGGTCTCGCTATTAATCACGACCTGAAGAGGGCAATTGGAATTCTTGAAAGGCCACTCCTGAGCGTTTACTCAGAGCTACAGTTGACGGCCTTGGTTGTTTCTGAGGATCCACGCGATTGGGACAAAGCGGAAGAGCTACTTCCCAGCCGCGGACGCCCTTGGCACTATGTCACATTGAGCTTCAACGCTTGGAGCGTTAAGGACCTAGACAAAGCCCTATTTATTGCTGAGCAGGCACTTTCGGAGAATTGCCCGAGCGGCCACACGCTAGGTGGTCGCGATCAACCTCTTCATAAGCTATGGAACAATTTGGCGTACTTTGCCGCTGAGGAGGGTCGGCAAGGCGAAAAAGCACTGAAGTGGGCGCAGGATGCGGTGACAGCCCTCAAAGCTGACCCGGCCAGTGACCGCAAACAGCTAGCAAACTACATAGATACTCTCGGTTATGTCACCTTGGTCTTCGCCCGAAGCCGTGCCGACATTGCTCTCGGAATCAAGTACTGCGAAGCCGCGAGGCGATGGGGAGGGAATATAACCTTCTATTTTGAACACATAAGAGCGGCCGAAAGTCGTTACGCAACTTTGCCCGCTGACTAGTTTATGTGCAACCACAAATTTCTCAGATGCCGGGGCCGACAAATTTCTTCATAGTTTTCATGCCTATAGTGTCAGTCTAAATTGAATTATACATCGAAGTACTCGAATCGCAACTGGAAAGCCAGTCTGTGGCACGTGACTAACGCACGGCTAGGAAGGGTTCGGCCGGCCGAGTTCTAAGCCTCCGGCACGATCTCGCCGTGCCTGCAGAGTTTCCACGCTGAGAGCATGGGTTGCGTCCGATGCCTACATATCGGTAACCCGGTCCTAAGCCAAAGACCGCGGTACTTGCTTAGGCCCCGAGCCAAAAACCTGACGCCCTACTAGTAGCAACTGCTCCCCTGAGAGGGTGAGCAAGGATGGACTGCGATGCCCAGGCTCTCCGCAAGGGCGGCAAGCCGCTCACCGGGACAGCTAAGTTTTCCTTCGTCAAGAAGACGATCTTGTCGAACCATGACTGTAGGAGGATCTTGAGGGGTGTTGGTACGTCACGGCCAGATCCACAGCGGGAGCCGCCACTTGGTGTGATACCGAACTGCGACCAGAATGCCGACTGGTTCAGACCGAGGGTGAGACGAAGTTTCCGCAAGTCCGTAAACGACGGTTTCAACTTGACCATCACTGAGTCCCTATGTTTCAAGGGATAAGCGGAACACGTCACAGAGAACCTTGGTGTAAGCATTACGGCACAATGATGTCCTTAGGGGTGGTCTTAGCTCGCCATCGATCTATCGCATTCGAGCGAGATCTCTATTTGGCGCACTCGATGACGCCTCCTAAGAGTCCCGGGTACTCCGCTGACTGCCATTCCCGCTTGATGATCTTGTAGTTGCCGCCGTTGCAGGCCTCCTTGGCGGTCCGCTCCCACTTCGCATAGGTGTCAGCCCGGTTCCCGGAGAATCCGCCTGCTGCAAGGATGTCGTACTGTCCGTTGCTCAGCTTCGTGATTTCCCCGGTCCCGCCGCCGGTGACCATGTTACCGACCTGCGAGCAACCCGAGAGCGATGCCGCGATGACGCCGGCTGTCAGGATGCGAAGGGGGTGGCGCATGGTGTCCTCCAATTGGCCTGTTGGTGGAATGCTTCCCGACTGGGGTTCCCCGGGGATCCCTTCATGCGTCGGAATCGGGCAAGAACTCGATGTAATACGCTAAGAAATATCATATCGCGGCATTTATCGCAATTGGTTAAGGCTTAACAATTTGCATTAACCATGAGCGACCCCAAGCGCCCCTCGCGGACGAAACAGATCGGCGTCCTTCTCGGACAGAACATCGCCTCGAAGCGCCGCGCCCGGGGGCTGACCCAGCAGGAACTGGCTGAGCGGGTCGGGATCGAATCCGTCACCTTGTCGCGCCTGGAAACCGGCACCTCGCTCCCGTCGATCACCCGGCTGTCAGCAATCGCGGATGCGCTCGATGCCGGAATGGCAGAACTCGTGAGCGGGGTCAGTCCCTACGCCAGCGACCAAGCCAGGGAGATTGCCGACTGCCTGAAGCAGGTGTCAGCGGAAGACCGCTACCTACTGGTCGACCTGGTGAAACGGCTCGCGGAGCGGCTGGGGCGGGGGAAGTAGGGATCGCGATTCCATCGGCCGATTGTCGAGCCGCGGGTGTTCCGGTGAGGGCGATTTCGCGAACCGGTCGGTGACCGATCGCGTGCGGTTCCCAACGGCCCCTTGAGAGCGGTGGCCGATCTTGAAGCGGAATCTGTCGACAGGAATGGCCAGCAGCTAACTGGTGCCGCCAAGTCGTCCTTCGAGAAAAAGTGCGCGTAAATATCAGTATCAAGTAACGGCAGACGAGCTAGCCGTTCTTTGCGACCTTCCATTTGAGCTTGGCCAGCGTGGCATCGTCAATAACCTTGTCGAGCCAGGACTGCAGCAGGAGCTTCAAGGGCATCGGCATCTCGCGGCCCGATTCGTAGCGCGATCCACCACTTTGGGTGACGCCGAAGCGCGACCAGAAAGCCGACTGATTGAGGTCCAGCGAGAGGCGCAGTTCTCGGACGTTACTGAGGGACGGTCTCGGTTTGGCCATGGCAGTGTTCTCCTGTCGAGTGGTGGGCAAAGACTTAGCATATCGTTCCCTTTGCCCAAACCGGTGGCATTTTCCCCGCTACGCGTTCCGGGACACGACCCGGAGAGGGCTCACGACGGGCCTATTCCTCGCGAATCTTGTCCTTCAATATCAATTGCCCTTTCACAAGCCATGCCAACGCAAACCACATCACGGCAAACGACTCCGACCAGAATATGCCAATGCTCCAATTTTTCGTGACTGAGATCCACATGAACAACCCAGCCAGCGCCATGCCAACGGCGCATACTTTGTAGATCATGTTTCTCCGAATTTTTTCCCGCGAAGGCGTCGCGGGGGTAAACGCAGAGAAACGAAACCACATCATGTACAGGGCAAGAACAAAGAACGCTCCGACGAAGTAGCCGTGAAAGCCGAGGATCCCTCGCGGTACAAAGCAACCCGAAAAGCAGTGTTCGGGGTATCGCGACGTCAATTCCTCGGCGTATGTTTCTTCCATCGGGAACAGTCCGATCCCGATCGCTGAAAGTCCGGCGGCAAATCCCAGCCATCTATCCTCGTTCGCAGGGGTTCTGTAGCACATCAACAGCACACCGACGAGGATGAGAGTTCCCACAAATACGTCTCGCATGCCCGTGTAGTAGTAGGCGCTTATGGTGGTTGGTGACCAAATGCCTTGGAAGAGGTAGCCGCATGCGCGTACGACGATCGGCATGAGCAATCCAGTCCATCCAACGGCCATACGAAGATTCATGTACCCGATATAGAACCGCTCTTCTTCCGTTCTCATTTTTGACCCCTTCACGAGAAATCTGCAGCGTTTAGCATCCTCGCAACTTTCAGTATGTTAGTAGGACGGCCGCCCACCACAGTTAGACGCAGGCGCAGCGGCTATGCTCAGGGGGACTTGGAGGGCTCCAATTGAAGTCGGAAATGTTCTCGCAGCAGAGAGGGCGTTTGTTTGGAACAAACGCCAGGGCTCATGCCTTCTTGACAATCGCCGTCCCCGTACTAGCGTTAGTATTTGCACGTCCTGACCGACAGCCAGCGGACAGGGAGTTCCTCCCAGGGCTTTGAAACGACTCTCGGTAGGACGTGAAGAAGATCGAAAGGCCACATTGAAGAGGACACAATCCGACTGGCACCACAGCCTGCGCGACAGATTCCTTCTGCTCTCGCAGCGGCATGCCCGGATAGCGATGGGTTGCGGAGTCGCTTTTCTGGTCGGTTGCGGAGGCAAGGACTACCTTTGCGACGCCAAGCCAGTGCAAGCGGGCCAATGCACGACATTCTGGGTGGATGCTCGGAAGCCCTGGAACCCAACCAACATCGAAGCACGACGCGATGAGCGCTACACATTCGTAGTGGGGCCCAGTGTGCCGCCATGGAAAGACTGGATCATCGATTCTGATCCTGAGTTCGGCTGGAGCTGGCGACGGCTTGGCAGGCTAATGCAGCGCAACGCAAGGACCACGAGTGCCCCGATGTACTCGCTGGTTTGTGCTGTAGGCCGCGTCGAGGAAGACGCCTGGGTGGTAGCGTCGAATGCGATCGTTGCACCAGCGCGCACAAGAGAAGGCTCCGTCGAGTGTTATGCCAATGATTGGCCGTCATCGTTCGCATACGGCAACAATAGCGGATGCCTGCGGGTCGTTGCGTGCCGAGATTTGTAACTTCGGCGGCCGACGGCGGCATCTTGTGGAGGCACTGTGTGGTATGTCGAGCCTCGAAGCGTTCCAAATCCCAACGCATGCAGTTCCACGAACCGCTTTGAGGTGCGTTGTTCTGGGTCAAGAGATCAGGCTCCACCGGATACGGCTCCACCGGAGTTGGGTATAGCCGATTCACGACTGCGCAATGCGTTCAATGACTGCCAAATTTCCACACGGAGCTTGGCACGTTGTTCTAGCTCATCCTGAGGAAGCGCAAAGTAGAACTGGATCATGTCAATCACAGTGACATAGCCTGCTTTCATCTCGGTGTGAAACCGCCAACGTTGCCCAAATCCCAATGACCGTTCGAGCGCGACGACCAGGCCCGCCGTCGCCGAAAGCATTGGTGCCATCCATTCTGCAAACGTGTCCGTCGGGAAGATTTTCCCGGACAGAATCGAGACGGTCGCCATCAAGACCAGGGTAACGACGGTCCCGCCGTTGTACAGCCAGCCATCTATGCCTGTACGGTGTGCCCTCACTGATTTCTCAAGACTCTCGATGATGGCCGCAAACGATTCACGCTCGCGTTTGTGATCGTCTTCTGTCATATCGACTTCCTCTTCCAACCTCTAATCGCACGCGTGTCGATTCGCCCCGAAAGGCTGCTTCTATCCGACAATGCGATGCAAGTCCTGCGCCCACCGTTTCGCAAGCTTCTTCCGGCCGCCTTGATTCGCATGGATCTCGTTGAGCCAGTCACCGCTGTCTCCAGTTGTTCCCGCAGCAGCTCGCTCGAGTGTCCCTCTCGTATCGATAACGGTTACATTTGGAAGCTTCAGTTCCTGAAGCAATCTGGCCAGCCAGTCGATCAGATGCTCTGTCAAAGGTGACCATAATGCATCGGGGATATGGTGTTCTGTGTACGCGCGATGCAGCCACGGTCCGGAAACGCCTACCACGCCAACGAGCTTCGCGGGCGCCGGCCTCGCAGTGGGATAGTCGTACGTGTGGAGAAAGACCGGTATGCCCTGGTTGGGGCTCTTCCGAGCGTCGCGGAGTTCTATGATCTGTTCAAGATGGAACGACAGATGGCGTTTCAATAATTCAAGATTCTCATCGTGAATGCACTCACCTGCGGTGGTTGCCGTCGGGCTCGGACGGCGGAGGATGCCGTCTCGAGAAATTGCGGCATCAATGAGGTCATTGCCGCCCGCGCTCAGGAGCACCCCATCCCATTTTTGTGCAAACTTGCGTTCGGACAGTAGCTTTACAAACGGGCGGTTTTGGCGCCATTCGACGATATGGGAGAGCGTGTCTCCCGGGGAGGCGGTATTGATAACCAGTGACGATCGCTGTAGATGCAGCTCCTGGAGAAGGTTTCCGCCGGGGAGCGCTGCCAAAGTGAACCACGAATCTCCTTCGGCCAGGTAATGTCGGTCGAAGAACTCCCACCGATGCGGTTGCCCGAGGTCGGGATTTTCCAGTTGCGACGGCGTAAGGACGATGGCTTGCGGCATGGGCGGACCTTCCAATGAACGCCGAGGCTGTTGGACGAACAGCATATGGCTCTCGCATGCCTTGTGGTATCTGGCATTCGATCTATTGAACAGGAAACGATCGTGGTCTATAAAAAATGCTTTCGAACTTGACGGACCGTTGTCGCCTGCCATGGGATTCACGCTTCTTGGGCAGTGCTGGCAGCAAGCGGCGCCAACGTGGAGGTAACGGATCCTTCGTTGTAGTACCGAAAGATCACGCACATAGCTCCTCGAGGCGGGACTGTGCCGTTCTGCTTGATGGATCTGAGCGGCAATGGCGGCCAAGACATTGGCCACTGCCCGTCCTGCCAAAGACGCAGTGCCCGTCAATGCGAGAGAAAGGATCTTCAATGAAACTTCTTTGCCAGCCGTCCGATCCGCGAGTCGCTATCAAACGTCCTTGTGTTTGAGGAGCGACCGGGCGATCACCTCGGCGATGGCCGAGCGCCTTCCGGCCAGCTCCTCTGGCGAGACCGTCTGCCGCGTGACTTTCACCTTGTAGCCTCGCACGGTCGATTCGGCCACGGCCGATCCGGTATCCAGCCCGTCGAGGTACGCGACGATCTCCTCCGTCGATATCACCGCCAACGAGTCGATTCCGGCAATCTCCTGAAAATGTCCTTTCAGTTTCTCCCTTCGTTTCCGGTCGGGTACGACAAAGACGATCTGTTCGAATCCGGCCGCGAGGCACTTCCTCAAGTTCTCTTCCTCGTGGATATGGTCCGTCGTCACTGAGATCTCGCAGGCGATTCGCTGCGTACTCTTGCTCAGTACCACGTCTGCCCGGCCATCTCCCGCGGCCTCTTCAATCGTGGCGCGGAAACCGCGCTCTTCGGCCAAGCGTTTCACGAGGTGCTGGAGGTATTTGTGCTCCTGCCCGCCCCGTCCCGGGGTGACCGCTGCGACATTGATCGGTACCCGGCGCGCCATCAGTTGCTCACCGGTCTTTGGTTCCGGAACGCTTGCCCGTGGTGTCTCACAGGAAGCGGCGATCGGCTCTCCCGCACCCGAGAGCGCGGGCGGTGCCTCCTCGAGCGGCGGCCTCGGCTTCGCTTCGGCCGGTTCCTCGCTTGCTCTGTACCGTGCCCCGAGGAGCGCCCGCAGCGCTTCGATCGGCGTCCCGTAGCGCTCGCGCGAGCGGAAGATGATCTGGGAGCGCCGCTCCTCCGCCCCAGGCGGCACGCCGGGGAGCGGCAGCGTTTTCAGGTTGAAGTCATTTCCGCTCGATCCGAGCCGGGCGATCGCCTCGCCCCGTCCCAGACCGTGGATGTCGCGCCCCTCAAAGAAGGAAAACCCCTCGGCCAGCTGCCGCGCATCGCTTTCCCCGGTTCGGAAGACGATGCGCGTGTAGGCGTTGCCGAGAAGCGCGCCTTCCACCTTGGGCGAGTCCCGGAGCTGCGCCATCGTCTGATGGGCGAGCGTTGCCCCAAGCGCGTACTTTCGCGCCGCCGTGAGCAGCGTTTCCATGGAGGGCGTGAGGAAGTGCTGAAACTCGTCGGCATACAGGAAGAAGGCGGCGCGTTCATCCTTCGCGAGCTGCTGCCGCGCGAGCGCGAGTCCGAGAAACTTTCCCACGATGAGGCTGCCGAGGAGGTAGGCATTCTCCTCGCCGATGAGGCCATGGGAGAGCTTCGCGAGAAAGATGCGCTTCGACGCCATGACGTCGGAGAAATGGAGCTTCCCATCCGGCTGTCCGACGATATGCCGAATGACCTTGGGCCGCAGGAAGGTGTCAAGCCGGGTCAGGATCGGGCCGATCGAACGTGAGCCGATCACGGGGTACTCGCGCGACCAGAAGAAGGCGACCTCCTCGTCCGCCACGTCCTCCAGGTACGCGCGGCGGAAGCGCTCATCGACGAGGAGCCGCCTGAGGTCGAGCAGCGTCCCACCCTGCGGGTGCTCGAGGATCGCGAGGACCGCGTTCCCGAGCACCGCGCTCATGGTGTCGCCCCAAGATGTCGAGAACCGCCGGAAGATCCCGACGAGATCGGCAGCCAAGAGCGCCCGCTCGCCCTCGCTTCCGGCTGAGAAGATATTGAATCCGATGGGCCACTCAGTATCGCTCGGGTCGAAGACGATGACATCGCTCGTGCGGCTGTCTGGCACCCGCGCCAAGATGTCGTCGATCAGGTCGCCGTGCGGATCCAGCACCGCGACACCATGACCGAGCCGAATGTCCTCAGTGATGAGGTTCAGGAGAAGCGTCGACTTTCCCGTCCCGGAGGCGCCGACTATCCAGGTGTGCTGGAGCCGCTGCCCATCACTGAGCGACGCGACGGACATCTTCCCGCGGTGCTGGTTTTCGCCGAGGACATGGGGATGTCCGGAGGCTTCGACGGGAAGAGGCTTCGTCCGCCGCTCCTCCCGCGTGAGGGACGGATGACGGACCGCGGCATCGGGAAGATGGGCGAGCGCCGCCAACTCGTCGGCCGAGAGGATCATCCCAAGGCGGTACGACTGCCGCGTGAGGATGGCTTCGACATGAAGATCCTCTCGGTAGCCGTCGTTCTCAAGCGGGAGGAGTTCATTGGCTCCGGGTCGGCCCAATTGGAGGAAAAAGGCGCCGGTCGAACGGGCCAAGTGCCACGCTCGTTCCGCCTCCTGTGCCTGTGCGGCGACACGGACCGAGACGGCAAAGAGGGAGGTCTTCAGCTTCTCATCGGCCAGCCGGGGAAATGCTGGGGCGTCCGCGAACACAGAACCGCCCTGGCCATCATCGAGGGCGTCGCGGATAGCCTTGCCCCACGGATTCTGGACGCCTTGGAAGAGGACCTGTAGGAGGATCGCCTCGTCTCGATCCGCCCTGGCGAGGGAGGGAACAAGGGAGAGGTACGGGTCGAGCTTCTGGCTCTTCAGTCCATCAAACGGCAGAAAGAATTCCTGAGAGAGCCCGAAATCGACGACGGCGTGCTCCCGCCGTCGATCCCAGACGCTCGCAAGGAGGTCCTCGGTTTCGATGACCGCAGCGTCGGGAAGGTAGGCGAGGCACTGCGCGGCCACATGCGCCTGGTCGGTGTCGGCGCAGACCAGTTGGATGATGACCTGGCCTTCGCAGCCGATGAGTTCGAGGGACACGGGGAAGCAGCAGGTCGACAGCGCGACGAGAAGGCGGATTGTCGTTTCCGGATGGCTCTTGTGATCCATCGGCACCGTCACGCAAAACGCGGTGAGCGGTCCGGACGCAAGTGCCGGATAGGGGGCTGGTTCCTCGTACGGTGGGGCGGGCTCGGGCGCAGGGGTGGCGTCGAGCGCGAAGGCGCTCCGCAGGCCCTCGACCACGGAACTGAGGAACGTCGGCCGTTTTCCGTCATCGATCGGCTTCGTTTCCGCGACGAGATCGGGCAGGACGAAGCAATGCCGAAACGGCGGCTCAAGGCAGACGGGATAGTCCGCTACCTGCCACCCGCGCCCGCGTACCTCCCACGCATAGAAGCTCGTGGTGATGATTTCCGCAGGCGAGAGGCCGGACATGCTCGGAGACCGGCGTTAGCCTCCGAGGCGGGCGAAGAAGTCGCGCATGACGGGCCTCCGTTCGCTCTCAGCCAGCGCCCGGATGCCCTTCTCCGTCGTCAGGCCGTCGAGGACTTCGAGGACGACGGAATGGACCACGCCTTGGAACATCGCGGCGGTGTCGAGCTTGTAGTAGGTGAGGGGTTTCAAGAAATTCTGCGCGAGCATGCCGATCACCGGAATGTCGGAGATCCAGGCCCAGAAGCCCGACTCGATCCGTCCGAGCCACCAGGAGAGGAAGAAGCCGTTGCCATACGGCGCAGCGCAGATGTGGAAGACGATGTCGGCGCGGCGCACCTGGAGGTACTCGCGCTTCGAGGAGAAGATGCCGCCTTCCGAGATGTTCACGCGCTCTGTCTTGTAGTCCTTGAGACTATGCGTATCGAGGGTGCGTTCGACCGCTCCGTAAAACTCGTGGGACGACTGCTGCATGCCGTCGACGCGGGTGTTCCAGTGCGACAAGATCTCCGTCGGCTTGGCGTGTCCCATGTCCCCCCCCTCTGAAACCTATGGAAAGCGCATGAGAGTATGCGCCTCACATCCTCAAGCGATCAAGATCATCTGGCTTGATGGTGGTCGCGCTGAAGGGCGGGCTGGGAGTCCCGTCGATTATGAGGCGAAGGTAGATGTCATGGTTGGCGAGGCTCATGAGGTCGAAGGGCGAGAAGCTTCCCTCGAACTCATGGGCGAGGAAGCGGGCATCCTCAGGGCCGACCCGGAAGACGACGAGCGTTCCCACGTTCCCCAGGACCGCGTGCCGGACATCGGGCTCGAGCTGGTGGAGGTGCTGGTTGGCGAGGACGAGCCCCACGTTGTACTTACGCAATTCCGAGATCATCCCGGCCACCGAAAGGGTCGTGAACGACTGAAATTCGTCGACGAAGATGAAGAAAGGCTTCCGCTCCGCTTCCGGCATATCCGCCCGGGAGAAGGCCGCCAAGGAGAGCGTCGTGACGAGGAGAGCCCCGAGGAGCGAGGCGCTGTCTTCGCCGAGTTGTCCCTTGGAGAGATTGACGAGGAGGATCTTCCCCTCGTCCATGACTCTGCGGAAACGCAGATCGACGGGAGGAGCCGTGAAGATCCGGTAGAGCCTGGGATCGGCCAGGAAGGCGCCGACCTTGTTCTGGATGGGAGCGATGCTCTCCTGGCGGTAGCGAGGGTGGTACTTGGGGAACTCGTTCTGCCAGAAGGCCTTCACCTGTTCGTTGGTGAGCGTCGCTGACACGCGGTATCGGAAGGCGTTGTCCGTCATGAGGCGAAGGATGTCCGGAAGGGTCGCCTCTCCGTATTCGAGGAGCGCGAAGAGAGCATTGCGCAGGACATGCTCCATGCGTACGCCCCAGGCATCCGTCCAGAGCTTCTTGAAGGCCTCCAGGAGTCCCGAGGCGGCCAGGGGAATCTTGTCGGGCCGCACCTTGCGCAGCGGGTTGTAGCCGAAGGCTTGGGAGACATCCGGGACGTCGAAGAAAAGCAGATCGTCTCGGCGCGAGGGCGGCATCGCCTTCTTGAGGCGTAGCACCAAGTCGCCATGGGGATCGATGACGGCCAATCCGCGGCCCGCGCGCATGTCCTGAAGGGCGAGCGTCTCGAGGAGGGTCGACTTGCCCGTTCCCGTCTTCCCTATGGCATACAGGTGAAACAGGCGGTCGGCCTGACGGAGGCCGAAGGGCTGGAAGCTTCGCCTGGCATTGGTCCGGGCGAAGAGCGCGATATCGTGAGAGAAGTCCATCTTCCCACGGTAGGGGAGAGACGCTCCTGGGCGGAGACGGGAGAACGTGTCAGCTTGGCACGTTTCCAAGCCTACGCGAGAGATGCCGCATGCATGACGATGGAATTGGTTCTTTACTCTAGAAGGAGACCATTGCCATGGACATGCAGAAGGCCAGCGACCGCGAGTTGCTGGAGAGGCTCATAGGGGCGAAGGCGGCAGAGAAGTTGTATCAGGGAAGTCTCGTGCCGCTCTTTGCGGGCGAAGCGAGGACGAGCGCACAGCGGCGACTTCAGGTCGCCAAGGAGTTGGTCACGCGGCTCCTCTACGAAGACCTGCGGCGAGAGGAGATCCTCCTCACCTCGCCGGAGCACGTGAAGCGCTACCTCCTGGCATATTTCGTTGCTCAGGAGTACGAGTCGTTCCTCACGCTCTTCTTGGATGCCCAGAACCGCCTCATCGCTTCGGAAGAACTCTTCCGAGGCACCTTGAGCCAGACGTCGGTGTATCCAAGGGAGATCGTCAAGCGGGCCCTCCGGCACAACGCTGCCGCTCTCATCTTCGCCCACAACCATCCTTCTGGCGTTTCCGAACCGAGCCGGGCGGATGAGCTGCTGACGAGTGCCTTGAAGCAGGCGCTTGGACTTGTCGATGTGAAGGTCCTCGATCACTTCGTGGTGGCGGGGACGGACGTGGTGAGTCTGGCGGAGCGAGGGATGGTGTGAAAGTGGATCTCAAGGAGGCGAGAAAGTGACATTGCTCGCCCTCTTTTCTTTTCATGACGTTGACAGAACAGGCGTCCGCGGATTGACTTTCGACCCCTCGCTCAGTACTCCCATGCCCTCACCCAACGCCTTCACGCCACGCGCACAGCATCGGGCACTGTCGCGAAACTCTGCTGCGGAGAACGCTCGGTGCGTGCCCATGCAGGTATCGAAGTCTCATACGCTTCGAGTACATCCGGCGTCAATAGATCGCATGGCATAGGCCGACGGTTGTCATGCCGTCAGGTTGACGCCTGGGATATTGCCGCCTATGCAGAAAATGGCACAACCAATAGTGTCATTTCGCGCGAATTGGGGAGGCGGAAGAAATGAAGAACTGTCCAACTGTGTTTGCAACTGGGGCAAGGTGGGTATTGGAAACCTGGCCGAAGAATCTTCTTCTAGTCTTCTTCGTTGTCTTCCCGGTGGCAAGTAGTGCAGCGGACCAAGTAAATCCGCATCAAGCAGCCATCGACGACCTAAATGACAAGAAGGCCTTGATCAAGGCCGAGAGCGACCTATTGGAAGCACAGGCTTCCTTAATCAAGAACGAGTATCCGGCACTGCCAGACGGATTTGGCAAGAAAGGATCACTCACGATAGAAGCCAGTGAGCGCGACAAGTTCCACGTCAGTGCTCGAGCAGCAGAGTCGTTTGCGCAGGTGGCGGCCCAAATTGCGACAGCGGTCGAGAAAGACTGCGAAGCGACATGTGTCCTGATGACTGACACGGATCGAGTGGCATTGTTGCTTTACTGGGACGAGAAAGCGACGCTCGAACGCACCGCAAGGGGGGTGGAATCGCTATTGGGCAAAGTCAAACTAGAAGCTATACCGGAGGGCCCTCTTCCAATTGTCACGCTAGGAGCAGTTCTGATGCAAGCGGCACAATTGACTCAGATTGTGCGGACCGATAAGAGTTTGGCGTTCGGGGACGCAGCGGTTCCTGACGAGTTGCTGTTTGACTATGTCGTATTCAAGCTCAAAGCAAAAGTTCTGTACCCGACGGGTACCGTGGATGGCATCATTTCTGGGAAGATTACATCGGATTTTAGGAAGAACCTCGAGGCGCTGCTCGTGCGTCGCAGTGCGCTCGTCGCCGCGAGCGCTGACAAGAACAAGAAGGAGAAGGCTGACGCACTCATCAAACAAGTGGACGATTTTGCAACCCGCCTCACAACTGTCGACGCTGCAACGAAAAAGCCACTGCTGCTTTCCGTCCTTGTGGGGGAAGTTGTTGATCAACACCTAAAGGTGGCATCGGGGCGGTCTCTCACGCTCAAAGTGCTCTCCAAGGGCGGTTCTTCCCTCAAGACGACTAGCATCTGGCGAAGTGACCGGCTATATGCCGCTGGTGGGATAGTCGCAATGTATCGTGTGACAGAGGGCGACAGCGCGGGGACTATCAAAAACGTCGGCGTTGCGATTGCCGAAACGCACTTCAAACGTATTCCATTGGACTAGGTCCCCGCATTAGCGACAGGGTGCGCAAGATGCCTTCATGAAAAACGGGTACGAACAAACTAGCTGCGCGCCGGCCACCGAAATGAATCGCAACATCAATCGTCCTAGGTTTGAGAAAGGTCTACTGCTACTGTGCTCGATTGCCTTAGGAACGTCGAGCGTCCAAGCGGGAGATCTCTTTGGCGACCTCTTAGGCGACGCCCTCAGGCGCGCCACCGTGGAATCCGTTAGTCGTGCCCGCGAAATAAGCGATGTGGAACTTCGACTAGTCAGCCAGTCGATTCCTCGAAAGCTGCCTGGCGCACCACTCGTTGGTTCCAACGGTGATCTGTCGAAGACACCGGCATCGCGTTCCGGGACCGTGACGCCTCAGTCTTTGGAAGAATCGCTGGAACAACAAAGTCCCGCGCAGAGACAAGCGCTACTCGCTGTAATCGAATCGGAGATCGATCAGTTGCAGGTAGAGCTGGCGCAGCTTAACGCCGTCGAGCCGAAGACGCCAGCCAACAATGTGGCGCTCTCCGCTATCAACACGGCAATTTCAACGAAGCAACGGGCACGAGAATTTGTTTTGGGTCAGATTAAGGGAATATCGCCGGCTGTTGCTGAGTCGTTTGCAGCGCTCTCAAATCCCTATTTCCTTGTCTGCAAGGAGCAACTCTGGGCGCCCAAAGACCCATTGGAGTGGAGTAAGACAATTTCATCTCATAAAGACGCACTCGTTCGGGCCGGGAGAAGCGTAGGTCTGATAATGCTTGACGATCGTCCAGCAGGATCAGGCTTCGTCGTGGGATCGAATCATCTGATTACAAACCTACACGTGCTCAAAAGTATTGCTCAGTATGATGAACAGAAGAATCTTTGGAAGATTCGCCCTGGAGCGAAGGTCTATTTTGACGTCGAGTACCCATTGGGTAAGGACAATGCTTGCGAGGAGCCCAACAAGGAGCGTTCATATTTTCTGAATGCAGTCCACGCAGTGCCTAAAGGTTCTCGAGATGACATGGCCATACTCCTTACTTCGACCGATCAGCAGTTTCCGAAAAGCCTCACGCTTGCGGAAAGACCTAATGCTGCATACGCCGGGAACATGATTGTGGCGGTCATGGGCTATCCGGGACCTCCCGACGATATGACCGTTGCGGAACAAGTGGAGTTCTTCAGAACACCCGACAAGTTGGCGCCCCAGTTTCCGTTCAAGCGGCTCTCAGGTGGCTTTACTGGGGGAAAAAAGGTCACTGATGAGGGAATGTTCGTGCACAAGGCCAACACGTCTGGCGGAAACTCGGGCAGCCCAATTTTTGATCTATCAGACGGGGCGGTTATCGGCATTCACGTCCAAGGCTTCAATCGGTTTCAGGATAGGCTTGGTTACAACGAAGCACTCACAGCGGCCCGGATCGTCAAGTTCATGACGGAAGCGGGATTGACTTCAAAGTGACGTGGTTGACTTACAACCCCTTTTGTCGTCGTCGGTTCGGCGGGGATCAGTGAAGTACCTTGGTTACCGTCACTAACCGTCTGTTACTACGCTAGAGGGACGCAAGCATGCAAAAGCCGCCGAAGAATCACGGAAAGACTGGATCGCTGACGATCCAAAGAGTCTGAAGACCAGCATGAAAATCTATGCGCCCGGCGAGCAGTGGCTTCCCGGCGAATTTCCCGCACTTCTGGCAATCGGAGACTCCTGGTTCTGGTATCCGAAGAGCAACCTCCTCTACGCGATTGCGACCCATCCGCGCGTCCAGGATCCGTATCGTCAGATCCAGTCGCTCGGGTACATCGGCGCCAAGCTGGAGGAGTACGTCTTCGGCAGGTACGCGAAACAGTTCGCTTGGGAACTGCGACCAGAGAACATGCCCTACTATTCGTTTGTCCGAATCGGTGGTGCAGGAAACGATGCGGTCGATTACGGGCTTGGGCTGAAAAGGAATTGCTCCAAAGCGCAAACGCCGGAAGACTGTATCGAGGAGGCGGCGATGGATGCCCTGATGGGACGACTGGGTACCGCCCTTGGCGCCATGACCCATCAAGTCTGGCGTGCCGCCGGAAAACAGGGGCTTCACCCGGCCGTCATCCTCCACTCCTACGACTATCCCATCCCGGATGGACGGGGCTTCAAACTTGAGACGTTGAAGATAACGGGGCCGTGGCTCGCTCCGGCCATGGACGAACGACAGGTTCCGAACGACCCCGATCTCCGCCGGAAGATCTGTCGCATCCTCATCGACCGCCTCGCCGAGGAGTTTTCGCAGTTTGCGGATCCGGGCAAACGAATCTACTTGGTCAATTCACGCGGATGTCTTGTTTCCCCGAACTACCTCGAAGACTGGGACAACGAGCTCCACCCAACGAGAGAGGGATTCCAGCGGATCGTGAATGAACGCTGGATCGACACCTTGAAGGAACTCGCGATCGCAGTGTGAGACGTCGCCCAAACAGATCAGTGATCGCGTGGCGCACTGCACCGATGCTTCCTTGTGAGGTCGGGATGAGTGTCGCAATCGCTGGCTATGCGCTCTGTCGTGGGAAGCGAGTCGCGCCTAGGCGGCACATTGCCACGATTGGAAACATTTCGCGATGCGCACCAGAACGTCATCGATCGAGTTCGATATCGGGAGGAATGGATGTTGCAAACACTTGTTGAGCAGTTCCCGAGAGTCTTCGAAGCAGCGATCAAAACACCCCTTGGGGTCTTGGCACTGCTGGCATGCATAGTCGGTCTCCTGGCATGGCTCTTCTTTGGCAAAGAGCACTGGGGCGTGAAGATGGGTGCCTTCGTGCTCATCTTCGGTGGCGTATGTGTCCTTGGCTACGCAGTCTTCGACGCTGCAAAAGAGGCTCAGCACGCTGCTGAACACCGAAACGCCAAGATCGCAGAGTGCCTTGCTGGCTCCGTAGCTCGTTTTCAAGATCGCAAGACACAAGAGGTTCGAAACCAAGTGAGATGCGAGGGAGCAGGCGTAGGTGGAGGGGGGCACTCGCAATCAGACGTGGTGGCTTTTGATGCTCCTCCCGGCTATGTCATAGTTGGTCGACCGGAGGTTCTTAACGTAGAAGAAAGCCGTGGCCAGCTTGGCGATCTCCAGTTCATAGCCGAGGACGGCGTCGTACGAGGTGTGCGCCTTCCGATTTCCTGTTCCAGTCCATCACAGCTCTTCGGTCCGGGTGCATGGATGCGTGCGACGCTTCGAAGCACTATTGAGCGGCCGGTCCAAGACACGGAACGTGCTCGCCTGCGGCAAGAGTGCAATGCGGAATACCCCAAGACTTGACGAATGAGTGCCTCAGGCCAGTTTCGCTGGCTCACGCCTAGAAAGTTCGACGTTTGGTTCGGTACGGACCGCCCAATCGCTCTTTATGTAGGGTGCTGCGAGGGCGTTATGGACCACCGGTTACTGAGTGTGCGGACTTGGCACATTCCCCCGTCATGACTGAGTTTGCAGCGCATGGCACTCTGGTTGCATGCAGATCACCGATGAGACAATCGACCGCTTCCGTGCGAGAATGGAAGCGGACTATGACGAAGTGCTTTCTTTCGCCGAGGCGAAGGGCCGGTACCTCGAGCTCCTGAACCTCTTCTGGCTCTTGTCTCACAAAGCGCCGAAACCGGGAGAGCCTCCCTATGAGCCGCCTCCTCCACCATGGCTTTGATCGTCCGGATCTGGCGAATGACCTCCATGAATTCGGGATCGCGGGATTCGAACCAGGTGCGAACGTGGTGGCTGAAAGAGCTCTAAAGAAAAGACCTGGTTTTTCAGGTCTTTTGTTGTTATGACGTGACAAAAAAGCGTTTCTGGTATAGGATGGAGAGTCTTCTGCAGCGTCAGGGGATGGGGGAAGTTTTTTCAACAAAAGAGTGAGGAGGTGGTCATGTCCAGTATTCAGGTTTCCGATCCCGAAGGCGGGGCAGTAGAAATGTATCAAACACTTGCCCGTTTCAATCGGGCTGTCGCCGAGATCCTTGGTTCGTATTTCAAGAGGAGGCTCACGGCGGAATATTGGAGAAACGGTGATCCAGAGGATCCGGAGGGCGAGCACTGGTTCGTGGCCGAGGAAAAGAAGTTTCTGTGGTTCGTTCCTTTGCCGTACTTCGAGTCCGATGAGCTCTTCGCGGTCTGGTTGCCTGTTTTTGACGAGCTTCAGGTGAAGGTGGGGAGATCGGTACCCGCCGAAGCCTACGAGAAGCTTCGTACGAAAATCCGGGAGTTCGCCGCGGACATCGGAGCGAAACATATCAAGTATCACTTTGACGGAGAGGTGCTATGAGGCGCTTTCAGCGGCTCTTCCGTATCCGAGGGTCACCGGTGCGATTCTGCACCCGTGACCCTTCTGTTTTTTTTGCTCCCTATAGGAGTGACAAAACCATGTTCTGATGCTAGGATAACAAGTCCTCTGAGAAGGGGTCAGCAACGTTCTTGAACAATCTGATAACCTTTTAGGAGGGGCTATGGCAGGAAGACGGAAGAAAGAGTTTTCGGTCACCGCGTGGCCGGGGGTGATTGTCGCCATCGAAACGACTGATCCGAAGGCGTGGCCAAAAAATGTCACTTCCGTACGGGGGAGGGTCAGCGGCAAGGATCTGGCTGAAGTCATCCAAGGAGTTTTTCTTTTCAGCTCGCATCTTGCCGGGAAGGTGCTGGTGGATGTGATCACGAGGCGTGTCAACCTGTGGTTTCTTGAGGCCGGTGCCGAACAGGTGTTCGAGGCGTATCCGGAAGCGCGGCTATCGGCTTCAATCGTCGTGGCGACGTTGTCTCCTGAAAGCGTCACCGTTACGCGGGTAGGCGATATCGACTATCGTATAAACGGCGAGGAGATCAGACCCGACGAGTCTTGTCCTCACGGCGTCATCGACGGTCAACCGGTGCCGGAGCAGTGTATCGATAAGCGTCGGTTTCGCCGCAGTCTGGTACAAACGTTGGAGATCCCCGCTGGTCGGTTCATGCTGCATTTCAAGTGAGTCGCACTGTTGTATCGCTCGGAAGAGAAGTCTTCTTCCGGGCGTTTGTTTTTTACGAAAAGTTTTCTAGTGCTTTATTCTCTCTCCCGGCAAAGCCTCCCTTTTCGGAGTCGCTCGCCCGTCCGGCGTACGGGCTCCCTCCTGAAGCTCCTTCGCTCTCCTCCTTGTCAGTCGGAACCATGCCCGCTTCCGGATCTTCAAGACTCCGAAAAGGGATCTTTGCCTTCCGTTCGAAAGGAAAGGTTCGTAGCTTTTTTACTGAACACCGAACAGTCTGTTTAAGAGTCCGTTTAGAGATGAGAAAATTGTTTCCAGAATGTGAGTAAAGGAAGAAGGTTGTTCCTGTTCGATGGGAAGGGTCGGTGCTGTTTCAGTCGGAGGGATAGAAGGTTGTTCTGTCGGAGAGGTTTCCGGTTGAACCTCTTCTTTCTTTGTTTGCTGAGCCTCTTCTTTTTTTTCTGGAGCGGGGGATGAAGTTTCTTTCTTCGCCGTGAGGGAGGGAGCATTTTGAGGAGAGGAAACATTCTCAACCTGTTTCCAGGCCCACGGAAGATTCTTTTCCTTGTGATAGACGGTATTCTCTTTCACGGACGCGGCGAGTTGGTACTTGACCTTCTGGAGTGTCTTACCGTCGGGGGCACGGAGTTCTATCTTGCCCTGCTTGTTGGGAAGGGTGAAGAGCGCGTCTTTCCGTGAAAGCTTGAGGGTTTTCCCTGGCTTGATGACCAGGTCGCTTCGGATAGGGTGGTTCGCGAGGGATTTCCAGCCGGTCGCGATGGCGAAATCCTTGAGATTCACTTTTTTCTTGCCTTTGTTTTCGATGACGATCCACTCGTTTTCCGTGTCGCTTCCGGCGGGGTTCGGTGAGAGGGTCGTGATCTTGAGATCGGGATATTCGTATTTCTCGATCTTGATCTTCTTGGTCTCGACAGTGTCCTCCGAACCGTCGGTCACGGTGAGACGGATCGTGTACTTGCCTTTCTTCTTGTAGGTATGGGCGGTGTCTCGTTTGTAACTCTTGTGTCCGTCGCCGAAGTCCCAGGTGTACTTGAGTTTGTCGCCGTCTTTGTCCTTGCCTTTGGCGTGGAATTCCACGGGCATCTTGGCATAGCCTTTCTTGGGGATGCGCTCCTTGGTGTCGGGGAGAGAATTTAGGATGTTCTCCGCGCCGGGCGTGAGGAACTTGCTCCCGCGCCATCCTTTTTCGGAGTAATTGAGCGAGATGTTTTCCTTGGTCTTGTCGTAGCGGACGGAAGAGACGAGGGTGCCGCTCGCATCGAAGAGGGAAACAGTCTCGTCGGAATTGTTGAGCGAGAGGCCGGACGTCTCGCGCGTGATGACGAGGTAGCCGTGGCCGGCGATGGATGACGTTGAGGGAAAAACGTACTTGCCGGTCTTGGATGCGTCACGGAGGGTCCAGTTGGCGAGTGAGACTTCGTCGCTCCCGCTATTGTAGAGTTCGATGTACTCGTTTTTCTCGCCTTTCTCCTTGGGGTTGGGGAGAAGTTCGTTGAGACGGACGGCCGAAGAAGTGGTAGGAGTCGAAGATCCCGAGCCTACTTGCCCTGAGCCTGCTTGCCCTGAGCCCGTCGAAGGAGTCGAAGGGGTCGGTTCCTCGTACGTCACGCCGAGACCGTTTGTCGGGGTCGGTGCCGAGGATTTTTGCCACTCGAGCGTATCAAGGTCGCGGACGAGCGACTGTTTCTTGTCAGGATTGGACGAGACGGTCGGGGAGAACGGCGCGGCGTGTCCCGAGCCGTACGTGACCGTGTCGACTATCACGTTATTCTTGCCTACGAGAGCGAGACTGTTGTCATCGGTGAGGCTCGCCGTGGTCGTCGCGTCGGCCAAGTCCTTGAAGACGCTCTTGGAATTGGCCCAGAGGAAATACTCCTTCGCCCCGATGGTATCGCTTGAGGAAAAGGATTTGACGGAGGTGCCCAGGGCGCTCGTGTCACCCTTGGTTTTGCGACGGAGGGCGTAGTCGCTGAGATTCACCGTGCTGCTCCCGGGATTGTAGAGCTCGATGAATTCGTCATCGCTCGACGCACCGCTCGTCTGGACCTCGCTTATGATGATGGTAGGGACGGTGTCCGCCAGAACCGGAAGAGGAAGAAAGAGACTGTCAAAAAGTATCACGAGGAGGAGGCGTTTCATGTCAACCTGGAAAAAAAGATAAGCCTCCTGAGTTGTTTGATAGCACGGGAAATAAGATGATTGCAAGATTGCGGAACAGAGGAGACGTGGTATAATTTTTTACAGAGGAAAAACCAACATCCATGGAAGAGAAAAAGACAACCCGGACACGCAAGACCGAGAACGGTCACCTCTGGATCTCGTATCTCCTCGACGGTATCTTCGGGAGCATCCAGTCGTTCGTGAGCGGAGCCGTGGAGAGCATCGAGGAGGCGGTGCAGGCGATCGCCTCACGTCTCGCGAAACAGGCGTTCATTGTGTTCCTCGCGTTTCTTGGGATCGCGTTTCTCCTGGTCGGACTCTCGCGGCTGTTCTCGGCCATCCTACAGATGCCGGGCGCGGGTGAGGCGCTCATGGGGATTGTCATTTTGCTCCTCAGTCTCGTACTGTATATGTTTACTCGTAAGTAATTAAACAAATCAAAGATATGGCCAGCAAGAAGAAGACGACTGTCGAAGAAGTGAAAGAAACGGTGATGAAGAATCTCGAGAAGAGCCGGAAGCAGGCGGAGATGGAACTCGTCAAGATGAAGAAGCATGTCGATACGATGCTCAAGCAGACCGAAGACTTCGTGAAGAAGAATCCGGAAAAGGCCGCCATGATCTCGGCCGGTATCGGTGCCGCTCTCGGTGCCGCCGCCGCGCTGCTCCTCGGAGGCAAAAAGAAAAAGTGACTCTGAGCTTGCCGAAGAGTCATCACAGCGTAACAAAACCCGCTCCCAAGGTGGGTTTTCTGATGTTCGACCGGTATTGACGTGACGATGAAATTGGTGTATAATGAAAAGCTGTGTTCCAAGTGGATTTTTTGCTTGGAACAAGCCTCCCTGTACGGCAATGGGAGAGGATATTGCTGAGGTATACCGCGCCGCGGGTACCGATCGTTCCTTTCAAGGAAGGAGTAAAGCGTCATGTTACCGAACAAGGTATTGTTTGTGGGGCCCAACCATGCTCAATCCGGTGAGGGTATCGTCGTTTCAACAAAACCTGGGAGTTCTGATGCGATCGTATTACAGGCAACAACTGTTCCGACGAGCCTGGCCCTGGGAGAGCAGACACACTACTTCACGATACATCCCGACAAACCCGGTGTCGTTTTCGTGACGGTCCGACTGACGGATCGACACGGAAAGTTTCTCATCTGGGTCGGCCTGCCCCTTGGTGTCTTCCAAGATTCCGAAGGGAAGTTCTACGTCAAAGACTATGAGCTCTGGATTGCTCCGGATGGCCGAATCGGTCAGTGTAGTGCTGAGGGTGTTTATGTGATTATCGACGGCGAGGTCTACAAAGATTGGTCGCATGGAAAGGGATATCATGTGGCCGACTCGAACCTTCTCTGCCGGTATCTTACCGGTGATGCTACGCCCGACCAGGTTAAGGCGGCGGCGGTGAAGCAGAAGGAGGGGGAGTCAGTAGAAGCTGCGTTCAAGATCCTCATGCCGCTTCTAGGCGAGCCGGGAGACAAGATTCCTATGCCACCTCCGGACGAGCTGGGAGAGAACATGAGTCTGCAGGCCCGAGCAATGAAGTTTGTCAATCAGTACAAGACTGAACAGCAAGAGGCCTTTCGTGCGTTGGAGGCGTTCGAGCGGATCAGGGAGGTTCTCGGCACCAGTATGAACTTCGGAATGTTGTTTACCGAGATCTTGCCGCCGGCCGTGGAAGAACTGAAGCACAAGTATGAAAGTGTGGCGCGGGTGTGGCAGTTGCTCGTTGACCTCGGTCTGGCAGAGCCGCTGGAAAAGCTGACAGAGGAGAGTGCGGAGCAGACGGTGCGTAATCTGCTGAACTCACTCGAGTTCGTGTACTTCGCTGATCGGATTGCCAGGCAACGGCTCGGCACCCCGGTGCGTCACTATCTTCGTAGTCATCTCGAGATATTGAGGGGGGCAGGGGTTGATGTCGAAAGCCTCATTGAGGGACATTACAGGCGCACGGGATTCGTCAAGAAGTAGGGCAACGTCCATGAAGGCCTCTGGCTTGGTCAGTATGACAAGTCGGGGGCCGTTTTTTTTTATTACCCAACGCGTAGCGAGTGAAATGAAAATTTGCTTTCGTTTTCCTGTCTACCGGCAGGTAGGTTCCACTAACCTTAGTAAAAAGGATATTGAACATTGGTGATGCCTGGATCCCCGCCTCCGCGGGGATGACAAAGAAAGGAGGGTGGTATAATACAAATCATGAACAAGGGGATATTTTTTGGTGTATTGGTCGTGGTGCTTCTCGGGGGAGGAGGAGTTTTTTTCTTTGTCCAGAAGGATAAGGCGAAGACGCAGACGTATGCCAATCCGGTGATCGCAGAACCGAAGCAGGAAGAAGTGCCGCAGGAGGCGGTGAGTCCTCAAGAGGAAGAAAAGGCTTCCTCTGAAAATAGGGAAGTACCCAAGAAGCTGGACGTGTCGGTAAAGGAGAAAGTGTCAGAGCCGACTCCTTCAATAGCTCCGACTCCTGCTCCCGAACCCGCGAAGACGGAGACGAAAGACAGTAGTTTCACGATTGTAGATCGCCTGGTGGGCTTCGGATACTCGGTACCCAAGAAAGCACGGAGCATCGACACGGTGGTGCTGCACTCGTCGTACAACGCCCTTGGCGGCGACCCGTACTCCGTATCGAAACTCATCGACGAGTACAAGGAATACGGCGTGAGCGCCCACTACCTCATCGATCGCGAGGGGGGAGTCTACCGTCTGGTCGCGGACCAAAACGTCGCCTATCATGCCGGGACGAGCAAGATGCCGGACGGCCGCACCAATGTCAATGATTTCTCCATCGGTATCGAGCTCATGAACACGATGGAGGGGAAGTATACCGATGCAGAGTACACGGCCGTGAACGCGCTCATTGCTTCCCTCAAGAAACAGTATCCGATCAAGCATGTCGTCGGTCACACCGACATCGCTCCCGGCCGCAAGACCGACCCGTGGAATTTCGATTGGAAACGTTTGAAATGATTTTCTATGACGTACGTATTTGAACTCACCGTTGGAAAAGAAAAATCAAAACTCTCACTTTTTCATGAGAGCAAGGAAGTAGCGAGCAAGGAGTGGCCCGAGTCGCGCGATATGGGGAAGAAACTGTTCGAGGCGATCGATGAGGTGCTGCGGGAGCAGGGATTGAAAGCGGAAGATATCACTGATTTCCAAGTGATGTCCGACTTGCCGGAGTTCTCCACTTCCAGGCGTATTGCCGAAACGGTCCAGAAGGTGTATACTTTCGGTGTGTCTCTCAAATAGTTCTTCCCGAGTTTCCAACTTTCGCGACGCTTCTTTAAGGAAAAGAAGAAAAAGTATTTCCTTGCATGTGCTTCGCTTTCAAACGAACAGACATTTTTGACGTAGCGGCTTTTTAGAGCCATTTTTTGGTTTTCATTTGACAGAAATTTTTTGCGCTGGTACAATCGATTTTGCTTCTTTTGACTCTTCGACAGGACTCGGAGTGATCCTAAAGTCTTATCGAAGAATGAAAAAAACCGACTTTCTCGCCTTCAAATACGGGTGAAGCGGGAAGGTCAAGAAAAATTCCCTTAGTTTCCAAAATTTTTCATTGGGAATGGAGAAGAGACACGCTTCCTCCACAATCAAATAGATTAATCCGCTCATCTCATCGGCCCTACTTGTTTCGTCTTCGCCTGAAGCAAGGAGTGCGCATATGAGTGTCTTTTTATGTCCAAAGCAGAGAAAGTCCTGCGGGTGAAGGATTCCTTCAGTAAGGAGTCCTCGCTTGCCAAGCGCCGGTTTTTCAACAATCGCATCACCGTCTCCCTGCCGGACCTCATCGAGGTGCAGAAGGATTCCTATGCCTGGTTCTGGGAGAAGGGCCTCAAGGAGCTCTTCGACGAGATCAACCCGATCGAGGATTTCACCGGCAAGGACCTGGAGCTTTCCGTCGGCGGTTACTATCTCGACGAACCCAAGTACGACGCTTCCCTCTGCAAGGACAAGAACATCTCCTACGAGGCGCCCTTGCGTGCCAAGGCGACCCTCCTCATCAAGAAGACCGGCGAAGTGAAGGAACAGGAGATCTACCTCGGCGACTTCCCGATCATGACCGAGCGCGGCACCTTCATCATCAACGGTGTGGAACGTGTCGTCGTCTCGCAGCTCATCCGTTCCCCGGGTGTCTTCTTTACCATGGACTACCAGAAGGGCAAGAAGCTTTTCGGCGGCAAGATCATCCCGAACCGCGGCGCATGGCTCGAGATCGAGACCGACCTCGACGGCGTCATCTCCGTCAAGATCGACCGCAAGCGCAAGCTCCCTATCACCGCCCTCTTCAAGGCCTTCGGTTTCAGTGACAAGGAGATCCGCGACGCGTTCAAGGACATCGACACCGGTGAGACCAAGTTCATCGAGACGACCCTCCTCAAGGACCCGTCGCACGACCGCGGCGAGGCCTACCGTGAGGTCTACAAGCGTCTTCGCCCGGGCGATCTCGCGACCGAGGAGAACGCCAAGTCGATGATCGACAGCATGTTCTTCAACTTCGAGCGCTACGACTTCGGCGCGGTGGGACGCTACCGTCTCAACCAGCGTCTCGAGGTGGAACGCGCGGACAAGGAAGAGAACCGCATCCTCAACACCGACGACCTCGTCCTCATCGTCAAGGAAGTCATCCGTCTCAATAACGATCCGGAAGGCCGTCCCGACGACATCGACCACCTCGGCAACCGCCGCGTGCGCGCCGTGGGCGAGCTCATCCAGAACAAACTGCGCGTCGGCATGTACCGCATGGTGCGAAACATCAAGGACCGCATGTCGACCTGTGATCCGGAGACTGTCGTCCCCGGCCAGCTCATCAATCCGCGTCCGGTCGCGGCGAGCGTCAAGGAATTCTTCTCGAGCTCCCAACTTTCGCAGTTCATGGACCAGGTGAACCCTCTCGCGGAACTCGAGCACAAGCGCCGTCTCTCGGCCATGGGTCCCGGCGGTCTCACCCGTGAGCGCGCCGGCTTCGAAGTGCGTGACGTGCACCACAGCCACTACGGCCGCATCTGTCCGATCGAGACGCCGGAAGGTCCGAACATCGGTCTCGTCGGCCACCTCGCGACCTATGCCCGTGTCAACGAGTACGGGTTCCTCGAGACGCCGTACCTCGTCGTCAAGAAGGAAGTGGAAGCCAAAAAGGAAGACCTCGTCAACCGTATCCTGAACGAAACCGTCGCCGGTGTCGCCAAGGAGGGTGACTTGCTCGATGAGACGCTCGCCGAGAAAGTCGCCAAGACCAAGAAGGGCGAGACGGTCAAAGTGAAACCGTTCGTGTCGCTCGACATCGAGTATCTCAACGCCATCGTGGAAGACCGCAAGATCATCGCCCACGCCGGCGTGACGCTCGACGAGCACCGGAACGTTGTTGAGACGATGGTGGAGGCGCGCGTGAAGGGACATCCGGAAACGATCGAAGCCGACTCGCTCGACTACATGGACGTTTCCGTCAAGCAGTGTATCTCCATCGCGACCGCGCTCATCCCGTTCATCGAGCACGATGACGCCAACCGCGCCCTCATGGGTTCCAACATGCAGCGCCAGGCCGTGTCGTGCGTCGTGCCGGAGGCCCCGATCGTCGGGACCGGCATCGAGGACAAGGCCGCCCGTGACTCGGGTCAGGTCGTGCTTGCTCTCGCCGAGGGTGAAGTGGTAGAGGCGGACGCCGATCACATCACGGTCCGCTCCAAGGCCCCGGCCGGCAGCAAGAAGGAACACCTCGATCACGTTTACAAACTCCAGAGCTTCGAGAAATCCAACGCCTTCACCTCGATGAACCAGATCCCGCGCGTGAAGAAGGGACAGAAGGTGGGGAAGGGCGAACTCCTGGCCGACGGCGCCTCGACCGATCATGGCGAACTGGCCCTCGGTCAGAACATGGTGGTCGCGTTCGTGCCGTGGGACGGTTTCAATTATGAAGACGCCATCATCGTTTCCGAGCGTGTCGTGCAGCAGGACCGCTGGAGCTCGATCCACATCGAGGACTTCTCCATCGACGTCCGTGACACCAAGCTCGGGCCGGAGGTGGTGACCCGCGACATCCCGAACATCGGTGAGGACCGTCTCAAGAACCTCGACGAGAACGGCATCATCCGTCTCGGTGCCGAGGTCTCGTCCGGCGATATCCTCGTCGGCAAGATCACGCCGAAGGGTGAGGGTGACCTCACGGCCGAAGAGCGGCTCTTGCGTGTCATCTTCGGTGAGAAATCCCGCGACGTGAAGGACTCCTCTTTGTATCTCCCGCACGGTGAGCACGGCAAAGTGGTGGATGTGAAAATTTTCTCCCGCGAGCGCGGCGACAAGCTCCCCATGGGCGTCTTCCAGCAGATCCAGGTCTCGGTCGCGCAGCTTCGCAAGATCTCGGTCGGTGACAAGCTCGCCGGACGCCACGGCAACAAGGGTGTCATCTCACACATCGCTCCGGTGGAAGACATGCCGCACCTACCCGACGGTACGCCCGTCGACATCGTGCTCAATTCCCTCGGTGTCGCGTCCCGTATGAACCTCGGACAGATCCTCGAGACGCACCTCGGATGGGCGGCCAAGAAGCTCGGTTACACGGTGGCGAGCCTCGCGCTCGACGGCGTGTCGGAAGGCGATATCAAGGCCGAGCTCAGGAAGGCCGGACTCCCCGAAAGCGGCAAGATCCGTCTCATCGATGGCAAGACCGGCGAGGCCTATGACAACGAATCGACGGTCGGCGTCATGTACATCATGAAGCTCAATCACTTGATCGAAGACAAGATCCACATGCGAAGCATCGGGCCGTACTCGCTCATCACCCAGCAGCCGCTCGGTGGCAAGGCGCAGTTCGGTGGTCAGCGCTTCGGTGAAATGGAAGTGTGGGCCCTCGAAGGCTACGGCGCGGCCTATACTCTCCAGGAAATGCTTACCATCAAATCGGACGACGTGCTTGGACGGTCGAAAGCATACGAGTCCATCATCAAGGGTGAACCGATCAAGTCTCCCAATCTCCCGGCCTCGTTCCACGTGTTGGTCAACGAGCTCAAGGGTCTCTGTCTCAACGTCGAACTCAAAGGCGCGCGGACGGAATCCTCGGAGGAAGACGATCTGGAAACCGTATAATCAACTAACAACGAACAACGAACAACCGACAACCAAGAAAACTGAACAGATGCATCTGTTGTAAGTCGTCAGTTGTAAGTTGTTAGTCAAATCATATGGAAAACATTACGAAAGTGAGCGACTTCGACAGCGTGAAACTCACCCTCGCGAGCCCCGACCAGATCATGGAGTGGTCCCACGGCGAAGTCACCAAGCCGGAAACCATCAACTACCGCACCCAGCGCTACGAGCCGGACGGTCTCTTCTGTGAGAAGATCTTCGGTCCTTCCAAGGACTGGGAGTGCTACTGCGGCAAGTACAAGCGCATCCGCTATCAGGGCATCGTCTGCGACAAGTGCGGCGTCGAAGTGACCCGTGCCATCGTCCGTCGCGAGCGCATGGGCCATATCAAGCTCGCCACACCGGTATCGCACATCTGGTTCCTCCGCGGCGTGCCGAGCAAGATCGGTCTCGTCCTCGGCATCTCGCCGCAGGAGCTCGAGCGCGTCATCTACTTCTCCTCGTACATCATCATGGATGTCAACGAGGAGCTGAAGGTCCAGTCTCTCGAATCCCTCGAAAAGGAATACAAGGGCAAGCAGAAGGAAGTGAAGGCCGGTGAGAAGAACGAGAAAGTCACCGAGAAACTCCTCGAGGAGCTCAAGGACCAGTATCGTGGCACCAAGGAAGAGATCAAGAACCTCCGTCCCTACCAGATCCTCTCGGAAGTGGAGTACTTCAACCTCTCCTCGCGCTTCGGGCAGATCTTTACCGCCGGCATCGGTGCCGAGGCCATCCGCAAGATCCTCGAGAAGATCGATATCAAGGCGCAGCTCGAGAAGCTCCGCGAGGAGCTCACCGAGAGCGAATCGCTCGACCAGAAGAAGCTCCTCCAGCGTCTCAAGGTCTACCAAGGCTTCGAGAAGGCCAGTCTTCGTCTCGAGTGGATGCTCCCGACTGCCGTACCGGTCATTCCGCCGGACCTTCGTCCGATGGTGGCTCTCGACGGTGGACGTTTCGCGACCTCTGACTTGAACGACCTCTACCGCCGCATCATCAACCGCAACAACCGTCTCAAGAAACTGATGGCTATCGGTGCGCCGGAAGTCATCACGAGAAACGAGAAGCGCATGCTCCAGGAAGCAGTGGACGCCCTCTTCGACAACTCGGCCCGTCGCGGCCAGGCCTCGACCGCCGCGTCGACCGGTCAGCGCCGGGCGCTCCGTTCCCTCGCCGACGCCCTCAAGGGCAAGCAGGGTCGTTTCCGCCAGAACCTCCTCGGCAAGCGCGTGGACTACTCCGGTCGTTCCGTGATCGTCGTGGGTCCCAAGCTCAAGCTGCATCAGTGTGGTCTCCCGAAGAAGATGGCCCTCGAACTCTTCAAGCCCTTCATCATCAACAAGCTCATCGAGAAGGAGCACGCCCACAACGTCCGCACCGCCGGCCGCATGGTCGATGCCGAGACCGAAGAGGCTTATGAGATCCTCGACGAGATCATCGAGCACCACTACGTGCTCCTCAACCGCGCCCCGACCCTCCACCGTCTCTCCATACAGGCGTTCCAGCCGGTCCTCATCGAAGGCAAGGCCATCCGTCTCCACCCGATGGTGTGTGAGGCCTTCAACGCCGACTTCGACGGTGACCAGATGGCCGTCCACGTGCCGCTCACCGATCAGGCCCGCGAAGAGAGCGCCAACATCATGCTCTCGTCCAAGAACCTCTTGAAGCCTGCCTCGGGCGAACCGATCGTGTCGGCGCGTCTCGACATGGTGCTCGGTGCCTACTATCTCACCCACATCAAACCGGAAGGCAAGGGACAGGGGAAGGCGTTCGGTACCATGGACGAAGCCATCCTCGCCTACCAGAACGGACTCGTCGATGTCAACGTCGCGATCAAGCTCTCCTACCAGGGTACGCTCATCGAGACGTCCGTCGGTCGTATCCTCCTCAATGACATCCTTCCGGAAGACCTGCGCTTCGTGAACGAGGAGATGGTCAAGAAGAACCTCCGCGTCCTCATGAGTCGCATCCTCACGACCCGTGGTCAGGACGAAGCCGCCCGCTTCGCCGACCGGCTCAAGGACCTCGCCTTCCGTTCCGTTTCCAAGTCCGGTCTCAGCTGGGGCATGGACGACCTCGTCGTGCCGTCGGTCAAGCAGGAACTCATCGTCGAAGCCGAAGGTCATGTCGCCGAGGTGAAGAATCAGTACAACATGGGTCTCCTCACCAACGACGAGCGCAAGAACCGCGTCATCGAGATCTGGAACGACACCAAGAACAAGATCACCGATGCGGTGCGTGAGACGCTCGACAAGGAAGGCCCGGTCTACTCCATGGTCTATTCCAAGGCCCGTGGTTCCGAATCCGTCGTCGTGCAGATGACCGGTATGAAGGGTCTCATGGCCGGACCGACCGGAGAGACCATCGAGCTCCCGGTCAAGAGCTCCTTCAAGGAAGGCTTCAACGTTCTCGAGTACTTCATCTCGACCCACGGCGCCCGCAAGGGTATGGCGGATACCGCGCTCCGTACCGCGACCGCCGGTTATCTCACCCGCCGTCTTGTCGACGTGGCCCAGGACATCATCGTCCGCGACGAGGACTGTGCCGATACCGAAGGTGCCTACCTCTACCGTGAGGATTCCGACGCCATCGGCGCAAGCTTTGCCGCCCGTGTCGAGGGTCGTGTCACCGTCGAAGCCGTCAAGAACGAAGCCAAGGAAACCCTCGTCAAGAAGGGCACGCTCATCACCAAGGAAGAAGCCAAGGCCATTGAGAACGACAAGAGCGTCACCAGAGTCAAGATCCGCACCCTCGTCACCTGCAAGTCCCGCCGCGGTGTCTGCCGCATCTGTTACGGTGTCGACCTCGGTCGCAATGCCTTGGTCGAGCTCGGCGCCTCCGTCGGTGTCGTCGCCGCGCAGGCCATCGGTGAACCGGGTACACAGCTCACCATGCGTACGTTCCATATCGGTGGTGTGGCCGGTTCCGATATCACTCAGGGTTTGCCTCGTGTCGAAGAGATTTTCGAGGCCCGTAATCCGAAGACCGAAGCCATCCTCTCCGAGGTGGACGGACAGGTGACCTCCATCGCCAAGGATTCCGCCAAGGTCGTCAAGATCAAGGTGGTCGACAACAAGAAGACCGAGCACGAGTACCAGGTGCCGCAGAACGTCGCGCTCAAAGTCAAGGAAGGTGATCTCGTCGGTGTCGGTTCCATCCTTTCCGAAGGTCACATCGACCTGAAGAAACTCTACGAGGTGATGGGCCAGGAAGCGGTGCACCGCTACATCATCCGCGAGATCGAGGAGATCTACGCGAGCCAGGGTGAAGGCATCAACGACAAGCACATCGAAGTCATCATCCGCCAGATGCTCTCCCGCATCCGCGTCCTCGATCCGGGCAACACCATGCTCCTCCCCGGCGACGTCGTCGAGCGCGACCAGTTCGAGGAAGCCAACGAAGAGGCCCGCGCCAAGAAGGGCACGGAAGCGACCGGCGAGTCGATGGTTCTCGGGATCACCAAGGTGGCCCTCTCGACCGAATCGTTCCTCTCCGCCGCGTCCTTCATGGAGACCGCCCGCGTCCTCATCAACGCCGCCGTCTCCGGCAAGGAAGACCGCTTGCGCGGTCTCAAGGAGAACGTCATCATCGGACGTCTCATCCCCGCCGGTACCGGCTACCGCGGCCTTGAGAGCGAAAAGGCATAGAGAGACTTCTCTTTCAAAAACACCCTCTCATCGAGGGTGTTTTTGTTTTGAAAAGGCATTCTTTCGTGTGATATAATGGTTTCATATGGGACGGAAGAAAAGCAAAGTCGAGGAGCCGGAGGAGGAATCCGGCTTCCAGTTTGAGGATATTCTCCACAGCGACGCGAAACGGAGCATCGCGGCGGTTTTTTTGTTCGTGTTCGCGCTCCTGTTTCTTCTGGCGTTCTTTGAAACGGCGGGAACATTGGGCGAGTGGTTGGACGCCGGTTCCGGAGCGCTCTTAGGGTATGGCAAGTGGCTCTTCCCGCTCCTTCTTCTGGTGTCCGGTGTGATGTTTCTCAAGCGCCGCACGACGACGCTCGCTGATGCGGTGAAGTTCGTCGGTCTCCTCCTTGCGTTCTTTTCGGTGCTCGGGCTCCTGCATCTCTACACGGGCGACACGACCAAGGAGCTCCTCAAGGTGGCGCGAGCCGGTGAGGGCGGGGGATACATCGGTTTCGGGTTCGCTTCGATACTGTTTGGTTTCACCGGGCGAGTGGCGGCGACGCTTATCCTTTTGGCGCTTTTTGCGATCGGCATGATCGCCGCCTTCAATGTCTCGCTCATGCACTTTTTCGAGCGCCTGCAGGAGAAACTCAAGCGGCGTTCCGTAGGGGAGGAAAAAACAGAAGGAGAAGAAACCCCGACACTTACTTCCGTCGAGGAGGGTGTGCGTGCTACGGCGCTCACTCCGGAAGCGGCCACGACGGAACAAGCCAGTCTCGAGGAGAGCAAGGTGAACGATCTGGAAGCGAACAATATCAGGAGTATCGAGTTCCGGGAGGATGCGAAGCCGGAAGAGGCGGAGGAGGCATCCGATGACGAGACGGTGGATGTGCCGGTCTACATGCAGCCGCGCAAGCGCCGTCCCCGCAGGACCTATCGTTGGGAACTTCCCTCGGTGGATCTCCTGGAATCGACAACCGGTCAGGGAGTGGGAGGCGACACCGAGCGTAACAAGCACGTCATCCAGAACACGCTCAAGTATTTCGGCATCCAGGTGGAGCCGGGTGAGGTGCGGGTCGGTCCGACCGTGACGCAGTACACGTTCCGTCCGGCCTTCGGCGTCAAGCTTTCACGCATCACCGCGCTCAGTAACGACCTCGCGCTCGCGCTCGCGGCGCAGTCGATCCGTATCGAGGCTCCCATCCCGGGACAGTCGCTCGTCGGTATCGAGGTGCCCAACAAGTCCGTCGCGACGGTGCGCCTTAAGGCCATCCTCGAGAGCAAGGAATTCAAGGAACGCAAATCCGATCTTACGCTCGTCCTTGGTCAGGATGTCGCGGGCAAGCACGTCCTCGCCGACCTGCGCAAGATGCCGCACCTCCTTATCGCGGGACGTACCGGTTCCGGCAAGAGCGTCTGTATCAACACGCTCCTCCTCTCGCTCCTCTATCAGAACTCTCCGGAAGACCTCAAGCTCATCCTCGTCGATCCGAAGCGCGTCGAACTCTCCGTGTACAAAGGCATCCCGCATCTCAAGACCGATGTCATCGTGGAAAACAAAAAGGTGGTCAATACCCTGCGTTGGGCGGTCGGGGAGATGGAACGCCGCTACAAGGTACTCGAATCGGTGCATGCCCGTGACCTCCTCTCCTACCGGGAGCGGTTGGCCCAAGGTGAGCGTAAGACCATCGTCGATGAAGAGACCGGTCGCGTCCGTGAAGAGCGTCTCGAGAACCTCCCGTACATCGTCATCGTCATCGACGAGATGGCCGATCTCATGGTAGCTCATGGCAAGGAAGTGGAGTCCCTCGTCATCCGCCTCGCGCAGATGTCGCGCGCTATCGGTATCCACCTCGTTCTCGCGACGCAGCGGCCGAGCGTCGAGGTACTCACCGGCCTCATCAAGGCCAACATTCCGACCCGTGTCGCTTTCCAGGTGACGACCCAGATCGATTCGCGTACGATTCTCGACAGCGGCGGAGCGGAGAAACTCCTCGGAAACGGCGATATGCTTTATGCTCCGGCTGAAGGCACCGAGATGAAGCGTCTCCAGGGTGTCTTTGCTTCCGATGACGAAGTGAAGCGCGTGACGGCGTTCTGGCGCACGCAGAAGGAAGAGCTCGGTGAGGACGAGATCGGAGAAGACTTCGGCGGCGACGAGGAAAAAGACGATATCACCGCGGCGCTTGATGCGGTGGACAACGGGGCAGAGCAGGACGACATGTATGAGCGGGCCAAGGAAATCATCGTCCAGAGCGGAAAGGCGTCGACGACTTCCCTTCAGACGGCGCTCGGTATCGGGTATCCGCGGGCGGCGCGTCTCATGCACCTTATGGAAGAAAACGGCATCGTCGGGATGATAGACGGCAAGAAGCAGGTGCTCGTCGGCAAACCGCCCGTGCATGTGGAAGATGCGGAAAAGTACGATGACGCGCATGTGACCGAGCAGCAGGACCGCGATAAATGGCAACTGTAACAAGGGGGTATGGATTCAGGTTTTACACGAAAGAAAGTCGCGTCGCTGACGCTCGGAGAGAAACTTCGCAAGCTCCGAAGCGACCTGCGTCTCAGTCTGACGGATGTCGCCAAGGCGACCAAGATCCAGGCGAAATACCTCGAGTATCTCGAAAACGGACAGTATGACAAACTGCCCGCGGATGTCTATGTCCGCGGATTCCTGCGGAGCTACGCGCGCTACTTCAATCTCGAGGAGAACGCCTTCATCAGGCTCTACGAACGGGAGCGGAATATCCGGGCCAATCTCGGGCATGAGGAGTCCCGATCGAACGATCCCAAGCGGTTCGATATCTCTTCGGTCGTCATCACGCCGCGCTCCGTCGTGATGGTGCTTATCGTGCTCTCGGTCTCTTCAGCCTTCATTTATCTCTATCGTGAGTTCCAGAGTTTCGCCGCCGCGCCGCGCCTTGTCATCCTCGAACCGCAGAGCGGCGCGCAGATCGAGACGAGCGATGTGACGGTCAAAGGGAAAACCGACAAGGGAGTGCGGCTTTCCATCAACGATCAGCCGGTGTTCGTGGGAAGCGAAGGGGAGTTCTCGGAAAAACTCATCCTTCAGCCGGGACTGAACAGTATCACGGTCGTCGCCATCAACCGTTTCGACAAGAAGAAACGAGAGACGCTTTCCGTGGAGACCAAGTATATTCCCGAAAAGCCGCAAGAGAACACGGGAACCCCGAGCGAAGTCAAGGAGAAATTCCGTATCGTGGTGGAAGCCCGGGAGAAACCGGCGCGCATCACGGTCGAAGCGGACGGTGTGACGGTATTCAGTGGCAGCCTTCCGATCAAGGACAAGAAGACATTCGAGGCAGGAGAGACGATCAAGATAGGGTCGGAGGACGGTAGCCGGACACTTGTCCAGTTCAACGATGGCGAAACAAAGGCACTTTCCGAAAAGAAAGGAGCGATACAGGACGTGATATTCACTAAAGATGGGAGACAACCCTAGACAGGATTTCTCTGTGTATGTTAGTATGTAAGTGAAGTAAACACCAGTATAAGTTTTAATGAACGGAATACTATGGCGAAGGCAACCAAGTCCGAAAAGAACGGGGACGACAAGAAGAAGATCGACAGTGTCCTCTCTACTATCCAGGAGAAGTTCGGCGAGGGGATGATGATGAAGCTCGGCGACGTGCGCAAGGTGGATGTGGAGGTGATTCCGACCGGATCGGTCTCGCTCGACATCGCCTTCGGTATCGGCGGGGTGCCGCGCGGCCGCATCGTCGAGATCTACGGACCGGAATCCTCCGGCAAGACGACGCTCACCCTCCATATCGTGGCAAACGCCCAGAAGGCGGGCGGAGTGGCGGCCTTCGTCGACGCGGAGCACGCTCTCGATCCCGAATATGCCAAGCGCATCGGCGTCAATATCAACGACCTCCTCATCTCGCAGCCGGACTCGGGAGAGCAGGCGCTCGATATCGTGGAGACCCTCGTACGTTCCAACATGGTGGACGTGATCGTAGTGGACTCGGTAGCGGCGCTTGTCCCCAAGGCCGAGATCGAAGGCGAGATGGGCGACACCCATGTCGGTCGGCAGGCCCGCCTCATGTCGCAGGCCCTGCGCAAGCTCACCGCTATCATCGCCCGTTCCAATGTGGTCGTGATTTTCATCAACCAGATCCGCATGAAGATCGGTGTCATGTTCGGCAATCCCGAGACGACGACTGGCGGTCAGGCACTCAAGTTCTACTCGTCGGTGCGTCTCGAGGTGCGCCGGAGCGCCCAGATCAAGAAGGGTGAGGAAGTGGTGGGAAACCGCGTCAAAGCCAAGGTGGTCAAGAACAAGGTCGCCCCGCCTTTCAAGACGGCAGAGTTCGACATCATGTACAACGAAGGCATCTCGCTCGCGGGCGATCTCCTCGATACGGGCGTCAAGTACGAGGTGCTCAAGAAATCCGGCAACTCGTTCCTCTACGGTGACGTGAAGCTCGGGGCCGGCCGCGAGAGCGCCAAGACCTTTCTCAAGGAAAACCCGAAGGTGGCCAAGGAGATAGAGAAGGGAATCATGAAGGCTTCCAAAGAAATGAGTATCTCCACTGGTGAAGGGGAGTAAAGGGAAAGGAAAGAGAGCAAAGAGAAAACAGTAAAAAAGAAGGCGGTCCCGGGAGGGGCCGCCTTTTCTTGTGGACGTTGCCTGGTTGCTGTGCGCGATCAGAAACGACCGATTGCCCCGCCGTTCGGAGTGGAACAGAACATTGAGGCCTTTCCATCCGGCCGACAGCAAGGATGACCGTGGCCGTGGTGAGGAGGGATGGTTAGGAGAAGCTCGTTGGCCTCTTCGATGGTGACGATCTTCTGATCGATGGTGAGGATGATTCTGACATCAAGCTCGGGCTGCTCACCGATCGGAAGAGTTGCGAAGTGTGCGTGCGCTCCGGAGTGTATTTTTTCAGCGCTCCGGAGATGGAAACGAAGATCGCTTTGTACTCCAGTCCCGATCTTCTCCTTATGGTGGATACCGCAGAACTTGCAGACGGTGTGTGGCCATACATGGAATACATCGATTCCGGCAATGCCCTCGTCGCTAAGCGTGGAAAGAGAATAGTAAAACGCGTTTCGGCAGGTTTTTTCCGTCAGAAGATGAACACCCCCCGGCAGCCGGTTGATGCATTTCTCGACGATGATTCCTCCCGCGGAGCGGATTTTCTCGACTTCTTGTTGGACGATGCCGTCGATTCGATTATCGAAGCAGGTGAAAATGAAATGCCTTTTCGGCTGTTCGTTTGTAGGTGCTGCATCGAGTTGTGCTCGCATGTTCTTCCCTATCTCTGATCGTTGTTGAAGGAACTACAAAAAAAGAGGGGTGATCATACTACGAAATCTTTCCTTGAATCGTGTCCAAGCGTCGGATTGGGTAACATGACCAACCGCCCCAGTATCCATCAAACGTGAAAAGTTGTCAATACCAGAGAAAGACCAGGGAAAAATCCTGAAAAAGGCTTGAAAAAAGGCCTGTGATATACTGGAACCCTATGGGTTTTGTCTCAAAACAAAAACGATTTTTCTTTGCGCTCACCCTGTTCGGGAGTCTTGTGATTGCTGCGCCGCTTGTCCTTTCTCCGATCGGGGCCGGTTTGGCGTCTGCGGAAGAGGATGCGGATGAGATCCAGGACGACATCGAGAAGCTTGAGAAGAAGATCAAGGACGCGACCAAGAAGAAGACAGCTCTGGAACAGGACCTGAGCCAGATCAATTCTTCGCTCTCCTCGACGCAGCAGGTGATCCAGAAGACGCTCGTGCTCCTCACTTCGACCGAGCAGACCATCGATCAGAAGGAACAAGAAATCGCCACCCTGGAACTTCAGCTTAAGCTGGAACGCGAGGTCCTGAAAAAACTTCTTCAGGAAATGTACTTCGCGACGGACGTCCCCTTTGCCAAGGTGATGTTCTCGGAAGATGGTGATTTTCTCCAGGACAACGACAGTCTCTTTTCGACCCAGGAGAAGATGCAGGAGGTGGTGCGCGGGATTGCCAGCGTGAAGGCCCGGGTGGCCGATGAGAAGGTCTCTCTCGAAGACGTGAAGAAAGACCATGAGGAACTCATCGCTCTCAAGAACAAACAGAAGGCGATCCTGACTTCGGAGAAAACGGAAACCCAGTCCGATATCAACGAGCAGCAGGCGGATATCAACCGCCTGAACCGCGAGCTCAACGAATTGCAGGGCGATTTGGCCAAGCTCTTGGGCAAGTCCTACAACGCCAAGGATATCAAGGAGGCGGTGGAGTTCGCGAGCAAGGCAACCGGCGTACCGAAAGGGTTCCTCTTCGGCGTGCTCAAGATGGAGACCAACCTCGGGGCTAATGTGGGTGGTTGCACCTACGCAGAAGTGGAGGCTGGTGCGGAGAAAAACTACAAGTCCGGAAAACTCTCCAAGCGGTCCTGGCAGACTTTTCAGTGGCGCCGCGACCTTTTCAAGGGGATCACCAAGGAGCTCGGTATCGATTACAAGAAACAGAAGGTGTCATGCAATCCGCGCGGCTATACCGGGACCGGGGGAGCGATGGGCGTCGCGCAGTTTATGCCGGACACCTGGAACGCCTACAAGTCCGCCGTCGCTTCGGCTACGGGACATCGTCCGCCGAGCCCGTGGAACCTGACCGACGGCGTGATGGCGATGGCCCTCAAGCTCGACAAGGTCCCCGGCGTCGACCAGGGGAACCGGAGCGCTTGGAAGAAAGCCGCCGCCGCTTACCTCGGCACGAGCTACGCGCCCTATATCAACGGCATCCTTTACTGGGCGGATCACTACAAGGAACTCCTGTAGGGACTACATCTTTGGCACATTTCTTTGTTACAAGCTCCGGTGCTTGACGCCGTACTTGCATCAGTACGGCTTACTCCGCTCCTTGCTTGCGCCTCAAACTGTGCTCAAAGACGTACGTCCTGTATATAATTGTAGGGAGAATGAAGTTTTAATATGACTCGATCCTTGTTCTCAGTGCAATTTCTCCTGTCGCTTGTCATCGGTTTTCTTGTCGCGAGTGACGCTTCCGCTGCCGGCCGGGTGTTCTATGACGGCTGGGAATCGGGGAACACGAATCTCTGGTCGCAGGATGCGCCAAACGAGAAGTGCTCCGCAGTCACGACGGCCGCGGATGGATTGGCCGGGACTCGTTCCGGAAGCTATATGGCGCGCTGCAACTGGGAAAGCGATGGTAATTCGGCAGGAGTTGGAACCCAGACCGCAATGGTACTCAATGATATGGCGTCTTATACGAATGAGGTCATGTACCGCTTTTGGATTCGTCGCGACGCAAGCCTGAACGGAGGCACAGGACCGAAGATTGCCAGATTCGGAAACTCAGCCACTTTTCTTGATCTGCAGGTCGACAACAACCCCATAGACGGGGCTATTACAGGGGCGTTTTCCGGATATAACACGAGCAGTGAAGTATGGCTGGGAACTTATTGGGGAGATATTTCTCACGCCGGAGACCGTGCTTGGCATAAAATAGAAGTCTACATATATGAACATGCCTCCAATGGGATTATCCGCCTCTGGGAAGACGACGTTCTTCAGAAAGAGGTTACTGGTTATACCCTGACGCAGTCCGGTTTTTACTCATATACGCCCAGTTGGACGACGTTTTTAATGGGATCGAACTGGAGTGCATCGGAAGGCTGCTGTGCTCACGATGCAGTCAACTACCTGTATTGGGACGACTTTGAGATCTATACGGATACCGGAACAGGTGGTGCCGGTTCTCTGTCAGCCGGTACGATGACGCAGGGCGGGTCTGATACTATTCCGCCTGCCGCGCCGACGGGGCTTAGTGTACAATGACGGTATGAAACATTCGCTCCCATTTCTGTTCATCCTGACCATTGCCGTAGTTCTTTTTCCGTCCATAGTTTCTGCTGCGCCGAGTATTAGCAATACGAGTGGTACCTGGTCGCACGGCGGATCAGTGACGGTAAGCGGTTCGGGGTTTGGGGTCGGTGCCAATGCCATTCCCGTGGCGTTCGATCAGGGTCAGTATTCGAGTCTGGCGTCCTCCCCGTGGACTTCGTACGGTCCGACGGCTCTCGGCGCCCCGTATGATATGGCGTATTCGACAGGGGTGGGCGGCGTGGCGATGCCGCATCCCCGGATTACCAAGTATCTGACCGGGGTCCATCTCAATACCGATAACCCGTCGAACGGGGTGAATATCGATAAGAACAGACCCACCCCGAGCGGGTACCCATTCTATACGCTCATGTCGTTCTACTATCGGGTGCATCCGAACTGGGTGTTCGGGGACGACAACAACTTTAAGACCTACCTTTTTACGGCAGGACCGTCCCCCTTCTCAGGCTGCACGTTCTATACGAGCTATGGGAGCACGGTTTGGGATTCGGCGACCACCGGCGTGGGACAGCATGGTTATGCGGACGAGATCACTCCGGGACCGCCATACGGCTGCGGTGCGCGGGCGATGGACTGGCCGGACAACAACGGCAACGGTCCCTTCATCTATTGCTGGGAGTCTGGCTGCGAGCTGTACCCGACGCAGGCCTGGATCAAGCAGGAGTTCATGGCACGCTGGGACGACTCCGATGTGACGGGCTGGTTCGACCTTGTCAATGACGGCAGTCTGGCACGCAATCAGGAGCAGTACGATCATTCCTATGTCGGTATCACGGCGGTGTTGGCCGGCGGAGTACAGGGCGGTTTGGTCGTCGACTCGGCCGGCGGCTATGCGCGTACCCGCAGTACGAACAACCGCCGCTACTTCGCCGACGTCTACCTGAGCTATGGTCTCAACCGTGTCGTGTTGGGGAACGCGAGCACGTATGCCGCCTCGACGGTGCGTGAATACCAGAAGCCGACCGTCTGGAGTACGGGGAGCATCACCGCGACCGTGAATGCCGGAACGTTCTCCGACGGATCCACGGCCTACCTGTACGTCTGCGACGACAACAACAGCTGCAACACGAACGGCACCGCCATCACTATTGCATCAAGCGGTGGAGGCGGGGATACCACTCCGCCTGCCGCACCGATGGGACTCGGTGTGCAATAGGTCGCAAGAAAGGGCCCTTGCCAATAAGGAGAGTCTGTGATAGACTCTGCAAACAACCGAGAAAGTCCGACGCGGCTTCCGCCCTGAGTGTATCGAAGGGATAGAAGCGGCATCATCCTGCCGGATGCAGATTTTCTTCGTTGGCAGGTTTTTACTTTTTAATAAAGCTAAGAAGCTGACGAAGCTGAAAGCTAGAAGCTGTCATATGGCTGTAGAATACGAATTGTTTTATCTCGTGGGAGAGTCCAAGGAAGCTTCGCTTCCGGGTATCCGCGAAGGCGTGGAGCAGACCGTGGTGTCGAACGGCGGAACATTTCTCCCGCCGCAGACCGAGGAGAAGCGCAAGCTCGCCTACCCGGTGAAGAAAGAGGTGCGCGGGACCTATATCGCCCGCCGGTTTACGCTGCCGGACGCCGATGAGAAGGAAGTTGAGACGGAAATCCATCCGCTTACCACGATCAACCGCGCCCTTCAGCTCAATGCCGACGTGCTGCGTTTCATCGTGGTGCGGGCCGACGACCTGCCTGAGCTCAAACCGATCGAGCGTGTGGAACGTCCGCGCACGGAGGTTCGGAGCGGCCGCTACGAGCGCCGCGGTGCGGTGCGTCCGATGCCGCAGGCCCCGGTCGCTCCCAAGGAAGAGGTTAAGCCGGTTTCCCAGGAACAGATCGATCAGCAGCTCAAGGAGAAGTTGGACATTTAAAAATTTATTTTTTGGCGCTCTCCTTTGTCGACTGCCTGCGCTCCTCCCTCAACGTACCGATGTGTACGTCTCGGTTCGGTGCTCGGCGTCTCCTCGGATAGCATCCAAAAAATGAAATTTTTCTTAATCAACCTTTATCTCACCAAGTGTTATGAACGTCAACAAAGCGATCATCGTCGGGCGGCTCACGAGGGATCCGGAGATCCGTACCACGCCGGGCGGGCAGTCGGTCGCGTCGTTCTCCATGGCAACCAACAGCTTCTGGACGGACAAGGGTGGCACGCGCCAGGAACGCACCGAGTTCCACAACGTCGTGCTCTGGGGACGGCTCGCGGAAATCGCCGGGCAGTACCTCACCAAGGGTCAGGAATGCTTCGTCGAAGGACGTCTCCAGACGAGAAAGTACACGGCCAAGGACGGCACCGAACGTTCCGTGACGGAAATCGTCGGCGAGAACATGCAGCTCGGCAATCGCGCCCAAGGCTCGGGTCAGGGCGGGTACCAGGGAGCTCGGAGCGCCGCGCCGGCAGCAGCCGGAGCAGGCGCAGGAGCCGCGGCACAGAAGAGCGCCCCGGTCGAAGAAGAGATCCCGACCATCAATCTCGATGATGAAAAGGAGGAAATTAAGATCGAAGATGTCCCTTTTTAAGCTCTGACTTTCGTTTTTGGCGAGCTGCTTTGTCAATCGCCTCCGCGCCTCCCTCGCCGTATTTCCCTATACGCCTCGGTTCGGTGCTCGGCGTTTCCTCGCATCTCATCCAAAAGACAAAAGTCATAGCCACGTAACTCATTATTCCTAATTCCTCATTCATATAACCTATGGAAGCAGCGATGACCAAAAAACTGCAGAAAGTCGACTACAAGGACGCGTATTTTCTGCGCAAGTTCCTCAACTCACAGGGAAAAATCTATCCGCCGAAGCGTTACGGTCTCTCCGCTACGGAGCAGCGCCACCTCGCGAACGCCATCAAGCGCGCCCGTTACATGGCATTGATTCCTTATCTTGTCCGCTAAAGTATGTTGACTCTCACTGAAATAAAAACCGGCAAGCGCATCCTTTTTAACGGCGAGCCGTACCTCGTCATGGACTACCAGCATTCCAAGATGGGGCGGGCCGGCGCGGTGCTTCGGACCAAGCTCAAGAACCTCCTCACGGGCGGTATCATCGACCACACGTTCCAAGGGGCCGACAAGGTCGAGGAGACGGAGATCGTCAAATCCCAAGCCCAGTACCTCTACCATGAGGGCGATGACTATCAGTTCATGGATCAGGAAGACTACGACCAGTTCTCGCTTTCCAAGAACGTGCTCGGCCATATCGCTGACTACCTCGTCGAGGGGACGGAAGTGACCGTGCTCAACTTCGATGGCCAGCCGATCAACGTCGAGATCCCAGTCAAGGTGACGCTCAAGGTGACCGATGCGCCTCCCGGCATCAAGGGCGACACGGCCTCGGGCGGGGACAAGGTGGTGACGCTCGAAACTGGTCTCCAGGTGACGACGCCTCTCTTCATCAAGACCGGAGACAGCCTCATCATCAACACCGAAAAAGGCACGTACGTCTCTCGAGCCTAATGAGAAAAACCGGCTTTGAATGCCGGTTTTTCTTTTCCTTTCCGCTCTTTGTTTCTCTTTCCTCGCCGTACGGTTCTCGGATACGGACGGGTAGTTCATATCGCCGGCCAGCCTCCCTTTTCGGAGTCGCTCGGTTGCCCGGCGTGCAACCTCACTCCTGAAGCTCCTTCGCTCTCCGCCTCTTCGGCGGAACCATGCCCGCTTTCGGATCTTCAAGACTCCGAAAAAGGAGATCTGTCCTTACGATTTTTCTCTCATTCAAAGCATAAATTGGCTACTTTTTTAGGTTGCTCTTTTTCTGAAAAAAGGCTAAAATAGGGTATGGAGGCTTGAGAAAAAGAAGAGTCTTTTTTGAATTTTTCGACTATGTCTCTCGCGGGGTATTTGTGGGGAATCCGGTTGTTTACGCTCTTGGCTCTTTCGGCTTGGCTCGGGATAGTCTTCGCGCTTGATCCGGAACAGGCGAGTACCGTGGGCGTAGGACTCTTTTTCGTCAGTCTGTTCGCGACGCTCATCGGGTTTCTCACACTCATGATGACCTGGATGTATCGCAAGGGTCTCGGCGAGCACAGCGCGGCCCATCACTTGGGTGGGGCGTTTCGGCAGGCCTTTCTCATCGCGTTGTATCTGGTGCTTGTCGCAGCGTTCCAGTATGGACGCATCCTCACCTGGTGGGACAGTCTCCTTCTTCTGGCGGCAGTACTCCTCATCGAATTTTCTTTCAGACATCTTTTGCAAAGCGATACCGAGTAACGAGATTGCATCTCGTTTTTACCGGCACTCCGCTCGGAAATAAAAATAAACTTTCATTTCACTCGCTCCGTTTGGTAATAACCACCTACTTATTATGGCAAATAAGAAAACTCAAGACTCTACATACGGTGCGAAATCCATCCAGGTTCTCGAGGGTCTCGATCCGGTGCGCAAGCGCCCGGGCATGTATATCGGTGGTACCTCGCTCGAGGGGCTCCATCACCTCATCTGGGAAGTGGTCAACAACTCCATCGACGAAGCCATGGCCGGGTATTGCACGGACATCGTCGTACGGATGCTCCCGGACAACTGGGTCGAGGTCGTCGACAACGGTCGCGGTATCCCGGTGGATACTCATCCCCAGACCAAGAAGTCGACTCTGGAGACGGTCCTCACCGTGCTTCATGCCGGTGGCAAGTTCGGCGGCGACGGCTACAAGATTTCCGGCGGTCTCCACGGTGTCGGTGTCTCGGTGGTCAATGCTCTTTCCGCTCATACCAAGGTGACGGTCGAGCGGCAGGACAAGGTGTGGGTACAGGAGTTCAAGCAGGGCAAGCCGCAGGGGAACGTGAAGGCGGTCGGAAAGTCAGACAAGACCGGTACGACGGTGGCGTTTCAGGCTGACCCGGAAATTTTTCCCGAGATCAACTACTCCTGGACCAAGGTGCTCGAATACCTCCGCTACCAGGCCTTTCTCACCAAGGGCGTGCGCATCACGCTCGAGGACTGGCGCGAGGCCAAGGAAAAAGGCGAGGAATACAAGGTCAAGCGTCACAGTCTCTACTTCGACTCCGGCATCGTCTCGTTCGTCAAGCATCTCAACCGCAAGAAGGAGGTCAAGAACCAAGTGCCATTCTACGCCGAGAAGACCGTCGACAATATTTATGTCGAAGCCTCTTTGCAGTTCACGGACGGGTACAAGGAACATCTCTTCGCCTTTGCCAACAATATCGTCAACCCCGGCGGTGGTACGCACGTGACCGGCTTCAAGATGGCGCTCACGAGAGTGCTCAACGACTACGCCAAGAAGAACAACCTCATCAAGGAAAAAGAAGGGGCCTTCACGTCCGACGACCTGCGTGAGGGTCTGACAGCCGTCGTCTCGGTCAAGCTCCCCAATCCGCAGTTCGAGGGTCAGACCAAGGACAAGCTCAACAACCAGGAAGTCCGTGGCGCCGTCTCGTCGGTGACCGCCGAGGCCCTCAATGAATTTCTCGAGACGCACCCGGGCGATGCCAAGGCCATGATCGAGAAGTGTCTCCTCACGGTGCGGGCGCGTATCGCCGCGCGCGCAGCTAAGGACGCGGTGCTCCGCAAGGGCGCGCTCGAAGGCATGACGCTTCCCGGCAAGCTCGCCGACTGTACCAGCCGCGATGCCGCCCGTTCCGAGATCTACATCGTCGAAGGCGATAGTGCCGGTGGTTCGGCAAAGCAGGGACGCAACCGCGAGTTCCAGGCGATCCTGCCGCTTCGTGGCAAGCTCGTCAACGTGGAAAAGACCTCGCTCGACAAAGTGGTCAAGTCCGATACGCTCAAGCCGATCATCATCGCGCTCGGTACCGGCATCGGTGAGACGTTCGACATCGGGAAACTGCGCTACGGCAAGATCATCATCATGGCGGACGCCGACGTGGACGGCTCGCACATCCGCACGCTCCTCCTCACGTTCTTCTATCGCTACTTCGAGGAACTGGTGCGAAACGGCAACATCTACATCGCCCAGCCGCCGCTCTATCGTCTCCAGAAAGGCAAGGAGATCCGCTACGTCTATACGGACGAAGAAAAGACCCGCGTCGTGGAGGAGCTGAAGGCGCTCGCGGCCGCCAAGTCCGCGGGAAAGAAATCCAAGAAAGCCGAAGCTGCGGAAAAAGGTGAAGCGAACGAAACCGCGGAAGGAAGCGATACGGAAACCGTCGGCGGCGTGTCCATCCAGCGATACAAAGGTTTGGGTGAAATGAACCCGGAGCAGCTCTGGGAGACGACCATGGATCCGGACAACCGTCTCATGCTCCAGGTCACCATCCAGGATGCCGAGGAGGCCGACGAGCTCTTTGAGATCCTCATGGGCAACGAAGTCGAACCCCGTCGCCGCTTCATCCAGACTCATGCCAAGACGGTGAAAAATTTGGACGTGTAGCGCCGTATCCGGTATCACGTATTTTGTATTACGTATAAAGAGCTGACGCGTGTCAGCTCTTTTTCGTATTGACACTTTCCGCTTCTCTTTGCTACAGTCTTTCCGTCACCTCGGAAGTCAAGGACTGTCGTGAGATAGACCGAAGGAGGATGCTGCCCGTGACTGCGTCGGGGACAAAACTGCAGGAGGGTGCTTTCCGGAACTCGGAGGCACCCGTTCTTTTTGTCCTTTCTTGACCGGAAAAAGGCTTTCTGATACACTGCTTGTACTCAAAAGTTTCCCCCTTGGGGCATTTTTGATAGACTACGTACATGAAAATGCCGTTGGAAAACATCCAGCCTCTCATCCGCTGTCCGGTCTGCAACAAGAAGTACCGGCCGGTCAAGATGCTCGTCCTGGACGAGGACGACAAGCGCACCACGCTCCACCTGACGTGCGAGGGGTGCCGCGTGTCGACCCTGGTCTCGGTTTCGCTCGGGCAGCTCGGTGCCATGAGCGTCGGGGTACTCACCGATCTGGAGAGCAGCGAGGCGAGGGGAGCGTTCCAGGGCGAGGCGATCTCGTCGGACCAGGTGCTCGAAGTGCACCAGTTTCTCAAGAATTATCAGGGCGGCGTGGAAGCATTAATATAATTGAACTGAAAGTTATGGCGGAATTCACACTGGCAGTAAAGAAGCGCGAGAAGGCCAAGAAGGACCTGGAAACGTCCCGCAAGAACGGGCTCATCCCGGCGGTCATGTACGGACACGGCATCACGCCGGAGATTCTCTGGGTGAACTACCTCGAGTTCTCCAAAACGTATGCCAAGGCCGGAGAATCGAGCATCATCGAGCTCCAGCTCGAAGGCGGTAAGAAAGCCAATGTCCTGGTACATGAGGTGCAGCTTGACCCGCTCTCCAACCGTTTCTCGCACATTGATTTTTTCCAGGTGCGCATGAATGAGAAGCTCGAAGCGCACGTGCCGCTCGAATTCGTCGGCGAGGCGCCGGCGGTCCGCGAACTGGGCGGTGTCCTGGTGCATCCGCTCGAGGAAGTCGTCGTGAAGTGTCTCCCGGCCGATCTCCCGCACTCGATCGAGATCGATCTCTCCTTGCTCAAGACGTTCGATGACCAGCTTAAGGTGAAGGACCTGAAGGTGTCCGACAAGGTGGAAATCCTCGCCGAGGCCGACACGGTGGTCGCGCTCGTCGAAGCGCCCCGCACCCAGGCCGAACTCGAGGCCCTCTCTGAGAAGGTGGAAGCCGACGTGACCAAGGTGGAAGGTGTTGTCAAGGAAACCCCCGCCGAAGCCCCTGCGGAAGAGAAGAAATAGTATTTCTCAAAGATTCCAGACCCCGATGAAAGTCGGGGTTTTCTTTTGTCTCTTGACAAGAATCAGATTTTTTGCTATACTGGAACTTCTTTGAAATTCAGGTTTTGGATTTCCGTCCCAGGGCGAAGAAAGGCATCCCTCCTAGCCTTTTTTGGCTGAAATGTATGAAGTACTGATTTTTCAGCGCTTCGTCGGCTACAGGGCGGAAATCCAAGACTTGAAACAAAAACTCCCTGTTACGGGAGTTTTTTTGTGCGAAAAAAATTCTTTTAGCAATCTACGTATCTGACTTTCCAAGCCATCGAAGAATCTCGTCTTGTATTCTTGGAAAGAGTTTCTCAAGGTTGTTCAGTTCTTCCGAAGAGAATTTCTGGAGGACGTAATCATGTGATGGTATGCAGGCGCCGAGTGTCTCTGTCGGCCGGCCGATGCCGATGCGGATGCGGAAGAAGTCCTGTGTGCCGAGGCGGTCGATGATGTCCTGGACGCCGTTGTGTCCGGCAGCGCGCGACGAATCAGTGAGACGGATCTCGCCCGGCGCGATGTCGAGATCGTCGTGGAGGATGGCGATGTCGGCGGGGGTGAGCTTGTAGTAGGCGAGGATCTTCTGTACGGCCTCGCCGGAATGGTTCATGAAGACGAGAGGCTTCACGAGGAGGATCTTCTCCCCGTCTCGTGTTCCAGTCGCTATCTCGCTTTGAAAGTTCTTTTCCTCGCGGAAATCGTTGAAACCCCATTCCTTTCCTAGAAAATCCAATGCCAAGAACCCCGCGTTGTGTCGGGTGGTTTCGTATTCTTTGCCGGGATTGCCGAGACCGATGATGAGTTTCATATGAGACTGAGGGAGTTAACGTTCAGTGTCAGAAGAATTTTTTCGCCGAACTCGGCACTGTCCGAGAAGGCCTTTCGGTTCAAAAAAGTCGGCTTCTCCGCCGTTGACCGGGGGCGGACTTTTTTGGGAACCGAAAGAGCGTTCGAGTTTGGCGAGTCGGAAAAAAATTACTTCTGATACTGAACGATTGAATACGGGTTAACGCTTCTTCTTTTCCTGCGGAGTCAGGGGTTCGGAGAAATCGTTGTCGTTTTGGAGGACCGTCTCGTCGGAGGCCGTCTCATCGAAGTCGAGAGCGTCCCGGAGGTCTTGGCCGAAGACGACGACGAAATCGGGATGGATACCGGCGGGAACATCGTAGGGGAGCGTATCGCTTTTCTCCAGAGGAAACTTTTTCAGGAGCTCATCGAGACTGTAGGGCTTCCCGAGACCTGTGTCGTCTCTTATGATACTCTTTTCCGGCGTTTCAGCCAACGCTTTCACTGTCCGTACGGCGGTCTCTTGGAAACCCCTCTCGTCCTTGGCGAGGCGGGCGAATTTCTGTGCGGCGGCGAGGGCGTCGGGGCTCGCCAGGACCAGGAGAGAAGGCTCTTCGGAAGCGATCCGTTCGCGGCGTTTCTTCAGCTCGTCGAGCGAGAAGATACTTTGCGCGACGTCATGGATCTCGCTCCAGTTGCCGGTGCGCGGTACGAGGATGAAGGCACGTACGCCGCCAAGCTCCAGGTGCGAGACACGGAGCAGACTGTCACGTTTCCAGGCATCGACGACGAACGAGGTGACATTCCGGGTATCGAGCGTTTTCGTCAGTTCGAGGAAACTTTGCATTTCGTCGAGCGTCATGTCGGTCATGACGTTTTCACCAAGCGTGTCGAGGAGCCGGTTGAGGGCGAAGACGTTGAGGAATGTCCCGGTCGAGAACGCTTTTTCCTTGATGGCCTGGATCACCTGCTGCTGGCGTTTGGCACGGCCGAAGTCTCCCTCCGGATCGTTGTGACGTTCGCGCACATATTTGAGTGCTGTCTTGCCATCGAGCTCCTGCCAGCCCTTCTTGATCTCAAAGGTCTCGTAGCTGTAGTTCTTGCCCGGGTAGCGTGGATCGTAGAAATCGCGTACGACGTCCACTGAGATGCCGCCGATGGCATCGACCGCCTGTTCGAAACCGTCGAAATCGAGGATGGCGAAGTAGTGAAGCGGAAGCCCGGTCACTTCCTCGATGGTGCCACGGATCGTCTCCGGTCCGTCCTGGTTGCCGAGGCCGTACTGGTAGACGGAGTTCAGTTTGGTGTAGAGGGCGGTGTCGGCGATGGGCACGTAGAGGTCGCGCGGCAATGAGAGAAGCGCGACCTTCTTGGTCTCGGTGTCGATGCTCATCACCATGACGGTATCGGTGAGATTTCTGCCGGGGTAGTGTTCGCCGGCCCGGCCGAGGAGGAGGATGTTGATGCGGCCGCCTTCTTCGCCTCGAAGGGGTACACGCGTATCGGTGAGCCAGGTCGTCGTCAGGCTTTTGATCTGGGAGAGGAGGGAAGGGGCGTTGTCGTTGACGACAGAGATCTTTTTTCCGATGGAAAACCCTTTGAAGACGATGAAGAGGCCGGCGAGGAGCGCGACGCCGAGAAAAGCGAAAAACAGGGACAAAAATGCGACCCGGAAAAAGCGGGACACGGACCGTTTCGAGGGTTCGGATTTCGGAGCGGGAATCTCAGGAGGATACGGCAATGATTCCTTCGGAGGAAGAGCGAAACGTCTCGGTTTCGGCTTTTCTTTGCCTCGCTGGGCTCTTTGGGGTGGGATTCTGCGGAGGCTGTCCATATGAGGCGAGAAAGAAGGTTTTTTCAGGCGGAGGACACCCTTGCTTTGGCATCAAAAATCTGTTACAATGCAAGTGTTTTTGCCTGTTTTTAGCGTAATATGGAGGGAAAATATGGGAGAGTACCCGCACAATTTCTCGCAGCCTGAGGAGGAGCCGGCCTATCTGGGCATCGGAGGTCTGCTCATGGAGATGGTCAAGGTTTTTCTCTTGGCCGTAGTCATCATTATACCGGTTCGGGTCTTTTTGTTCCAGCCGTTTTTTGTCCAGGGATCGAGCATGGAGCCGAACTTCGAGGACGGCGAATACCTGGTGATCAGCGAGTTCGGTTACAAGCAGACGGACGTGTCACTCGGCGATACCAGGGGGTTCGTCGTCAAGCCGTTCAAGACTATCGGACGCCAGGAGGTCGCCGTGTTCCACTATCCCAAGAATCCGGAGCAGTATTTCATCAAGCGCGTCATCGGGCTTCCCGGTGAGACGGTGGAGATCCGGCGCGGCAAGGTGATCATCACGAACGATATCCATCCGGACGGTTTCGTGCTCGATGAGAGTGCCTATCTCTCTCCGAATATCCTGACTCAGGATATGCCGAAGATGAAGCTGGGAGAGAACGAATACTTCATGATGGGAGACAACCGGATGTTCAGCTATGACTCGCGGGCCATCGGTCCGATCAAGGAGGACAAGATTATCGGACGAGTATTGCTGCGGGCGTGGCCGGTCGGTCGGTTCTCGATTTATTAATACTTTTCATGAGATCGTATGGCTCAGAAAAAAGCTTCCAATAGCAAGGCAGTCGTGAAGGCGAAGGAGAAGTCGGCGAAAAAGACCGTCTCGAAGAAACCTTCCGGCAAGAAGACCGAAACGCTTTCGACCAAGCGTGCCATCGCCAAAAAGGTCGCGACGCCGCAGGCCAGTCAGGAAGAGATGCTTCTCCAGGCGCTTCGTGGGATGCGCGACATCCTGCCGGACGAGCAGCCGTACTGGGAGCGGGTGCGCAAGGTGCTCACCCATGCCTCGACCGAGTACGGTTTTCAGCGGATCGATACGCCGCTCGTCGAATACGCGCATCTCTTCACCCGTTCGGTGGGAGAGGGGACGGACATCGTGGACAAGGAGATGTACCTCTTCACGACCCGAGGCGGCGACAAGGTGGCGCTCCGTCCGGAGTTCACCGCAAGCATCGCCCGTGCTTTCATCGAGCACGGCATGGGAGTCCTGCCCAAGCCGGTACGCCTCTTTTCGATGGGACCGGTCTACCGCTATGACCGTCCGCAGGAGGGTCGATACCGCGAATTCTGGCAGGCCAACTTCGACATGTTCGGGGAGAGCGACCCGGTACTCGACGCCCAGACCATCCAGCTCGCCTACCGCGTGGTGCAGTCTCTGGGGCTCAAGAACATCGAGTTCCAGGTGAACTCCATCGGTATGCCGGAGACGAGGCGCGACTATGAGAAGGCCCTGGTGCGGTATCTCGAATCGCAGAAGCACAAGCTCTGTCAGAACTGCCGCGAGCGCCTGACGAGCAACCCGATGCGCATCCTCGACTGTAAGGAAGACAAGTGCATCCAGCTCACCGCTCACGCGCCGCAGTCCCTGGACTATCTCGATCCGGAATCACGCGAGCATTTCAAGCGGCTCCTCGAGTATCTCGACGAGCTGGAGCTTCCGTATTCCATCAATACCCGTCTGGTGCGCGGTCTCGACTATTACACCCGGACGGTGTTTGAGATCCGCTCTTCCGACAAGGAAGGCAAAAGCTACTCGCTCGGCGGCGGCGGCCGTTATGACCGCCTGGTGGAGTCGATGGGTGGGGAGGCGACGTCGGCCATCGGTTTCGGTCTCGGCCTCGACCGCATCGTGTTGGAAATGAAGCGCACCCAGGTGAAGCCCTACGAGCAGCCGAAGGCCCGCGTCTTCCTCGCGCAGCTCGGCGACATGGCCAAGAAGAAGAGTCTCAAGCTGTTCTCGGAACTCGAGAAGAACGGTATCCTCATCGCGGAGAGCTTCGGTCGCGGCAGTCTCAAATCGCAGCTTCGTGTCGCCAACCGTCTCGGTGTCGAGATCACGCTCATCATCGGTCAGAAAGAGGCGCTCGACGAGACGGTCATCGTCAAGGACATGGTGTCCGGCACGCAGGAAACCGTGACCCAGGCGAGACTCGTGGATGCGGTGAAAAAGATCCTGAAGAGCAATCAGGCGCTCGGTACCTTGCCTCCTATCGCGAAAATCACTGATGAGGAGTCCATGTAACGATCATGTATGGAAAAGACCGTCTTCGAAAAAATCCGTGACCGTGAGATTCCGAAGGAATTCCTTTACGAGGATGACGAGCTGATGGCGTTCCATGACATCCATCCGATCGCTCCGGTCCATGTTCTCATCGTTCCGAAAAAGCTGATCGTCTCGATCGCCGAGATGGCGGACGGGGATGAGCGGATCGTCGGGAAGATGTTCCTCGTGGCCCGCGATATCGCCCGGGACTTGAAAATTTCCGAAAAAGGGTATAAGCTCTTATTTCGGGTCGGAAGAGATGGCGGGCAGGAGATTCCACATCTCCACCTACATCTCATCGGTGGGGCGAGACTCTCGGAGAATATTCATCCCATTAATTGATAGAAGTTTTACGTTTGCGGTTTCTTTGCTCTTGGTTTTCTTGAAAGCTAAAAGCTAAGAAGCTACAAGCTAGCTTGAGAAAGGAGGTTTTTCTATGATCCAGGTAAAACGAAAGGAACGGGAAACCGCTGAAAGTCTCATTCGGCGTTTTTCGCGCCGCGTGCAGCAGAGCGGCGTCTTGAAGCGCGTCCGCAAACTGCGTTTCCGTGCCGAAGAACAGAGCCGTGACAAGCGTCGCTCCGAAGCCCTCTACAAAGTGAAGATCCGCAAGGAAATCGACCGTCTGAAGAAGATGGGCAAGTTCGATGATGAGGCGCTCCGCGACATCAAGAAGAAATTGAATCGCTAAATTTGTTTTCTTGTCTGCATAGTTTCATCGTCTTTGGTGGAGCTATGCGATTATAAAACAATAACTCTTCCACGTTATGTCTCTCTTCCAAACCATCGGGGACCAGCTAAAGGAAGCCATGAAGTCGGGTGATACGGCGAGGCGTGATACGCTCCGTCTTCTTCAGAGCGCCGTGAAAAATGCGGCCATCGATAAGCGCAAGCCGGCGGCCGAGTTTTCTGACGAGGAAATCGTCGAGGTGATCCGCCGGATGGTCAAGCAGCGGAAGGACAGCATCGAGCAGTACCGGGCCGGAGGACGGGAGGATCTGGCAGCGCAGGAACAGGCCGAGCTGGAACTCCTGTCAGGGTATCTTCCGGCGAGCATGCCGGAAGCGGAACTGCGTGCGATCGTGGAAGAAACGATCAAGGAAACCGGCGCGACATCGAAAGGAGACATGGGCAAGGTGATGGGAGCCGCGATGAAGAAAGTCACGGGTCGTGCGACCGGTGACGAGGTGCGCGCCGTCGTGGAGAGTCTCCTGTCATAGGGTATGCGGGTAGTCCTGTCTTTCACGCCCGAAGCCCCGACTCCTTTCGAGGAGGATTTCCTGCGGACCATCGCTCTGAAAACATGCGAGCAGGCCGGTTTGCCGGGGCTCCTGGCCAAGAAAAAGGTGTCCGTGAACGCGGTGTCCGTGACGGAAGAAAAAATCCGCGCCCTCAATGCGCAGTACCGCGGAAAGGATACCGTGACGGACATCCTGTCTTTTGGAGAATTCGAGAATACCGCTATACTGGAAGCAAACAAGGAGGATGAGATCTTCCTCGGAGACCTCATTTTCTGCACCGATTATATCCTCTCGGCCGCCGAGGAAGACGAGGTGACTGCCGAACACGAGATGGCATATATCTTCTCCCATGGCGTGCTTCACCTCCTCGGGTTCGATCACAGTGACGAGATGTTCGGAATCCAGGATACCGTCACGTCGGAGATGATGAAAAAAAACAAACACTAGCAGTATCGAATATGAGTCGCATCGTGAAGAGTTTCCGGTACGCGTTCAAGGGAATCCTGTTCGCGCTTCGTCGGGAGCGGAATTTCCAGATCGAATGCGTGGTGGCCGCGATCGTCGGGATATTGATGATCGTCTTGCCGCTTTCGGCGGGGGAGCGGGCGATACTCATCTTCGCCATCGTGGGGGTGCTTTCGCTGGAACTCGTGAACACGGCCCTGGAACGGGTGATGGATATCCTCAAGCCGCGCGTCCATCCTTATGCCAAGGTCATCAAGGATATGATGGCGGGAGCAGTCCTTCTGACTTCGATCGCCGCCCTGATCATCGGTCTCATCATCTTCTCGCCATATCTCATAGCCCTGTAAAGGACGGGATCCGCTTTGCAGCAAAAACCTTTCGGGGTATAATAAGGACTACAGAGCTTCGTCCTTGAAGCTCCTGGTTTCCTTTTTGCAATAGCGCTTTCAATCTCGTATGTCCAAAGGGCTTTACTACGTCGGACTCGATATCGGTTCTTCCGATGTGCGTGCCATCATCGCCCAGGAGGTTTCTCCCGAGGAGCCGCTTCGCGTCGTCGGGGTCGGCGTCGTTCCTTCGGCCGGTATCCGCCGTGGAACGGTCGTTGATACCGAGGCGGTGGCCAAGTCGGTCAACGCCGCACTCGAACACGCGGAACGCATGGCGGGGCATCCGGCCGAGAGCGTGACGGTGAGCGTTTCGGGAACGGAGATCGCCTGCCAGGACGCCCTCGGGGTGGTGGCCGTCGGTCGGGCGGACGGCGAGGTAGCAGAGGATGATATGACGCGTGTCCTGGAAGAAGTGCAGGCGCGCCTCACCATGCCGCTCAACCGCGAGATCATCCATGTCATCCCGAAGGACTATCGTCTCGATGACCAGAAGAATATCAAGAATCCCTTGGGGATGCGCGGGGTGCGCCTCGAGATGAACGCTCTGGTCATCAGCGGGAGCACATCTCATCTCAAGAACATCACCCGGACGCTGGAGACGGCCGGGACGAGTGCGGAGAGTTTCGTCGTGGAACCGCTTGCGTCGGCGGAGGCCGTCCTTTCCGGGAAGCAGAAGGAACTCGGCGTGGTGCTCATCAATATCGGCGGCAGCACGACATCACTCGCGGTGTTCGAAGACAGCGACCTGCTGCATCTTTCCGTCCTGCCCGTCGGCGCCGGACATATCACCAACGACATCGCCATCGGATTGCGGACGTCGATCGAGGTGGCCGAGGCGGTCAAGCTCCAGTATGGATCGGCTCTCCCCGAAGAGATCAACAAGAAAGATGAGATCGATCTCGGCATGTTCGATTCGCAGGAGGAAGGATTGGTCTCACGACGCCATGTGGCCGAGATCATCGAGGCGCGCCTTGAGGAAATCTTCACGTTCGTGAACGGCGAGCTCAAGAGCATCGGACGCGAAGGACTCCTTCCGGGCGGTACGGTGCTCACCGGCGGCGGAGCGCTTCTTCCTGGGACGATCGACCTTGCCAAGAAGACCCTGCGGTTGCCGGCTCAGGTCGGATATCCGAAGGCTCTCGGCGGTATCCTCGACCAGGTGGATAACCCGCAATTCGCGACGGCGGTCGGATTGGTCCTTCTGGCGCAGCAGAACAGTACGAAGAAGGGTTTCGTTCCGAACAGGATGTGGACCGGTATGCCGGAAGGAGTGCAGGACGTTTTCGATAAGGTGCGTCACTGGTCCAAGCGTTTTCTGCCGTAGAAACAGCTCAAAAGAAACAAAAAAAGAACTTTTTTCCGCCCTCAGTTTCCTGCAGGGACTTTCTTGACACCCTTTCTTTTGGTATGATAGAGTGAGCTTCAAGGAAATTCCGGATTTGGGTTTTTTCATACGAATCATTTTTTCTCATTTCACTCATATGGCTGAAATCAAGCCCGATATCGAGACCTTTGCCAAGATCAAAGTCGTGGGCGTTGGGGGATCCGGAAACAACGCTATTTCCCGGATGATCGATGCCAAAATCAAGGGGGTGGAGTTCGTCGCTATCAATACCGATGCGCAGGCTCTGCATCATTCCAAGGCACAGGAGAAAGTGCACATCGGCAAGAACCTGACCAAGGGTCTCGGGGCCGGGATGAATCCGGAGATCGGTCGCCAGGCGGCCGAGGAGAACCGTGATGAGATCCAGGAAGTCCTCAAGGGGGCCGACATGGTGTTTGTCGCCTGCGGTCTCGGTGGCGGGACCGGTTCCGGTGCCGCGCCGATCGTCGCGGAGACCGCCAAGGAACTCGGCGCACTCACGGTCGGTGTCGTGACCAAGCCGTTCACCTTCGAAGGATCGCAGCGGCGTGCCATCGCCGAGGAGGCCCTCGAAAATCTCAAGGACCGCGTCGACACGCTCATCACCATCCCTAATGACAAGCTGCTCTCCATCATCGACCGCAAGATGACGCTCGTGAACGCCTTCCGCATCGTCGACGACGTGCTGCGTCAGGGCGTACAGGGTATCTCCGACCTCATCACCAAGCCCGGTATCGTGAACGTCGACTTCGCTGACGTGCGCGCCATCATGGAAGACTCCGGAAGCGCCCTCATGGGTATCGGTATCGCCTCCGGTGAGAACCGGGCCGCCGAAGCTGCCAAGGCCGCCATCAACAGCCCGCTTCTCGAGCTTTCGATCGACGGCGCCAAGGGCGTGCTCTTCAATATTTCCGGTTCGAGCGACCTCGCCATGCTCGAGATCAACGAAGCGGCCAATATCATCACCGAAAACATCGATCCCAATGCCAAAGTCATCTTCGGCGCGGTCATGGACGAGACGATCCGCAAGGGTGAGATCCAGATCACGGTGGTGGCGACCGGTTTCGATGTCGCCCGCAAGGAGCCTTCCTTGGGTCTCATCACCAACCGCGTGACACCCGCCGCCAAGCCGCGCCTTTCCGTCACCCGCGAAGAAGCCGAAGAAACGCTTCCCGAAGAGGAACCGGAAGAAGAGATCGTGTTCCCCACGCGCAAGATCGAGCAGCCGGTCATGATCATCGAGGAGAAGATCCAGCCGCGCACCGCTCCCGTCCGTCATGAGACCAAGGAACTGGTGGAGGAAGAAGACCTGGAGATTCCAGCCTTCATTCGTCGGAAGATGAAAAAGTAGACGGATTTCAAATTCTGGCGCATTTCTTTGTCAGAGTTTCCGGTGCTCGACGCCGTACTTGCATCAGTACGGCTTACTTCACTCCTCGACTCTTCCTCGAACTGCACTCAGAATTTTAAATCCTCACATTCAATCTCGCAGATTTTCATAGATCCGCCTTTGTGGCGGATTTTATTACCAAACGTAGCGAGCGAAACGAAAGTTCACTTTCGTTTCCGAGCGGAGTGACGGTAAAATCGGGTCAATACCCCGCGGCTTGCCGCGGGAGATTCGGGTGCAGGGCTTGCCCTGCGGTCGAATACCCGTTATTTTGTTGTAGACAAGTTTGTCGGTCGTATGCTAGAGTGTGCTGTCCGCTTTCGGACGGCTTAACAACAGGAAAGGGGGCATGTGATGCAAGTGGTGAAGTTGTATCTTCAATCTGGGCGGGATGGCCCTCGGATTCTCCAGTCTCTCAAGGGGCATCTGTCGAGGAAGCGGCGTCTGTATCGGGAACTCGCCGTACGCCAGAAGGATGGTGGCCGATCGGGTTATCTCGAACGAGAAGCCATGGAGTACGAAGTGTATCGTCTCTGTTCTGAAGGGGATGTGACCCGAGGCGGCGTATACGTCTATTCCGTCATCTATGACGGCTGGCATGGATATTGTCAGTGTATCTCGGTCATCATCGATTTGCCTCCGGAAGAATGGGAGATGACGAAGGGGCTTATCGATCATTTGTACAAGTTCGATTTCACCGGAAGGCGTACTTCATCTGAAGAACAACGGATGGAAGAAAAGTGCTTCCGGAATTACCTCGACAAGCCGGCAGCTCTCGATCTCAAGAGAGCTTTCAGTTACGAGTCCGAGCTCGTGGATCCGTCCCGAGCCGAGACTGTCTGAAGAATTTCTCTAGGAGCTACTCGATCGTTTGGTCAATCGACAAGCCGTCCGGCAATGCTGGGCGGCTTGGTTTCTTTTCTTGACAAGACCAGCCGGTCATATAGAGTATGGATAAGCTCTAAAAAGCTATTGAAGCTAAAAGCTAAAAAGCTGCTCCTATGCGCTGTCCCTTCTGCAATTTCGAGGATACCAAGGTCGTCGACTCGCGCGAGACACAGGAGGGGCGGGCTATCCGCCGCCGCCGCGAGTGTGAGAAGTGCCAGGCCCGTTTCTCCACCTATGAGGAAGTGGAGATTTTCCACTTGCTCGTGGTCAAGAAAGACGGCCGCAAAGAAGAGTATGACCGTGGCAAGATCGAGGCGGGACTGCGGCGCGCCTTCGTGAAACGCCCCAACGCCGAGGAAAAGACCGAACGGATCATGGGCGAGATCGAGTACGCGCTCCACGAGAAGCGTGTGAGCGAAATCGCGAGCCGCGAGATCGGCAGCCTCGTCATGGAAAAACTCAAAGAAGCCGACGAGGTGGCCTATATCCGCTTCGCAAGCGTGTACAAGTCCTTCGGCAGCATCAAGAGTTTCAAGAAAGCCATCGAGACGCTGGAGTAAAGAATATGATCATTGCCGTGAAAGTCGTTCCGCGTTCCTCGAAAAATGCAATCGAAAAAATCGGGGAGCAGGAGTACCGCGTCCGGCTCACGTCCGCACCGACGGATGGCAAGGCTAACGAACAATTGGTGAAGCTTTTGGCAAAACACTTCGATGTCGCGCAAAGCCTTGTCAGGATAGTTTCAGGAAAGACAGGAAGAAACAAAAAGGTGGAGATTCCGGATTGACGAAAGGATATGCTGACGAAAGAATGGCTGTTCTGGTGGGGAGGAATCGGTTTCGTGGGAGGAGTCGGATACGGCTCCTTTTTTGCGTTTGATGTTTTTGTCTTCGCGTTGGTCTTTTCGGCGTTTGCCTTGGCGCTGACACTCTCGTTCTCCCGTCCCGTGGGACTGTTCGTACTGATAGTTTCCGTTTGTTTCCTGGCAGGCGCGTGGCGGAGCCTCGATGTACGGGAACGTTTCGCCGAAGAGCATCTCCAGGCAAAGTCCGTTTTCGGGGAGGTCCGAGTAGTGAACGATCCGGAGGTGAAGAGTTTCTATCAAGAGGTCATCCTGCGTGCAGAACATTGTGAGACGGAACTCTGTCCCGAGGAAAAAATCCTCTGGCAGGCGTCCCGGGCCAAGGATATCCGGGCCGGGGATCGGTATCGTTTTTCCTGTACATTGGAACTGCCGAAAAATTTTTCCGATGATTTCGACTACCGCATGTTCCTGGCCAAGGATGGGATCGGATACGTGTGCAAGAAAGGCGAGGCACAGTCCCTGCCGGGAGATGCTCGTACCCGGATCGTGCAGGGACTCTTCGCTCCCAAGCATCTTTTGGAGCGGATGCTCGCCGAGAATCTCTCGCAGCCGGAAGCAGGACTCTCGGCGGGTCTCTTGGTCGGCGGGGACGATCGTCTACCGCGTTCGCTCCAGGAGGCGTTCACGCGGATCGGTCTCACGCACGTCGTGGCGGTGTCCGGGTACAATATCGCGCTCATCGCGTCGGGACTCCTGTGGTTTCTCATTGCGCTCGGCCTGTGGCGAAGGTATGCGACCCTCTGCGCTGCGATCGGTATCGTACTCTTCGTCCTCATGATCGGAGCGCCGGCTTCGGCGGTACGGGCAGGTACCATGGCATTCCTGACGTTTCTGATCTTTCAATTCGGGCGATTGACCGGAGCATCCCGGGCGCTTCTTCTGGTCTTGGTGATGATGCTTCTTTTCAATCCGCTTCTCCTTCGCTATGACGTCGGTTTCCAGCTTTCTTTTCTCGCGACGCTCGCGATCATTTTCGCGGCATCGTGGCAACCACTCGTCTTTCCGAAAGATTTTCCCGGGAAAGGATTCGTGGAAATCGCGTACCTGACGGCGGTCGTCGAGCTCTTCGTTCTGCCGGTCATCCTGTTTTCCTTTCATATGTTTTCCCCGTACGTGCTCCTGGCCAACGCCCTGTTCCTCCCTCTCGTACCTGTGGCAATGGGACTGTCGTTTGCGGGAGCGCTTCTCTCGTGGATGTTGCCGGACGTCTTGCATGTCTTCCTCATGGCGCCGGCATGGGGAGTGCTCACGGCGATGACGAGGATGGCGGAACGGATAGCCGGGTGGCCGGGAGCGTCCGTGACGACGGAATCATTCGGCCTGTGGGCAGTGGTGTCGTGGTATGTGTTACTTCTGTTTGTCGTCTGGCGGCTCGAAACGTTTCGTAAACGAAAACTCTATGAAGAGGAAACATTGGTTTAGGATTTCTCTCATCGCGCTCGCACTGTTTGTCGCGAGTGTTCTGGTGTGGTCCGTGTGGCGCGATCGGGGCGTGACGCATGTGGTTTTTCTTGACGTGGGTCAGGGCGATGCGATCCTCATCCGCCAAGGGTCGACCGAAGTGCTCATCGACGGTGGCCGGGAGGGGAGAGAACTCCTTTCCCGGTTGGGCCGGCATGTGCCGTTCTGGGACCGCTCGATCGAGGCGGTGATCGCGACGCATCCGGATGCCGACCATATCGGGGGACTTGCGGCGCTCGCCCGGACGTACGGGATAGGGACGGTGCTGGAGACCGGAGCGGAGAGCAAGACGGACGATTTCGTCTTGTGGCGCGAGGCGCTCGAGCAGAAACACGTCTCCCGGAGCATCGTCTTCAGGGGATCGAGGATCGCGCTTCCGGAAGGAGGGGAATTCATGGTGGAGTATCCGCTTTCGCCGCTGCCGACAGAGATGAAAGAGACGAACGAGGGGAGCATCGTCGCACGATTCGTTTTCGGAAAGACGAGCTTTCTTCTGACCGGGGATCTGCCAAAGGAAGAGACGTTCCTCCTAGATGAGCAGCCGGTCACCGTGCTCAAGGCGGCACACCACGGATCCAAGTATTCGACGAGCGATATGTTTCTCGACCTAGTCCGGCCCAAAGAAGCGATCATCTCGGTCGGGGAGAACCGTTACGGTCATCCGGCACCGGACGTGCTCGAGCGGTTGGAGAAACACGGGGTCAGAATCCTGCGCACCGACCAGTCCGGTGACATCGAGTACCGCTGCACGGAGGAATTGCAAGGCTGCGTGCTCGTGCGGTGAAGTCTTGATAAAAAAACAAAATGGAGGTATACTCGTTCTGATATGCTTCGGAACGAAAACCCTTGCGTTTTTGATATATCTGTGACATATTTTCTTTAGAAGGTAATCGTAACATACAGCTATGGCGGAACATCCACGAAAAGAGCAGACCCTCGTCATTATCAAGCCGGACGGCGTGCAGCGTTCGCTTATGGGCGAGATCATCGGTCGCATCGAGCGCACGGGACTGAAAGTTTCGGCGGTGAAATTCCTCGTCCCGACGGCCGAGCAGTGCTGGGAGCACTACCAGAAGACCGATGAGTGGTACGAGACCAAGGGTCAGCGCATCATCGATGATCGCAAGGCGCTCGGACTGCCGGTCGAGAAGGAACCGAAGGAATACGGTAAGGGCATCATCGATACGATCGTGAAGTACTTCACGTCCGGACCGGTGCTCGCCATGGTAGTGGAGGGCAACCAGTCGGTCGCCATCGTCAAGAAACTCGTCGGCGGCACCGAACCGACCACCTCGGATGTCGGCACCATCCGCGGCGACCTCACCATCGATTCGTACGAACTCACCAGTCTCGACAACCGTGCCGTCCGCAATCTCATCCATTGCTCCGACAATACCGATGACGGAAAGCGCGAGATCGCCATCTGGTTCGATGAAAAGGAAATCGTGAAATACCGCCTGGTGCAGGAGCAGATTCTGTACGATGTCAATCTTGACGGAATTCTCGAGTAGAGAAAAACTTCAAAGGAATCCAATAAAAAGGCTTGAAAAAGCCTTTTTATTGTGTCTTGACAAAACAAGAAAAATCAGGTAAGGTATGCAAGTGCATCAAGAGTATCCTTCAAAAAAGCCTTAAAAGCTTACAAGGGGGCTCGCGACAATCAAGTCGGGTGCATGTTCAGGATAACTCCGGTATGTGCTTCCGGGGTTTTTGTTTAGTTGATTTAACAAAGTAGGGGTGAAAAAATGACCGATTCCAAAACATCGGCAAAGATAGCGTTTTTCCAACAGCAACCGCGGGGTTGCGAGAGTGACCCGCAATGCAGTCATGTTTTCGAAGGACATTGTTGTACGAATGCCCGGCGGCGTGGGTGTGCTCGTACGGCGCAAGAAGAGCTTTCCAAGGCAGCAAAGAAAGGGCAGTTCCGTTCCAAGAAGTGATCTTTCGGGGGTAGTCAATCATGGAAGACGGAAGCAGCGAAGGTGGTCTGGGCTGGCCGGATAACGAAGATCTGGCCAATTCTCCTGGTCGACGTAAGAAGTCGCCCAGAGGAGTATCTCAACCGGTAGTGGTGAGTATCCACGACCTCGAACATCACAAGAATATCGTGGGGATGAAGCTTCCTGGTCAGCATGGGTACAAATACCATGTGGAGCCGGATGACACCCAGAACGGGTAGCGCGGGCAAAGCTCGCGATAGTGAGGGCAAGGCCACAAGTCTTGCCCTTTTACATTTCTCAAAAAAATTGCTAGGCTAAAAACTGCTTTCGAAATATATCGGGGTGTAGTATACCGGCAGTACGCGTCCATGGGGTGGATGTAGACCGGGTTCAATTCCCGGCACCCCGACAGGAATCTAAAAACCGCTCCCGAGGGAGCGGTTTTTAGTTATTTCGCGGATTTGGCCAAAGTGCGCAGCGCCTTGGTCGAGAGTTTGACCTTCATGCCGCCGAGACGCTTGGTTTGCACGTTCACCTTGAAGGTGCGGCGCGAGGCGATGTTGGAGTGGCTGCGGGAGTTGCCGGTACGGGTGCCGCGGCCGGTGAGATCGCAAGTTCGGCTCATATGCTAGGAGGTTAGGAAATAGGAATTAGGAGGATTAGGCAATAGGAAAAAATCCGATTCCGGATAGCAAGGGAGAGTGTATCATGCTATGATGCTTTTGGCAACCCCCGTCCGATAGCACTCCGTCTTTTGTCTCTTACCGAAGTCTTACTTCCTAACGCCTAATTCCTGTCTGGTATGACCAACGAACTCGTCCTCGTCGGATTCTATCTCCTGACGCTCATCTATTCCGTCATCATCCACGAAGTGTCTCACGGCGTGGTGGCGCTGTGGCTCGGCGATCTGACGGCCAAGTACGCCGGCCGTCTCAATCTCAATCCGATGAAGCATATCGACCCCTTCGGGTCGGTCATTCTGCCGGTGCTTCTCTTCGTGACGACCGGGTTCGCCTTCGGCTGGGCCAAGCCGGTGCCGTACAACCCGTACAATCTGCGCAACCAGAAGTGGGGACCGACTTTTGTGGCGCTCGCCGGACCGCTCTCCAATATCATCCTGGCGTTCATCGCGGCGCTCTTGGCCAAGATGCTCCCGCTCACGCTTTTGGCAAAAACCGATATTCTCAACCGTTTCATCGGCGTGATCGGCGGACACGGTGAGTTTTTGGATCGTTTCAATCTTTTGGCGGAGGCCATTTCCGGATCGCTCTCGGGGATCTTCTTCGGGCTTCTGCTTCTCATCATTTTCTGGAACGTCATTCTCGCCTGTTTCAACGTCCTTCCCGTGCCGCCACTCGACGGTTCCAAGCTCCTTTTCGCCCTGGTTCCCATACGTCAGGAGACGATGTTTCTCCTGGAACAGTACGGCCTCTTCTTCCTTATCTTCATCATTTTCTTCTTCTCCGGCCCGATAAGTTCGTTCATCAACTTCGTCTTGAGTCTCTTCCTGCGCTTCACGCTCTAGGAGAGGCGCTTGACAGCCTTTTTCTCTTGCGATACACTGCTTCTACGAATGGCTGTACGCCTTTTTAATTTTGCTGTCTACATCCCGTACTGTGGCTACCATCAACCAGCTCATCAAGCGTCCCCGCAAGACCGGCACCAGGAAATCCAAGTCGCCGGCCATGCTCTATTCCATCAACACGGTCAAGAACCGCAACACTTTCCACGACAGCCCGTTCAAGCGCGGCGTCTGCCTCAAGGTCTCGACCACCACTCCCAAGAAGCCGAACTCCGCGCTCCGCAAGATCGCCCGCGTGCGCCTCACCAACGGCATGGAAGTAACCGCGTATATCCCTGGCGAGGGACATAACCTCCAGGAGCACTCCATCGTTATGATCCGTGGCGGCCGCGTGAAGGACCTCCCGGGTGTGCGCTATCACATCGTCCGCGGTATTTTCGACGCTGCCGGTGTGCAGCGCAAGCAGAGCCGCAGCAAGTACGGTGCGAAAAAGGAGAAGAAGAAGGATTAAGGATTTTGAACTATGCCACGAAGAAAGCGGAATTATCAGCGTGAATGGAAACCGGATGCCGTCTATGGCAATCCGTTGGTCGGGCATTTCGTCGGGATGATCATGTGGAACGGCAAGAAGAGCGTCGCCGAAAAGATCATCCATGACTCTTTCGAGATCATCCACGAGCGCACCAAGAAGGGCGGCCTCAATACTTTCGAACAGGCCATCAAGAACGTTTCGCCTCTCCTCCAGCTCAAGTCCCGCCGCGTCGGTGGTGCCAACTACCAGGTGCCGGTCCCGGTCTCCGGTGAGCGCCGCCAGGTGCTCGCCATGCGATGGATCCGCGACGCCTGCCGCAAGCGCAAGGGCAAGCCGATGGCCGAGAAGCTCGCCGACGAACTGATCGATGCCTCCAACAAGATCGGTACCGCCATGAAGAAGCGCGAGGAAACTCACCGCATGGCCGAAGCCAACAAGGCTTTCGCGCATTTTGCCTAAAAGAATTTACAAGCATGTTAACGGGTTAACGTGTTAACGGGTTGTTTTTCTTAGGGGAGCAACCTGTTTGCTTTTTCGGTAACGCGTTAACGCGCGAACTCGTTAACGGATTAAATTTTCAACAGTAAAAAATATGGCTCGCACCACGCCCATCGAGAAATATCGCAATATCGGTATCATCGCTCACATCGACGCCGGCAAGACCACGACGACCGAGCGTATTCTGTTTTACACCGGTATCACGCACAAGATCGGTGAGGTGCACGAGGGCGCGGCCACCATGGACTGGATGGAGCAGGAGCGCGAGCGCGGTATCACCATCACCTCCGCCGCGACGACCTGCTACTGGAAGGGACACCATATCAACATCATCGACACGCCCGGACACGTGGACTTCACCGTGGAAGTGGAGCGCTCACTCCGCGTGCTCGACGGCGGTGTCGTCGTCTTCGACGGCAAGGAAGGCGTGGAACCGCAGTCCGAGACCGTGTGGCGCCAGGCCGAGAAGTACAGCGTCCCGCGCATGTGTTTCATCAACAAGATCGACAAGGAAGGCGCCGTCTTCGAGGACGCCATCGATTCCATCTGGAACCGTCTTACGCCGCACGCCGTGGCTATCCAGTATCCGATGGGTCTGCGCGGCGATTTCTACGGTCTCATCGATCTCATGACCATGAAGGCCTACACCTTCGACGGCGAGATGGGCGAGAAGGTGATCGAAGGCGAGATTCCGGCCGAGTATGCTGACAAGGCCAAGGAGTGGCGCGAGAAAATGGTGGAAAAGATTGCCGAGACAGATGACAAGCTCACCGAGAAGTTCCTGAGTGGCGAGGAGATTTCCGTCGAGGAACTGAAAGCCGCGCTCCGTCAGGCGACCATCGACGTGCGTCTCCACCCGGTCATGACCGGTACCGCCCTTCGCAACAAGGGCGTGCAGCTCGTCCTCGATGCGGTGGTGGACTATCTCCCGTCGCCGGTCGACATTCCTCCGGTCAAGGGCACCGATCCCAAGACCGATGCCGAGGTCGTCCGCGAGACCCGTGACGATGAGAAGTTTTCCGCCCTCGCTTTCAAGATCGCGACCGATCCGTTCGTGGGACAACTCACGTTCTTCCGTGTCTACTCCGGCACCGTCAAGGCCGGTTCCTACGTGCTCAACTCCACCAAAAACGAGAAGGAACGCATCGGCCGTATCGTCCGCATGCATGCCAACCATCGTGAGGAAATCGAAGAACTGACCGCCGGAGACATCGGCGCGCTCGTCGGTATGAAGGTGACGACCACCGGCAACACGCTCTGCGATCCTGAGAACCCGGTCATCCTCGAATCCATCACTTTCCCTGAACCGGTCATCGACATCGCCATCGAGCCCAAAACCAAGGCTGACCAGGAGAAGATGGGTGTCGCTTTGAAAAAACTTCTTGAAGAAGATCCGACCTTCCGCGTCCACACCGACGAAGAAACGGCCCAGACCATTATGTCCGGCATGGGCGAACTGCACCTCGACATCCTCGTCGACCGCATGAAGCGCGAGTTCAAGGTGGAAGTCAACGTCGGCCGTCCGCAGGTCGCCTACCGCGAGACCATCCGCGAGAAGGCCGAAGCCGAAGGCAAGTACATCCGTCAGTCCGGCGGTCGCGGTCAGTACGGTCACTGCTGGATCCGATTGGAACCGAACGAAGTGGGCGCGGGCTACGAGTTCCTCGACGAGATCAAGGGTGGTGTCATCCCGCAGGAATTCATCAAGCCGATCGACAAGGGTATCCAGGAAGCTTCGCAGACCGGTGTCGTCGCCGGCTACCCGGTGGTCGATATCAAGGCGGTCGTTTACGACGGTTCCTTCCACGACGTCGACTCGTCCGAAGCTGCCTTCAAGATCGCGGGTTCGCTCGCCTTCAAGGAGGCCATGCGCAAGGCCAAGCCGGTCATCCTCGAACCGATCATGAAAGCCGTCGTCATCACGCCGGAGCAGTTCATGGGCGACATCGTGGGCGACCTCAACTCCAAGCGCGGCATCATCAAGGAGATGAACGACCGCGGCGAAGGGGCGGCCCGCGTCAAGGAGATCCACGCCGAAGTCCCGCTCTCCTCGATGTTCGGCTACGCCACCCAGATGCGCTCCATGTCGCAGGGCCGCGCGAGCTACTCCATGGAATTCGGCCACTACGCCGAAGTCCCCAACAACGTCGCCCAGGAGATCATCGGGGCCAGGGCACCGAAGGCGTAGCACCGGTATCTTGTATCTCGTATTGTGTATCATGTATAAAACCAGCCGGAAACGGCTGGTTTTGACTTTTTCTTTGATTTATGCTATTATCTGTAGTCACAATAATCCTGTTGTGATCTGATCTTCAACAACCTGTAGGGGGCTGACGTGAACCAAATTCGCGAAAGAACGGCAATTGCGAGTGGGTGGCTGGGTTTTCTTCTGCCGACCTACTTCGCCTGGACAGTGTATCGGGAGAATATCCCGCAGAACGTCGCTACGTGGCTCATGATCTTCGTGCTGGACTTTCTGGGACTGGCCCTCGTTTATAAGGCCGGAAACAAGAAACCATATATCCAGCTTGGTTGGGCGGTGGCATCGATCTGTATCCTTATCGCCATCGCGCTCAGCAAGAGTCCGTGGCATTGGGGATGGACGGAGACCGCATCACTTGTGCTCTGTGGGATAGCGACAGTTCTGTGGCTCACACTGAGTGCTCAAATCGCCATTTTCGCCTATCTCGTGGCGATGTACGTTTCATGTGTTCCGCTCATGGTGGATTACTGGAGCACACCTCAGCCGCAGACTCTCTGGCTTTGGCTTTGTACCGTCGGCACGTGCTTCATGGCAATCTACGGTGCGTCCAAGCGCGACTTTGCTAACACCGTCGTGCCTTGGGCGGCACTGATCCTGAATGCAGGAATCGCCGTGCTCAGTATCCTTTGACCCACCACAGGAGACCCTCCTGCACTTGGTGGGTTTCCTGTTTTTATGTGCGATTCATTCTTGATTCCTGATTCTCTACTCCTGATTCTTTTCCGACACTTGACAGGATTTCCGCGCGCTGATAGGATACTACTGATGCTTTTTCCAGGGCTTTTTTCGTATTCTCTTAAAAAGTCCCGGAAGGAAAACCAGAATCATAATTAAATAATTTTTTTAGGAGAGCGTGGATACCCGGCGCATTAGCGTCGGTCGTCTCTCACCAAAAGGTATGGCAGAGCAATTTCAGCGAACCAAGCCGCACGTGAACGTCGGCACCATCGGCCACGTTGACCACGGCAAGACCACTCTCACCGCCTCCATCCTCCACGTGCTGTCCCTCAAGGGTCTGGCCAAGGAGAAGGGCGTGGATGAGATCGACAAGGCTCCGGAGGAGCGCGAGCGCGGTATCACCATTTCCACCTCGCACTGCGAGTACGAGTCCGACGCCCGCCACTACGCGCACGTCGACTGTCCCGGACACGCCGACTATATCAAGAATATGATCACCGGTGCCGCCCAGATGGACGGTGCGATCCTCGTGGTGTCCGCGACCGACGGCCCGATGCCGCAGACCCGCGAACACATCCTCCTGGCCCGCCAGGTCGGTGTACCGAACATCGTGGTCTTCCTCAACAAGGTGGACATGGTGGACGACCCGGAACTCGTCGAGCTCGTCGAGGCCGAAGTCCGCGAACTCCTTTCCAAGTACGAATTCGACGGTGACAACGCCGCCGTGATCCGCGGCAGCGCGCTCAAGGCCCTCGAGGCCAAGACGGCCGACGAGGAAGCGGCCAAGCCGATCCTCGACCTCATCGCGGCTCTCGACGAAAAGATCCCCGAGCCGGTCCGTGACACCGACAAGAACTTCCTCATGCCGATCGAAGACATCTTCTCGATCGAAGGTCGCGGTACCGTCGTGACCGGTCGCATCGAGCGCGGTGTCGTCAACATCAACGAAGAAGTCGAAATCGTCGGTATCCGCGATACGGCCAAGACGGTCGTCACCGGTATCGAGATGTTCAACAAGCAGCTCGACCGTGGTCAGGCTGGTGACAACGCCGGTCTCCTCATCCGCGGTATCAAGAAGGAAGACGTCGAGCGCGGTCAGGTACTCGCCAAGCCGGGCTCCATCACTCCGCACACCGAATTCGAAGGCGAGGTCTATATTCTCTCCAAGGAAGAAGGTGGTCGCCACACTCCGTTCTTCAAGGGCTACAAGCCGCAGTTCTACATCCGCACCACGGACGTGACCGGCGAAGTGGAACTCCCGGAGGGCACCGAGATGGTGATGCCGGGTGACACGGTGACGCTCAAGATCAAGCTCTTGGCCCCGGTCGCCATGGAAGAAGGTATGCGTTTCGCGATCCGCGAAGGTGGCCGCACGGTCGGTGCCGGTGTCGCGACGAAGATCCTGAAGTAGATCTCCTTCGAGCGAACTTCAGTCCCGGGAAGGGGGTCCCGGGACGAATAGTTCTCTTGAACCCGTCTCTTCGACGGGCAGGCTGGACAAAGAAGAAATTTTCCCGTAGTATTGAGCAATGAAAAAGACAGACACGCCGGCGCTTCGCGTCCGCATCAAAATCAAGGCCTACGACCACAAGGTGATCGACCAGTCCGCGAGAAAGATCGTGGAGACGGCCGAGCGCACCGGTGCGGAGATCATGGGTCCGGTACCGCTTCCGACGGAGATCCACAAGGTGACGGTCAACCGCTCGACCTTCGTGCACAAGAACTCCCGTGACCAGTACGAGATGCGAGTGCACAAGCGGCTCATCGACATCGTGAACCCGACTGGGAAAACCATCGACAACCTCACGAATATGGATCTCCCAGCTGGCGTAGATGTGGAAATAAAGATGTAAAAGCAGGTTTTCGTTAAAGTCCTTCTCTCCTGGTTGTTGTTGGTGAGAGAGAGGATACTGAGCGACAAAAGTTTCACGAAAGAAACTGGCGCGCTTCGAGTCCGGTTTTTTTGTTTGTTACAGAAGGTACGGAGTATGAAATTCCTCATCGGTAAAAAACTCGGCATGACGACGCTCTTCGACGAGACGAAGGGTGCCTTGAACGTGACCATGATCGTCTGTGAGAAGAACACCGTGACGGTCAACCGGACTCTCGAGAAGGACGGTTACCTCGCCGTACAGGTCGAGGCCCCCAAGACCACTCGCAAGTCCGTCCGCAAGGAATTCCGTCTGGATAAGAACCTGGCTCCGAGCGCGGACCGAACCGCTCTGGCCAAGGAGTTGGAAGCGTTCGCTACGGGAACTGAACTCTCGGTCACGGCCTTCCAGGTCGGAGACAAGGTGAGCGTGACCGGCGTGACCAAAGCCAAAGGCTTCCAGGGTGTGGTCAAGCGTCATGGTTTCCGGGGATCTCCCGCGAGCCACGGCCGCAAGCACGACCTGCGTAAGCCGGGCTCCATCGGTGCGACTTTTCCGGAGCACGTCATCAAGGGTCGCCGTATGGCTGGTCGCATGGGCGGGGAGAATTTCACGGTCAAAAACCTTTCCGTCGTCTATGTCAATGAGGAAGAAGGGATGATCGGGGTGCGCGGTGCGGTTCCGGGAGTGAACGGTCGCCTCGTCAAGATCATGAGCGTCAAATAATGCCTATGAAAGTCACCGTCAAAAATCTTGCCGGCAAGGATGTGAAGGACCTCGAACTGAGCGAGGCGCTCTTCGGTCTGCCCGGAAACGACACGCTTCTCCATCAGATCTATGTGGCCATGACGGCTAATCTGCGTCAGGTGATCGCTCATACCAAGGATAGGGGCGACCGCGCCGGTTCCGGTATCAAGCCGTGGCGTCAGAAGGGAACCGGTCGGGCCCGTGTCGGCTCCGTCCGCAGTCCGATCTGGCGCAAGGGTGGTATCACCTTCGGTCCGACCAAGGATCGCAATTTTTCCAAGAATACGACTGCCAAGATGCGCCAGAAGGCGACGCTTATCGCGCTTTCCGAGAAGGTCCGCGGCGGCAAGCTGGTGATTTTGGATACCTTCACTTTTCCTGAGAAGAAGACCAAGCTGTTCGCCGAGTCCCTGAAGCATCTCGATATTTCCGGCAAGGGTCTCACGCTCTGTCTCACGGGAGAGGAGAAGGCTTTCGAGCGGGTCGCCCGCAATGTCCCGAAAGTGGAGCAGACGCTCACTGAGAATCTCAACGTCAAGGAACTCCTGGACCGCGAATACGTCCTCATGACGGAAGCGGGTATCAAGAAATTGGAAGAGCGGTTCAAGACGTGGAACAAGCAAGCATAAACATACCTATGGCACTCTTTGGAAAAGAGACAACTGAAGAGAAGAAGGCTCCTGAAACGAAGGATGAGCCTCGGGCTGCAAAGAAAGCCGTGAAGACCAGTAAGAAAGAGCTGTCTGCGAAGGAGAGCGCGCTCGCTGCCAGGCTTCTCACCCGTCCGCGCATCACCGAGAAGGCGTACGCCCTGAATACGCTCAATCAGTATGTCTTTGTCGTTTCCAAGGATGCGACCAAGCAGTCTGTGAAGCGCGCGGTGGAGGAGGCCTATGGTGTCGCGGTGAAAGCGGTACGTATGGTCCGTCTGCCGAGTCGCACGAAGCGTTTCGGCAAGACGATGGGGCAGAAGGGTGCCGTCAAGAAAGCAATCGTTTCCGTGGAATCGGGACAGTCTATTGAATTGTTCAAAGCTGGAATCTAAGGGATATGGCCATCAAGATCTACAAACGAAACAACGCCGGGCGCCGCAACATGTCGGTGGTGAAGCCGGAAGGACTGACCGACAAGAAGCCAGAGAAGTCTCTCCTCGCCGCCCACAAGAAACGGGCTGGTCGCTCGGGCGGCAAGATTTCGGTGCGTCACCAGGGTGGCGGGCACAAGCGTCGCTATCGCGTGGTGGACTTCCGCCAGGACAAATGGAACGTCCCGGGTCGGATCGCCGCGCTCGAGAAGGATCCGAATCGTTCGTCACTCATCGCGCTCGTGCACTATAAGGACGGCGAGAAGCGCTATGTCCTCGCGACGGCCGGCATGAAGGTCGGTCAGGAGATTATCTCCGGAGAAACGGCCCCCATCGTCAATGGCAACCGTCTGCTCCTCAAAAACATTCCCGTCGGTACGACCATCTGCAACATCGAGATGAAGATCGGCAAGGGCGGACAGATCGTCCGGAGTGCCGGTTCACAGGCGACTCTGATGGCACTCGACGGTCCGATGGCTCAGGTGAAACTCGCTTCCGGCGAGATCCGTCTCGTGAGCAAGGACTGTTACGCGACGCTTGGTCAGGTGAGCAACTTCGAACACAGCGCGGAACGCATCGGCAAGGCCGGTCGCGCCCGTCACATGAACCGTCGTCCGGTGGTCCGTGGTACCGCGATGAACCCGGTGGATCACCCGCACGGTGGTGGTGAAGGCCGTCAGCCGCTCGGTATGCATCCGAAGACCCCGTGGGGCAAGCCGGCGCTCGGCAAGAAGACCCGCAAGCGCAAGAAACACAGCAACAAGTACATCGTCAAGCGCCGCACCAAGAAATAGCCATCAATTTCGTTTGAATCCACATAACTTATGTCACGAAGTCTGAAAAAAGGTCCATACGTCGACCCGAGAGTCCTCAAGAAGCTCGAAGGGAAGAAGCTCGGCGACCGCACCGTCATCAAGACGTGGTCGCGCGCTTGCACGATCTCTCCGGAGATGGTAGGCTTTACCTTTGGCGTGCACAACGGCAAGGACTTCGTCTCGGTCTTCGTGACGGAAGAGATGGTAGGGCACAAGCTCGGGGAGTTTTCCCCGACGCGCAAGTTCCAGCGTCATGGTGGCAAGATGCAGAAAGAGATCGAACAGGCCGCCAAACAGCGCGAACTGGATGCCGCCAAGGCAGCCAAGGCCGCGACAACCGCCAAGAAATAGTTCTAGAGTCTAGAGATTTATGAAGGTACACGCCACCCTGAACAACTTGAGAGTCGCTCCCCGGAAAGTCCGTCTCGTGACGCATTCGATCGTGGGCGTGGACGCCTCCGAGGCGCTCATCCAGCTTTCCAAGCAGACCAAGAAATCCTCGCAGCCGATCCATGACCTCCTCAAGAGCGCCGTGGCCAATGCGACGAATAACTTCGGTCTGGACAAGGACAATCTCTACGTCTTTGCTGTACGGGTCGGTGACGGTCTTCGCCTCCAGCGCTGGCTGCCGCGCGCCTTCGGCCGCGCGACGCCGCTCTTGCGCCGTGGTTCCAATGTGACGCTCATCCTCGAGGAGAAGGTGGAAGGCAAGAACCGCACCGAGAAAAAGAAACAGGAAGCGATCGTCACCGTGAAAGAATCCGAAGTCGAGGAAGTCAAGGAAGAGAAGTCCGAAGCCAGACCGATCAAGACTGAAGGAACAGGGAGCCGAGTCAGCGGGAAGACCGGCGGGAAATTCGTCAAAAAGGTATTTCAGCGGAAAGCCGCATAAACTTTACAGAAGTTATGGGTCATAAAGTCAATCCAACTGGAATCCGTCTCGGGATCACGACCGACTGGCAGTCGCGCTGGTTCGGTGCGAAGAAGACGTACAAGGAGCAGCTCCGCAAGGACGTGGAGATCCGCGAGATGATCACGACCAAGTGGAAGGCGGCAGCCATCGCCTCGGTCCATATCGAGCGCTCCGCCAACGCGGTCCGTCTCATCATCCATACCTCTCGTCCCGGCGTGCTCATCGGCCGCGGCGGCACCGGTATCGAGGATCTCACCCGTGCCGTCAGGAAGAAGTTCTTCGCCGGCAAGAAGGTGGAACTCAAGGTGGAAATCCAGGAGATCAAGAACGCCGAAGCGAGCGCCATGCTCGTGGGGCAGCAGGTGGCCGAGCAGCTGGAGAAGCGTGTCCCGTTCCGTCGTGTCCTCAAGGGTATGCTCGACCAGGTGGAGGCCAACAAGGGCATCCAGGGTGTGAAGATCGAGATTTCCGGCCGTCTCGGCGGTGCCGAGATGTCGCGTCGGGAATGGTTGTCCCGCGGCAAGATTCCTCTCCATACCCTGCGCGCGGATATCGACTTCGCCCGGACCGAAGCCCGTACGACCTATGGTGTGATCGGGGTGAAAGTCTGGATTTACAAGGGTGAGAAATTTGAAACAGTAGCGTAGCCCACGTCTATGTTGATGCCACGAAAAGTCAAACACAGGAAGATCCAGCGCGGCGGCTGGTCGGGTAGCCCGGCCACTCGCGGTGACAAGGTGAGCTTCGGCAGTTTCGGTCTCAAGGCGACCGAGGAGGGTCTCGTCTCCGCCCGCCAGATCGAAGCGGCCCGCCGGGCCATGACTCGATCCATCCAGCGTGGCGGCAAGGTGTGGATCCGCGTCTTTCCCGACAAGCCGATGACCAAGAAAGGCGAACAGACTCCGATGGGCAAGGGCAAGGGAAGTGTCGACCACTTCGTCGCCAAGATCCGGGCCGGAAGAGTCCTCTTCGAACTCGACGGTATCGCCAGGGAAGCGGCGGCGGAAGCCATGCGACTCGCCGGACACAAGTTGGCGATCAAGACGAAATTCGTCGAAAAACAATAAGAGAGTCACAAAGTCAATCAAGTCTGTAAAGTGTATCAAGTCGAGAGCGTTATGAAAGTCAAAGAATTGCGAGAAAAGAACAGCGGTGAACAGGAGAAGCTTCTCCTCGAGCTCCAGGACAAATCCCGGAAGCTCCGCTTCGACATCGCGACGCGCGAGGCGAAGAACCACCGGGAATACCGCAAGCTCAAGAAGGATATCGCGAGGCTCCTCACGCTCAAGCGCGAAGCGGAACTCTCGATCGACTAAATTTTCCCAAGCCAGTCTCATACATTTTTATGAAAACGACCCCGGTCACAACTGAAAAGCAGAACAAGGCTCCCAAATTCAAGGGCGTGGTAGTGAGCGACAAGATGGACAAGACGATCGTCGTGGCCGTCGAGACGCTCAAGACCCATCCGAAGTATCTCAAGCAGTACCGATCGACCAAGCGTTACAAGGTGCATGATGCCGAGAACAGACACAAGGTCGGCGATGTCGTGACGTTTCAGGAGTGCCGGCCCATCAGCCGTGACAAGCGTCATCAGGTAGTCTCCGAATAAGGAACAGAGAATCGTAACCATATGATCCAAGCGGAAACCAGATTGAAAGTAGCCGACAACACCGGTGCCAAAGTCATCGAATGTTTCAAGGTGCTCGGCGGAACCAGACGGCGCTATGCCTCCCTGGGTGACATCATCGTCGCCTCGGTGAAGGTAGCCGAACCGCGCGGCATGGTGAAGAAGGGTGACAAGGTGAAAGCCGTGATCGTCCGCCAAAGCAAGGAATACCGCCGCAAGGACAACTCCTATATCCGATTCGACGAGAATGCCGCCGTCATCCTGGACGGTACGGAACCGAAAGGAACCCGTATCTTCGGACCGGTCGCGAGAGAGTTGCGCGAGAAAGGATTTGCCAAGATCGTTTCCCTTGCTCCGGAAGTTTTGTAATCAAAGACAGTTATGAAGATCAAGAAAGGTGACCAAGTAGAGATCATTGCCGGCAAGGACCGCGGAAAGCGAGGCAAGGTGGTGCGTGTCTATCCCCAGACGTCCAAGGTGGTCGTCGAGGGACTGAACCTCATGAAGCGCCATATCAAGGCGCGCCGCGAGGGACAGAAAGGGGAGCGCATCGAAAAGGCCGCTCCGCTCCATGTCTCCAACGTGATGCTCGTCTGTCCGGATACCGGAAGACCGACCCGCGTCGGGTATCGGATCGAAGGCGGCGAAAAGATTCGTGTCAGCAAGCGCTCCGGTAAGACGATCGCCTAAAGAACCTGTATTTATGAAGACTCCATTGACCAAAACCAAGTACCTTGAGAAGGCTGTGCCCGGTCTCAAGGAAGCCCTCGGTATCAAGAATCCGATGGCGGTGCCGCGCGTCCGCAAGGTCGTGGTGAATGTCGGGGTCGGCAAGATCCTCAAGGACACCAAGCGCGTGGAGGAAGTGATCGCTTCCCTGGAGGCGATCACCGGACAGAAGGTGGTGCAGACCAAGGCGCGCAAGGCTATCGCCGGCTTCAAGATCCGTGAAGGACTGGAGGTCGGAGCCCGTGTGACGCTCACCGGTAACCGCATGTGGCAGTTCCTCGACCGGTTGTTCAATGTCGCTTTGCCGCGTGTCCGTGATTTCCAGGGAATTCCCAAGAGCGCGATCGATCCCTATGGCAACTGTAACCTGGGACTCAAGGAACATATGGTATTTCCCGAGATCGTTCCGGAAAAGGTCCAGCACATCTTCGGTTTCCAGGTGAATATCGTGACGACCGCCAAGGACAAAAAAGCCGGCGAGACCCTGTTTCGTCTCATCGGTCTCCCGCTTCAGAGCGACGAAGCGCAAGCGAATAAATAAGCATTGAACCAACTATGGCCAAGACATCCACTGCCGCAAGAGCAGAGAAAACCCCGAAATTTTCAACCCGCATCGTCAAGCGGTGTTGGAAGTGTGGTCGGAAGCGTGGGTACCTGCGTCGGTTCGATATCTGCCGTATCTGTTTCCGCGAGCTCGCCAATACCGGCGAGATTCCCGGAGTCAAGAAGGCCTCCTGGTAATTGAAACCGCTCTAAGCTAAGCAAGACATTATGTTAGATCCAATCGCAGACATGCTCACTCGGATTCGCAACGCGCAGGCCGCCGGTCATGCCAAGATGAGTGTGCGCGCGTCGAAGCTCAAACACACCATCGCGAAGATCCTCGAGCAGGAGGGTTTCGTGGCGCGTGTCGAGAAGGAATCGGCCGAAGGCGGACACGACATGCTGACCGTTTGGCTCAAGTACACCCAGGTGTCTCCGACCAAGAAGAGTCCGGCGATTCGTGAGATCACCCGGGTTTCCAAGGAAGGCTGCCGGATCTACGTGAAGCAGAGCGAAGTGAAGAAGGTGAAGAACGGCTACGGTATCGCCATCATCTCGACGTCCCAGGGCGTGATGACGGGCGGGGAAGCCTATCGCAAGGGTCTGGGCGGCGAATATCTGTGCAAAGTCTGGTAACGTATCTCTTATGTCAAGAATTGGAAAAAAACCGATCGCTCTTCCCGCTGGCACTGAAGTGACCCTCCGGGCCAACGTGGTGACCGTCAAGGGTCCCAAGGGTACCCTCGAGTGGACGCATCGCCGCGAAGTGTCGGTCGCTCTCGAGGAAGGGAACGTCACGGTGACGAAGCTGGGACGGACCAAGGAGGCGGCTGCCATCTGGGGAACGACCGCCAAGCTCATCGCCAACATGCTCACGGGAGTGACGACTGGTTTCCAGAAGCAGCTGGAGCTCAACGGCGTCGGGTACCGTATGTCCGCTTCGGGGAAGAAACTGACGCTCGCGCTTGGTTTCTCCCATCCGGTGGAGGTGATCGTTCCGGAAGGATTGGACACGAAAGTGGAAGGGAACGTTCTCACCATTGCCGGTATCGATCGCCAGCAGGTAGGACAGTTCGCCGCGGTGGTACGCAAGTTGAAACCGGTCGAACCGTACAAGGGGAAAGGGTTCCGATACGTCGGAGAACTCGTCCGTCTCAAGGAAGGCAAGAAGGCCGCCGCATAGAGATCAGCTTCACTAGCTTCTTAGCTTCACTAGCTTGTTAGGAATAACGGCTGATGAAATTAGGAAGCTAACGAAGCTAAAAGCTAACGAAGCTAGAAAGCTAGATATTATGATCAATCAAGCAGCAAGAAAAGCGAAACGGTTCGAGCGCAAGCGCCGCGTCCGAGCTAAGATTTCCGGCACGGCAACGAAGCCTCGTCTTTCCGTTTTCCGCAGCCTCCGGAGCATCTCCGTTCAGGCGATCGATGACGTGACCGGCAAGACCCTCTGTTCCGCCAAGCTCGCCGATCTCGGCGTCAAGGCGAAGCACACGGTCGAAAGCGCGGCCAAAGTCGGAGCGCTTCTCGCCGAGAAGTGCGTCAAAGCAGGGGTGAACGAGGCGGTCTTCGACCGTTCGGGCTATCGCTATCACGGGAAAGTCAAGGCGCTCGCCGAAGGGGCGCGCGAGGGAGGACTCAAGTTTTAAGCCTTTAGTTTAAGGAAGGAGTATGGCAATGAAGCAAGGACCAAGACAGGGAAAGCGCGGCGGTATGCGACGCGAGAAACCGGAGTTCGACCAGAAACTCCTCAATTTGGCGCGCGTGACCCGCGTCGTGAAGGGTGGTCGCCGGTTCCGTTTCCGTGCCACGCTCGTCATCGGCAACCGCAAGGGCAAGGTCGGTGTCGGTGTCGCCAAGGGATCCGATGTGTCCGATGCCATCCAGAAGGCTTTCAATGATGCCAAGAAGAACCTCATTGCGGTCACTCTCGACGGTTCGACCATCTCTCACGATGTGAAAGCCAAGCTCGGGAGCGCCAAAGTGCTCCTCAAGCCTGCCTCCAAGGGTCAGGGTATCATCGCCGGCGGTGCGGTCCGTGCCGTGGTTGATCTCCTGGGGGTCAAGGATATCGTTTCGAAATCGCTCGGCGCGTCCAACCCGCTCAATGTCGCCCGTGTGACCGTGAAGGCTCTGGAGGACCTGAAGCCGCCGAAAGAAAAGAAAGAAGCAGCGCCGGCCGAGACAGCGAAGGCGTAAGTTCCGAAGAACATCATCATTTTGCTATAATCAGTATGCAGATCCACACGCTCAAAGTTACCAAGAAGCCGGAGCGCAAGCGCATCGGACGCGGCGGCAAGCGCGGCACGACGTCCGGTCGCGGTACGAAAGGTCAGGGTGCGCACGGCAAGAAGAAGGACCCGCTCTTCGAAGGTGGTCGCTCGACATTCACCGAGCGTCTCAAGAAGGTGCGCGGTTTCAAGTCCGTTCATCCCAAGAAGTACACCGTGACCCTTGATCAGTTGGAAGCCCGTTTCTCCGACGGAGAGACCGTGACGCTCGCCACCCTGATCGAGAAGCGGGTGGTTCCGAAGAAGGCGCTCGTCGCCGGTGCGAAGATCGTCGCGACGGGCACCCTCAAGAAGAAACTTGGTCTCGATGAGAGTGTCGCTTGTTCCGAAAAGGCCAAGGAAGCGTTCAAGAAGTAGACGGAAACTCCTGATGCTTCCGTACTTGGTATTTTTGGCAGGGGTATAAACAAAAAACTTCTCCCATGTACGCAACCCTTCTCAATATCTTCAAGGTTCCCGAACTCCGGAACAAGATCCTGTTCATTCTCGGAGTGCTCGTGATCTACCGTATCGCCGCCAACATCCCTCTTCCCGGAGTGGATGTTTTGGCGTTGAAACGACTGTTCGAGGAGAGTACGCTCCTCGGACTCCTCAACGTTTTTTCCGGTGGCGGGCTCTCCAATATCTCCATTGTGCTTCTCGGTGTCGCCCCGTACATCACGGCTTCGATCATCATGCAGCTCATGACGACGATCGTGCCGTCCCTCGAAAAGCTCTACAAGGAAGAAGGAGAGCAGGGACGGCAGAAGTTCAACATGTGGACGAGGTGGCTCACGGTACCTTTGGCGGCGATCCAGTCTTTCAGTATGCTCTCGCTTCTCCGCTCGCAGAATATTCTTGCCGACCTTTCGCCTTTCAATACGGCAGTGATCGTGATTTCGGCCACGGCCGGTACCATCTTCCTCATGTGGCTCGGCGAACTCATCACCGAGAAGGGTCTCGGGAACGGCGTCTCCATGATCATCTTCGCCGGTATCGTGACCAGCCTGCCGACCGGCATATCGCGCTTCCTCGCGACCTGGGATCCGTCGCAGGTCTTCACCTATATCCTGTTCGCCCTGTTGGCGGCGGTGACGATCGCGGGAGTGATCTTCGTGAACGAAGGTCAGCGGACCATTCCGGTATCGTATGCCAAGCGGGTGCGCGGGGCAGGAATGGCTGGCGGCGGAGCGACACATCTGCCGCTCAAGGTCAATCAGGCCGGTGTCATCCCGATCATCTTCGCCGTCTCGCTCATCCTCATTCCGACCATGGTCGCGAACTACTTGGCGCAGTCCGGGAACGCTTCCGTCGCGGATATCGCCCTCTCGGTCTCGGCGTGGTTGCAGAACCAGTGGGTCTATGGCGGGATCTACTTCGTCCTGGTCGTGCTCTTCACGTATTTCTACACCGCGGTCGTCTTCGATCCGGTCAAGATCGCGGAGAACCTCCAGAAGCAAGGGGGATATATCCCGGGGGTGCGTCCCGGTCATACGACAGCCGAGTATCTCTACCACATCATCAACCGTATCACGCTCGCGGGGTCGCTCTTTCTCGGGGCGATCGCCGTGCTTCCCTTCGTCGTGCAGGGGATAACCGGTATCCAGGCCTTTTCCATCGGGGGTATCTCTATCCTCATCGTCGTCTCGGTGGTGCTCGAGACGATCAAGCATATTCAGAGCCAGCTGACCATGCGAAGCTACGAGAGCTTCTAAAAACTTCCCTGTTTGGTGCATTTCGTTGTTGTAACCTCCGGGACTCGGACACTGTATTGGAAATACAGCTTACCTCGTTCCTCGGTTACGCCTAGAACTGCACTCAAACATGAAAGTTTTTCCTTTTGAAATTTAAATTCTTTATCCTGTTTAGATGACCAAAAAGAACTATATCCTTCTTGGGCCGCCGGGATCGGGCAAGAGTACGCAGGCGCAGTTTTTCGTCGACCAGTTCCAGAAAGCGCGTATCGAGATGGGCGCCGAACTCCGTAAGATCGCGAGCCATGACTCGGATCTCGGCCGCGAGGTAAAGGAAACCATGGATGTCCGGCACGAACTCGTTTCCGATGAGATCATCCAGGAAGTGCTTCGCCTCGCCTTTGCCGGAGTGCCTGACGATCAGGGTATCATCCTCGACGGGGCGCCCCGCCGGGAAACCCAGATCGAAGAAGTCCTCTCGGCCTTCCGCGAGCACGGGCGCGAAGTGGAACGGGTCATCTATATCGACCTGCCCAAAGAGGTCTCTATCGATCGCATTTCGAGACGTTTTTCCTGTTCGCAGTGCGGCAAGAAGTTCGTGGTGGGGACGGACATCGAAAATTCAGAGACCCCTTGTACGGTCTGTGGCGGCAAACTGGTGCAGCGCGACGATGATACGGAGGAAGGCATAGAGCGACGGTACCAGATATTCCATGACGAGACGCGTCCGGTCATCGAGTACTTCGCCAAGCGAGGCAGGCTTCTCTGGGTGCGCGGTGAGCAGACTCCGGAGAAGATCTTTCAGACCATTCTCGAGGGTATCGGGAAAAACGAGATTTCCTGAAATTCGTATGAAACAGTGGATCAAAACCGACGATGAGGTGAGGCGACTGCGCGAGTCAGGCAAGCGCCTCGCTCGCGTGCTCGATACGGTGATACGAAGCGTCCGGCCGGGAATGACGACGGAGGAGATCGATACGCTCGCCGAACGGTTGATCCGTGAAGAAGGAGGGACTCCTATTTTCAAGGGATATGGCAAAGAGTCGGGAACACCGTTTCCGGCTTCTTTGTGCGTGTCGCTCAATGACGAGGTGGTGCACGGCATTCCGAAGAGGGACCGGGTACTGCATGACGGTGACCTTTTGAAGCTCGATATCGGTCTGCGTTATGAGGGAATGGTGACTGACATGGCGCGGACGGTTCCGGTAGGAAATATTTCCGCCGAAGCCAAACATCTTTTGGATGTGACACAAGAGAGTCTCGATCGGGGCATCGCCGAACTGAAGCCCGGGGCACGGATCTCCGTCTATGCGCAGGCCGTACAGTCATTCGTCGAGGCGAACGGTTGTTCGGTGGTGCGCGACCTGGTGGGACACGGCGTGGGGCGTGAGCTCCATGAGGAGCCACAGGTGCCGAACTATGTCTCGCGCGGCATGCACGATTTTTTCCTCGAGGCCGGCATGACACTCGCACTCGAGCCGATGGTCAATGCAGGCGGTTTCCCGGTGCGGATCGCCTCCGACGGCTGGACGTTCGTCACGGCGGACGGGTCGCTTTCGGCACACTTCGAGGACACGGTGGTCATCACTGAGACAGGAGCGGAAGTCGTGACAAGATAGGGAGTATTGTGTATTGCGTATCATGTATTATGTATGGGGAATGATTTGCTTTTATACATAATACGTAATACTTGATACATGATACGTTTTTGTAATTTCTCAAAACCTTGAAAGAAGGCGAAAGTCATGGAAAAGGAAGGTCAGAAAAACTATATGGGTATCGACTGGGGAGCGACGGATGTCGGCGTGGCGGTGGCGGATCACGAGACGCGGGTCGCCTTGGCGTACGCGACGCTTGCAAATGACGGGAAGCTTCTGGAGTCTTTGGGAAAGATCTTTTTGAAAGAAAGTATCGGTACGGTCGTGATCGGTATTCCTTCTTATATCAATCACGAGACAGCGGAATATTCCGGAGAAAAGCTCGGCAAGTCCCTGAAAGAACGTTTTCCTTTTCTGGAAATCGCCTATCAGGACGAGATGTTCACGACCAAGATGGCCCAGGCCAATTTGATCGAACGGGGTACGAAGCAGGTATCCAAACATGACGACGAGGAGGCGGCCCGCATCATCCTTCAGGAATGGTTGGATACACGGAGAAACGAGAAAGAGGCCTGATGCCTCTTTTTTTCTTTTGTGGTACAATGAAGCTGCATAATCCGGGATTCAAGTCCTCTTTTTTGATATATGGAACAACCGTTTCTTTCCGTCATCATTCCCGCCTACAAGGAAGGGGAGCGTATCGGGCGTAATCTGTTGGAAATAGACAAATACCTGAAGGACAAGCGGTATACCTACGAGATCGTGGTCGTCGTGGACGGTTCTCCGGACAACACGGCGGAAGTGGCGAGGAACTATTCACTCCAGGTACCGAACCTCCGCGTCATCGACAATCCCGAGAACCACGGCAAGGGCTACGTCGTCCGCCAGGGACTCTTGGAAGCGACGGGGAAATGTCGGGTCTTTCTCGACGCCGACGGCTCTACCTCCATCACGCATCTCGACACTTTCCTCCCGCAGTTCGAGGCCGGGTATGACGTCGTCATCGGTTCGCGCAAGATCGAAGGATCCTTCATTCAGGTGCACCAGCCGAAACATCGTGAGATCATGGGTGAGGGCGGCAACTGGCTCATCCGTATCGTCCTGGGACTGTGGAGCTATCCGGATACCCAGTGCGGATTCAAGATGCTCTCGGCGGAAGCGGCCAAGGAAGTGGCGAGCCGCATGGTGGTGGACCGCTTCGGCTTCGACTTCGAGCTCATCATCCTTGCGCACAAGCTCGGCTTCAAGATCAAGCAGATGCCGGTACGCTGGATGAACGAGGAGGGATCGACGGTGAGTCTCACCGGTCCGAATGGCTTCATCCAGGTGCTCATCGACCTGTTCAAGACGAAAGGACGGCTCATCTCGGGTGCCTATCGTATCGGTGAGTACGCGAGGAAAAAAGCGGTCGCCTGAGAGGGACTCTCGGGAAAAAAGAAAACTGAAGACAAAAACATGTCCGGCAATCAGATCGAAAAAACCAAACCTGCGGCGGGATACGAATCGGAACTTCGTCAGGATATCGTGACCGGAGACTGGGTCGTCATCGCGACCGGCCGGGCCAAGCGTCCGGATGAGTTCGTGCAGGGAGAGCGTATCCAGTCGGATCTTTCCGGTGACCCGTTCGAGGATCCGGAAGCAAGCGGACAGGAGAAGGACGTGCTCATCTACCGCAGGGACGACGGAGATTGGAGCCTGCGTGTCTTTCCCAACAAGTATCCGGCCTTTTCCCGCGGCAAGGTCGCAAAGCAGCTCTCCGAAGGTCCGTACTTCGCGATGAACGGCACGGGGTACCATGAGGTGGTGGTGACGCGCGATGCGAGACGCTCCCTCGCGCACCTCGAGACGTGGCAGGTGGCGGAGGTGCTCGATGCGTACCAGGAGCGTTACCTGGCGCTCATGAACAAGAAGAGCGTCAACTACATCCAGGTATTCCACAATCACGGCAAGGAAGCCGGAGCGTCTCTGCCGCACCCGCACTCGCAGCTCATGGCGATTCCGGTCGTCTCCCCGTATATCGAACTGGAACTTCGGGGCGCGGAACAGTACTATCGTCGCAACCGTCATAACGTCTACACCGTCATGGCGGAGTACGAGACGGAAGCGAAGAAGCGGATCATCTTCGAGAACGATCACTTCATCGCCTTCTGTCCGTTCGCGTCGCGGGCGGCCTTCGAGGTGTGGATCCTCGGCAAGCGGCACAACCCGTATTTCGAGCGCATCACCGACGAGGAGAAATTTTCCGCCGCCGAAGCGCTGCAACAGGCTCTCCTCTCGATCAACCGCGGACTGAACGATCCGCCCTACAATTTCTATATCCATACGGCTCCCTGCGACGGGCGGGACTATCCGCACTACCAGTGGCATATCGAGATCTTGCCCCATACGGCGACCTGGGCCGGGTTTGAACTTTCCACCGGTATCGAGATCTCGACCATCCAGCCGGAAGTGGCGGCCGAATACCTGCGATCGAAGCTCGAACAATAAGGAAGATTGTCTCTCTGATATGCGGAATTTTTTCGTAGTGGGAAACCTCAAGATGAACCTGACTTCCCGGGAAGAGACGAACCAGTATCTTTCCATTCTTCGTCGTGAAACGCAAGGGAAGCATCTGCAGGCCGTGACGTTCGTCGTCTGTCCGCCGTTCCCGTATCTTTCGCTGTTCGACCATCTGCCGGGCAGCGTGAAGAAGGGAGCTCAGGATACGTTCTGGGAGAAGGGTGGCGCCTATACCGGCCAGGTATCGCCCCTCGTGCTCAAGAACGAAGGAGTGGAATACGTGCTCGTGGGTCACAGCGAACGCCGCCTCTATGGCGGGGATACGGATGAGATCGTCGCCGCCAAGGCGCGCCTGGCGCTCAAACACATGCTCGTTCCGATCGTCTGTATCGGGGAAACCGCCGAGGAACGCAGACGTGAACGGATCGACAAGGTGCTGACACAGCAGGTCAAAGCGGTTTTCGAGGGCCTTTCCAAGCTTCAGGCCGAAAAGGTGATGCTTGCCTATGAACCGCGCTGGGCGATCGGGACCGATACGCTTCCGACGACCGCAGAGATCCTTCAGGTCCGGGTGTTTCTCCGGAAACTCCTCACGGAAATGTTCGATGAGCACGTGGCGAAGCGGGTGAAGGTTCTCTATGGAGGATCCGTGAAAGCGGCGCTTCTTCCAGCGGTGTCGTGGGAGGCGGAGATGGACGGGGTACTCGTCGGGAGAGAGAGTCTCTTCCCGTACGAGCTCGTCAAGATGGCACAGATGTTCGAGGAGGAGGTTCGTCGGGAGGAAGATAACCCATAAGAGAGAAGCGTATGTTGACCAACGTGAAGGAAATGCTGGAGAAGGCGAGGAGCGAGGGATACGCCGTCGGGGCTTTCAATACCGTGAACCTGGAAACGACACGAGCCATCATCGAGGCCGCCAAGGAACTGCGTTCCCCGGTCATCGTCCAGGTGACGGAGAAGACGTTCGATTTCGCGGGAGGCCGGGCGATCTTTCATCTGATCAAAAACATCGCGGAATTCTACGCCAAGGATATCCCGATCGGCATCCATCTCGACCATGGGAAGAGTTTCGAGGTGGTGGAGCGGGCCATGGAGATCGGGTTCACGTCGGTGATGTACGACGGCTCGCGCAAGGAATATGCCGACAACCTCATGACGACCAAGAAGATCGTCACTCTGGCCCATATGCGCGGCATCGTCGTGCAGGCGGAGCTCGGGAGCGTCCCGTATCTCGGTGAGATGCAGATGGACACGATCGACTGGGACCAGTACATGACGGACCCGGCCCAGGCGGAGGAATTCGTCCGCGAGACCGGTCTCGATACGCTCGCGGTCGCCATCGGCAACGCGCACGGGTTTTTCCAGGAACGAAGCGAGCCTGATTACGACCGTCTCACGGAGGTCGCGAAGCGGGTCTCCTGTCCTCTGGTGCTCCATGGCGCTTCCGATTGGAACAACGGACGGGTGGCGCAGGTCATCGAGCGCGGAATCAGCTGTTTCAACGTCGATACGGCACTCCGGCTCTCGTTCATCGGAGGACTGAAACGGGCACTGCAATCGGAAGAAGAGACGGATGTGCGCAAGGTGATGGGTATGGCCAAGGAAAGTGCCAAAGAGGCAGTGAAAGCCAAAATGTATGCGTTCGGCAGCGCCAACAGAGTGTAGGCAGGACTTGCCTGTTTGGCACATTTCTTTGTTGCAAGCTCCGGTGCTCGACGCCGTACTTGCATCAGTACGGCTTATTACCAAACGAAGCGAGTAAAACGAAAATTACTTTCGTTTTCGAGCGAGTGCTGGTAAAATCGGGTCTGTAAGACCCGTTACTTTGCTCCTCACTTGCGCCTCGAACTGTACTCAAACATTCAAGTCCTGTAAACTTTTATTAAAAATAGAGGTAAGTATATATGCATAAGACAAAAATCGCGATCAACGGTTTCGGACGGATCGGGCGGGCCGCGTTCAAGATCGCTTCTGAGAAGAAGGATCTGGAGATCGTGGCGATCAACGACCTGACCGAGGCTCCGATTCTCGCGCATCTTCTCAAGTACGATACGGCCTACGGGCACTACCGCAAGGACGTGAGTGCCGAAGCGGGGAAGCTCGTGGTCGACGGCCGGTCGTTTCCTGTGCTCGCCGAACCGGATCCCAAGAAACTGCCCTGGGGCGAACTTGGCGTCGATGTCGTTTTGGAATGCACGGGACGTTTCACGGACAAGGAAGGCTCCTCGCAGCATCTCGAGGCGGGTGCCAAGAAAGTCATCCTTTCGGCGCCTTCCAAGGGTGACGACGGGGCGGTCCCGACGTTCCTCATCGGCGTGAACGAAGAGACGTACGGCGCGGAAACGGTGCTCTCCAACGCTTCCTGTACGACCAATTCCCTCGCTCCCGTAGCCAAGGTACTGGAAGAGAAGTTCGGCATCGCGAAGGCGCTCATGACGACGATCCATTCCTACACGGCCGACCAGAACCTGCAGGACGGTCCGCACAAGGACTTGCGGCGGGCCCGGGCGGCGGCGGAGAACATCGTCCCGACCACGACTGGTGCGGCGATCGCCGTGACGCAGGTCATGCCGGAACTCCAGGGCCTCTTTGACGGTCTCTCCGTACGCGTGCCGACCATCGTCGTGTCGCTCACGGACTTCACCTTTCTCCTGAAAAAGAAAACGACCAAGGAAGAGATCAATCAGGCGCTCAAGGACGCGGCCAGGGAGGAGCGTTTCCGCAAGGTGCTCGCGGTCACCGAAGAGCCGCTTGTCTCGTCGGACTTCATCGGCAATCCGTACTCGAGTATCGTCGATCTGTCGCTTACCAAGGTGATCGATGGCGACCTAGTGAAAGTCGTGGCATGGTATGATAACGAGTGGGGCTATTCGAACCGCCTCGTCGAGATGGCGGAGCTCATCGGGAAATAGCGGGGCTATTATAGTTACTGAGGGAGGGAAGTATGGTAAAAAAATCAGAAACACAAACGGTCGCCGACCCGGTCGCTCTTGCGGCCCGCTTGGAAGAAATCCGTGAGACGAAACTCGGTACGCTCTCCGATGACGAGGTGCTCCGGCTTTTGGCGTCGCGCAAACAGCTGGAAGAGGAGGAACGCGCATACCGGGAAGCCAAGGAGGCCGAGGAACAACAGGCCGCCCTGCGGAAGGAGTATGATTCGGTAGCTGATGACATCGCGAGGCTCAACGAGACGATCACGCCGGACAAGAGCGACGATGATCTCCTGGAGCTCATCAAGGAACGGAAAGATTTGGAAGTGAAGCTCGAGGCGCTCTCGGAACAGTTGGGAATCAAGGGAGATGATGAACCGCTCCCGCAGCCGGAACCGGAAATTCCGATCGAGGAGGAGCAAGACGAAGAGGAAGAACCTGCGGAGACGCTTCGTCCGGAGAGTGTCGCTCCGGAGAGAAAAGAGAACGAGGCGATCGAATCTCCGGAGGAGGAGAAAGAAGAACCGGCCGTCACGATGCCGGAACCGGTGTCCGAATCCTCAGTCGAGGAGGAGCGTTTCGGAAATGAGGCAATCGTGACCGATCCGCTCAAGGAGAGCGGAGAGTTTGACCGGTATCTGGAACAGATCGAAAGCAGTCCTCATACGCTCGGAGTGATCCTGCAGGGTCTGCCGGTAGCGGCCAAACGGAGCAAGTCGTTCATGGTGAAAGTGGCGGCGATCGATCCGGCCTACGCGATGCATTATGCTGATTCCGATACCCTCAAGAAAGATGAGGATTTCAATGTGCGTATCGCGGGCATAAAAAACGTCCGCAATACCGGAAACGCGCTTTCGGAAATGCTTCCCGAGATGCGGACATCCAAGGTGGTGCTCGCGGGTGTCAGGCAGGATTTCCGGAACATCCGCTTCGCGCATGCAGGGATGGACGACTATGACGAGATGCTTTCGATCGCCAAGCGGGGTGCACTCGCCAAGGTGAAGGAACTGAAGGAGGGCGTGGATGTGACGTTCCTGATCCCGAAAATCTTGCAGAAAGACAAGGCGTTCATGGAGGAAGTGACGAAGGTGTCGGCGGTCAAGAAGAAAGAGGAGACTCCGAAGAAGGAAGCGGAAGCGGACAAGGTCCAGGCGGCTTCGGAGAACGTTTCGTCCTCCGCTCCGAAAAAGGGTCCGTGGAGCATCCGCCACAGCAGGCCCTAGGGAAAGAATCCGTATTCAAACAGGCATGTACGATATTCTCATAAAAAACGGTACCGTCGTGGATGGAAGCGGCCGACCGATGTATCGGGCCGATATCGCGGTCAGGGAGGAGCACATCGTCGCGATGGGCGATCTCTCCCATGCGACGGCGGAGCGGGTCATCGACGCGACCGAACAATATGTCGCTCCCGGCTTTGTCGATGTCAACAACCATTCCGACACGTACTGGGAGCTGCTTTCGCATCCGGAGCTCGAGAGTATGCTCCAGCAGGGCGTGACGACCATCATCGGAGGGAACTCCGGATCGTCCCTCGCCCCGCTCATCGATCCGAGCATCATCCGCTCCATCCAGAAGTGGACGGATGTCGGCAAGATCAACTTCAACTGGCTTTCCATGAAGGAATTCCTGGATCAGGTGGAGAAACGCCGACCGGCCCTCAATTTCGCCACGCTTGTCGGTCACGGGACGCTCCGTCGCGGTGCCATGAAGGACGAGACACGGACCATCACGCCTGCGGAGATCGCGATCATGCAGACGATGCTCAAGCGCGCGCTCAAGGAAGGAGCGATCGGTCTGTCCACGGGACTCAAGTATACGCATGCCCGCGGTGCCGGGGCCCGGGAGCTTTCGACACTGGCTAGGCTGGCCGCCGGCGAGAAAGGCATGTACGCGACATACGTGCGGGATGAGGAAGAAGGTCTGGTGCAGTCCGTCGAGGAGGCGGTCGGCGTCGCGCGCGATACCGGAGCGTCGGTGCATATCTCGCACCTCAAGGCCGTCGGCAAGAAGAACTGGCCGCTCATGGACGAAGTCTTCAACCTGATCGAAACGGCGGCACTCAACGATGTCGAGGTGACATTCGATGTCTATCCGTATACCGTGACCGGATCGGTGCTCTATACGCTCCTGCCGGAATGGATCACGGAGGGCGGTCGCAAGATGATGCTCGAGCGCCTGAAGGAAACCCAGGTGCGGAGCGCCGTCCTGCGCGACATGAGGAAGAAAGAAGTCGATTACTCGAACATCCTCATCTCCGTCTCGACGCTCTCCAAGATGCTCACCCGCCGGAAGATTTCCGAGATCGCCGAGCTTCAGGGCAAGACGCCGGAGGAAGTCGTAGTGGACTTCCTCGTGGCAAGCGACGGCCGGGCCATCGTTTCCATGGAAGTGCTTTCGGAGCGGAACGTCACCAAGGCTGTCCAGCACCCGTTTTCCATCATCAGCTCCAACGGTGTCGGATATGGCGTAGAGCACAAGGAGACCGGCGACCTGGTGCATCCGAGAAACTTCGGGACGTTCCCCAAGATCTTCGCCGAGTATGTCCGCGAGAAGAAGGTGCTCTCCTGGGAGGAAGCGGTCCACAAGATGAGCGGTAAGCCGGCCATGAAATTCAATCTGGAAAAAAGAGGACTCTTGCAGGAAGGGTATTTCGCTGATATAGTGGTGTTCCGTCCGGGAGAAATCCAGGACCGGGCCACGATGGAGGAACCCTACCAGTATCCTGTCGGTATCTCGCAGGTCATCGTCAACGGTGTCGTGACCGTCGAGCAGGGAAAATATCTGGACAAACGGGCCGGATCCGTGCTCCGTCACCGGTCTTCCTCATGGTTTCCGTGGTAACCGGAACATCTTTCGTCACATATGCAAGGGGATTTTTTCAAGAACAAGCGAATCACCGTCTTCGGACTGGGTCTCAATGCCGGCGGGGTCGGAACGGTGGAGTTCCTGGTCCGTCAGGGTGTCCGGGAAGTCGTCGTGACCGACATCAAGAAGCGCGAGGAACTCGCGGCTTCTTTGGAGAAGCTTGCCAAATACAAAAATATCACCTATGTCCTCGGACAGCACCGGCCGGAGGATTTCACCCATGTCGACATGGTGATCAAGAACCCAGGTATCCCATGGACCAACGAATACATACGGCTCGCGCAGAAGAACGGCGTTTCGGTGGAAATGGATTCGAGTATTTTCTTCGCCTTGTGCAAAGCCCCGATCATCGGCGTGACCGGCACCAAGGGGAAGACGACCACTTCGACGCTCATCGCTCATATCCTCAAGGCTGCCGGACGAAACGTGATCGAAGCCGGTATCGGACAGACCGGCGTGCTCTCGCGCCTTTCCAAGATCACTTCCGAAAGCGTGGTCGTCTTCGAACTTTCCTCATGGCGGCTGTCGGCTCTTTCACATATGAAGAAGAGTCCGCACATCGCCGTCCTGACCAACCTCTATCCTGATCATCTCAACTACTATAAGACAATCGATGCATACGTGTCCGACAAGAAGAACATCTTCCTCTTTCAGAAACGAAACGACACGTTTATCGCCAATTTTGACAATGAGCTTTCTCGGGAAGCGGCCCAGGATGCTCCGGCGCAGCTCGGCTGGTTTTCGAAATCCGGAAAAGTGGATGGGGACGGTATCTGGGTCGAGGACGGCATGATCTTCGCGCAGGTGGGAGGAAAGGAGACCGTGCTCCTTCCCGTCGAAAAGATCGCTTTGCTGGGGGAACACCATCTCTCGAATGTCTTAGCGGCGGCGGGAGCGACGCTCGCGTTCGGGCTTTCGGCCGACGAGGTACGGGACGGCATAGAGAGTTTCCGAGGCGTGCCGCATCGTCTGGAACTGGTGAGAGAAAAGGATGGGGTCTGCTATTACAACGATACGGCAGCGACCATTCCCGAAGCGGCCATCGCGGCACTTCGGACGTTTTCGCAGCCGATCGTCCTTTTGGCGGGCGGAAGTGACAAACGTTTGGAATTTGCCGCATTTTCCGAAGCGATCCTCAAGCATGCCAAGCGGGTTATCCTTTTCAGGGGTGAAGGAACGGAAAAGATCCTTCAAGAGCTGCATCGGCTGGCTCCCGAAAAGGAAGAGGAATGGACAGTGGTCGGATCCATGGCCGAGGCGGTACGACTGGCCCGTGAAGCGGCGGCCTCCGGGGATATCGTCCTGCTCTCGCCCGGGACGGCGAGCTTCGGCGTGTTTCAGAACGAGTTCGACCGTGGGGATCAGTTCAAAAAGTGCGTAGGGGAATTATAGGGAGTTTTTTGAAGCAACTTTGTTTCTCGATATTCTCTTCCGACCTTCTCATCTTCCCACGCCCTCTTTTCTCACGTACCCGTTTTTGACCCTCGCCCGACTCGTCGTCGAGAAACGTCGCTGTCCTGCTAACTAAGCCACGCGTCACGCTCCGTTTCTAGCGACGACTTCATCGCGCGAGGCTGGCAAAACTCGGCTAATGCTCGAAGAAGAGGAGTGGGAAGACAAGAAGGAAAAGAATAAAATTTTGACATAATTTTCCTTCCATACTAATATACCCCCAGAGGGTATATTTTCTTACCCTCACTTGTTTTAAAGAATATGCCTATGCCGAAGAAACAGGACATACATTCGCTGGTGCTGTCGCGTATCGCGCGCATCGAGGGTCAGCTCAAGGGTATCCGCCGCATGGTGGAGGAAAAAAAGGAATGCCTCGATATCATCACGCAGATCTCGGCGATCAGGGAAGCGGTGGCGATGCTCGGCGTCGAGCTCCTCAAGGACGATATCACGTGCAAGTGGGACGGCAAGAAAAAGATCGATGAAGCGTACCTGAAATCATTGTTCAAGATGCAGTAAGAACGAAGAACAGCGAAAATTTTTTACAGAAAGATTATGAATTCCCCCTTTGAAAATGCGAAGCAGCAGCTTCGCGCGGTGCAGGAGATTCTCAAGATCGACGACAACATCCTTGCGCAGCTCATGCATCCGAAGCGCGTGATCGAAGTATCGCTTCCCGTGAAGATGGACGACGGTCGCGTAGAAGTCTTTACCGGATATCGCTCGCAGTACAACGACGCCCGCGGACCGTTCAAGGGCGGCATCCGCTTCCACCGGCAGGTGACGCTTGACGAGGTGAAGGCGCTCTCGGCCTGGATGACGTGGAAGACGGCCGTGGTCAAGATCCCTCTCGGCGGCGGCAAGGGTGGCGTGGCGGTCGATCCGAAACAGCTCTCTGACCGTGAGCTCGAATCGCTTTCGCGCGCCTACGCCCGCGCCCTCGCGCCCTTCATCGGGCCGGATCTCGATGTGCCGGCGCCGGACGTCTCGACGGATCCCCGTATCATGGCCTGGATGCTCGACGAGTACGAATCGGTGACAGGTCGGCACGCTCCCGGTGTCATCACGGGCAAGCCGACGTCTTTGGGCGGATCGGTCGTTCGTGACTATGCCACGGCCCAGGGAGCGTTCTTTTGTCTCGACGAACTGGCGAAGAAACATCATCTCCAAGCAGGGACGCGCGTCGCGATCCAGGGGTTCGGGAACGGCGGGAGCTTTCTTGCGAAAATCCTTTCGGAAGCTGGATATACATTGGTCGCCATCGCCGATTCCAAGTCGACCCTCTATCGCGAGAGTGGCCTCGATGTGGACGAGCTCATCGCTCACAAGCGTGCGACCGGCAGTCTGGATCAGTGTGCCGGTTGCGAGAGCCTTCCGAGCGACGCGGTCCTCTCGGTCCCGACGGATATCCTGGTGCCGGCCGCCCTGGAGAATGCGATCACATCGGAAAATGCCGATACGATCCAGGCCCGTTATATCGTGGAAGTGGCCAACGGTCCGGTGACCCCGGAAGCCGATGCCATGCTTTTCGACAGGGGAGTGATCGTGGTACCGGACATTCTCGCCAATGCCGGCGGCGTGACCGTCTCGTATTTCGAACAGGTCCAGAACGCCTTCGGATATTACTGGGAAGAAGAAGAGGTTCTTGGTAAACTGGAGAAAATCATGCGGACAGCATTCCAGGCGGTTTCGGAGGAACGGGAGAAATACAACACGAGCTATCGGATGGGCGCCTACGCGCTCGCCGTCCGCCGGGTCGCGCATGCCATGGAAGAGCGGGGAAGAGGGTAGAATCGCTAATATTTTTGATTATGTATGATGTCATCATCATTGGAGGGGGGCCAGGAGGAGTAGCGGCAGGAGTGTACACGGCGCGCAAGCAGCTCAAGACCCTCTTCCTTACGGAGAGTTTCCAGAGCCAGTCGGCGGTATCGGCCGGTATCGAGAACTGGATCGGAACGGTGTCGATCACGGGATGGGAATTCGCCCAGTCCCTCGAGAAGCACCTGCGCGCACAGGAAGGGATAGAGATACGAACAGGGGAGCGGGCTGCCAAGCTGGAAGAACTTCTGGGAAAGGGATACGCGGTCGTCACGGAGAAGGGTGAGCGGTACGAGACCAAGACCGTGATCGTCGCGTCCGGCGGTCGGCATCGGCATCTCGATGTGCCCGGTGAAGAAAAATTCAAGGGCAAAGGCGTCGTGTACTGCTCGACGTGCGACGCGCCATTCTTCCGTGACAGGAAGGTGGCCGTGGTGGGCGGCGGCAACGCCGGTCTCGAAGCGGTAGAAGACCTGCTGCCGTACGCGAAGGAAATCATTCTCATGGTGCGTTCCGGCGGACTCAAAGGCGATCAGATCACCCAGGACACGATCCTCGCTTCGGACAAGGTGAGTGTCGTCTATCATGCGCTGACAGAGGAGGTCCTCGGTGAGGAAAAAGTGACGGGCATCAGGTATCGTGATACGGAGACGAACGAAAAGAAAACGCTCGACGTCGACGGTGTCTTCGTGGAGATCGGTATGGTGCCGAACACCGAGTTCGTGAAGGATATTCTCGATCTCAATGAGCGTGGAGAGATCATCCTCGACGGCAAGACCGCTGCGACTTCCAAACCGGGCATCTTCGCGACGGGCGACGCGACGGATCTTCCCTACAAGCAGAACAACATCTCCGCCGGCTACGGCATAGTCGCCGCCCTCTCGGCCTACGATTTCCTCCGCAAGGGGAAATAGGGTTCACTCACTCACTTACTTAGGGTGGACAAGGAGTCGAAAATGTGCTATACTGTATTTAAGAAAGAGCAAAACGGGTGCCAAGCCCGTTTTTTCTTTTTCTCTCGTCCTTTCAAAACAAAACAAAAAGAAAAAACATCCATTTAAGACAAATCTCTTTGTCTTAGCTCTTTTCAGGGCAAAAACGCGCCGCTTCCGGAATCTTCTGGCAAGCGGCTTTAATATTGATAAAAGGCTTGTTTTGAGGTATAGTTCCCAGGTATGGAAGTATTCGAAATCGAAGGGGGAAAGCGGCTCAAAGGGGAGATAACCGTGTCCGGATCCAAGAACGCCACGACGCCGATCCTCGCCGCCACTCTGCTCACCAAGGAAACCTGTATCCTTTCGAACATCCCTCTCATCGAGGATGTTTTTCGCATGCTGGAGATCCTGGAGAGCATGGGAGCGGCTGTCGAATGGAGAGGGAAACATACGGTAGCGGTTACTACCAAGGACATCGACCCGGGCAGGATGGATACCGACCTGGTGAAGCGCATCCGTTCCTCGGTGCTTCTCATGGGGGCGCTCGCGGCACGTTTTGACCGGTTCAGGCTCTACCAGCCGGGCGGGTGCGTCATCGGGGCGCGACCGGTGGATACGCATGTCGATGCCTTTGCCAAGCTCGGCGTTTCGGTGAAGCGCACGGAGAAGGAATATGTCGTCGACGCAGGCAAGCGCAAACCCGCCACGGTCGTACTCAAGGAATTCTCGGTGACGGGTACGGAGAACGCCATGATGCTCGCCGCCGGCATGCCCGGCAAAACGATCATCAAGATCGCCGCGGCCGAACCGCACGTCGAGGACCTCGGGAAATTCCTCATCGCGATGGGAGCGAAGATCGAGGGACTGGGGACACACACGCTTACGATCATCGGACAGAAGAGGCTTCGCGGTGCGAAACACACGATCATCCCTGATGCCAACGAAGCCGCCACCTTTCTCATTCTCGGCGTCGCGACCGGCAGTCCTCTGACTGTCAGGAACGCGTGGGCGGAGCATCTCGATCTGGTCCTGGAGAAACTTCGGGAGTTCGGGGCGGATTTCATCGTCAAGAAAAACGCCATCACGGTCGTACCGGGAAAAAAACTTCGCAGTGTCGCCAAAGTGGAGACGCGTACCTACCCCGGTATTCCGACGGATGTCCAGGCACCGTTCGGTGTGCTCGCGACCCAGACAAAGGGGGAAACGTTTGTGTTCGATACTCTCTTCGAGGGACGCTTCAACTATGTGTCAGAGTTGGAAAAGATGGGCGGTCACGCAGTCGTGCTCAATCCGCATCAGGTAGTGATCTCCGGAAAGACGGCGCTTCGCGGGACGGTCATCAAGAGCTATGACCTGCGGGCCGGAGCGGCGCTCATCATCGCGGCCCTGTGCGCCAAGGGCAAGACGATCATCGAGGACATCTACCAGGTGGACCGCGGCTACGAGAGAATCGAAGAGCGGTTGCAGAAAATCGGCGCGGTCATCAGGCGAGTCTAGGTATAAGGGGAAATTTTGAACGATATGTTTCTACGGAAAATCGGTATCGATCTCGGGACGGCGAACACGTTGGTGTTCGTGCCGGGGAAGGGTGTCGTCATCAACGAGCCGTCGGTCGTGGCGATATCGCTCACCGAGAACAAGGTGCTCGCGGTCGGGAACGAGGCCAAGGAAATGCTCGGTAGGACACCGGACACCATCGTCGCGAGCCAGCCCTTGAAGGACGGTGCCATTGCGGACTATCGCATCACGGAGGCCATGCTCAAGTATTTCCTGAACCGGGTGAGCGGCCGGGTACGTTTCGTCCGTCCGGAAGTGGTCCTCTCCATCCCGGCCGGCGTCACGTCGACGGAGCGGCGCGCGGTCATCGACGCGGCACTCAAGGCTGGTGCCAAGGCGGCCTATGTCGTCAAGGAACCGATCCTCGCGGCCATCGGCGCCGGCATTCCCATCCACACGGCGCAGGGCAACATGATCATCAATATCGGCGGCGGCACGACGGAAATCGCCATCATCAGCTTGGGCGGCATCGTAGCGGCACAGAGCGCGCGTGTCGGCGGCAACCGCATCGACCAGGCCATCTCGGACTACATCAAACGAAAATACAGCCTCGCCATCGGCGACCGGACGGCGGAAGAAGTCAAGGTGACCATCGGCTCCGCTCTCGCCCAGGTCAAGGAGGAGCACATGGACATCCGCGGCCGCGACCTGATGGGCGGCCTGCCCAAGACCGTGACGATCTCGTCCAACGAGGTGACGGAAGCCATCCAGGACGAGCTACGGGAGATCATCAACGTCATCAAGTCGGTCCTCCAGGAGACACCGCCGGAACTGGCGGCCGACATCATGGACAAGGGAATGGTGCTCTCCGGCGGGACGGCCCAGCTTAAGTATCTCGACCAGCTCATCTCCAAGACGATCAACGTGCCGTGCTACGTGGCGGACGACCCGGCCTACTGCGTGGTCAAAGGGACGGGTATCGTGCTGGAGAACCTTGATACCTATAAGAGGAGTATAATGCTGGCAAAGTAGTTTTTAGAAAACCTCGCAAACAAGCTTCTCGCTATCGGAAAACTTCCCTGCGAGAGGTTTTCCTCCGTGAAGCTCGGATTTTCGGAAATGTCGCATTTCCGAACCATGCAAATCCGATCTTCAAAGTAGCTCGAACCTGTTTGTTTCGGTTTTCCTGTCATTCTTGAACTTGACTATGATAATCGGTATCGACGCATCGAGGGCGTTTCTGAAGAGACGGACGGGAATAGAAGAATACAGCTACCAGGTGATCAGGCACCTGCGTGATGCCATACCGAACAATGATCGGGTAGTTTTGTATATCCGTTCCGATCAAGAGGTTTCTTTTGACCTTCCGAAGCACTGGCGGGTGAAGAAGCTCTGGGCGCCGAGGTTCTGGACACAGATCCGGCTGTCCCTGGAGATGTTTTTTCATCCGCCGGACGTGCTTTTCGTGCCGGCGCACACGGTGCCGCTCATTCACCCTAAGAAGACCATCGTGACGGTGCACGGGCTCGAATACGAATTCTGTCCGAAGGCGTACTCTTGGTGGGAGCGGATCTATATGCGCTATTCCATCCGCTTTTCGGTGCGCGTGTCGGAAACGGTTATCGCCGTGTCGGAGAATACCAAGCGCGACGTGGTGAAATTGTATGGCGTGCCGGAGGAGAGGGTGAAGGTGGTGTATGAAGGATATGAGAATCGGTATCAAGTATCAGGTATTAAGTATCAAGTATCGGATACAAAATACAAGATACATAATACAGAATACCTTTTATTCATTGGGAGATTGGAAGAAAGAAAGAACGTCGTACGAATAATCGAGGCGTTTGGGATTTTGAAAGAGAAATACAAGATACCGCATAAGCTCGTGCTTGTGGGAAAACCGGGGTATGGGTATGAAAAGGCAAAAGGCAAAAGGCAAAAGGCAAAAGTCGCGGACGACATCGTTGAACGAGGATATGTGATCGAGGAAGAGAAATGGGAGTTGTTGAAAAATGCCGACGTATTTCTGTTTCCGACGCTGTATGAAGGATTCGGGATCCCGGTCCTGGAGGCGCAGGCGGTAGGGGTGCCGGTGGTGACGTCAGATACTTCATCGCTTCCGGAAGTGGCAGGCGAGGGGGCGGCGTATTGCGATCCTTCGAGTGCCGAAGCGATAGCCGACGCGGTACAAAAAGTCCTTTCAGATGAAGTTTTTCGGGGTGGTATAATAGAAAAAGGAAAGAAGAATGTCGAAAAATTTTCCTGGGAAAGATGTTCTCGAGGCATTATTGGGTTGTTAAGAAAAGAAAAATGAACCAGCCGAACAACAAAAAAATCGCCCTTGTTCATGATTTTCTCGTTTCATATGGTGGAGCGGAGCGGGTGCTTGAGGCGTTTGCGGAGATGTTTCCCGAGGCGCCGATCTATACGTTGCTTGCCAACCCTGAGCTTGTCGAAGGACACTTCAAAAATCGGGATATCCGTCCATCGTTTCTTCAGAAGTTTCCGAAATTCCTCCGGAAGCGGTATCGGTGGCTTTTGCCGTTCTTTCCGGTGGCGGTGGAGACGTTCGATCTGCGCGACTTCGATCTCGTCATCTCGTCTTCTGGCGCCTGGAGCAAGGGGATCGTGACGCGGCTCAACACGACCCATATCGCGTATCTCCATTCGCCCATGCGCTACGCCTGGGATACGCACGCCGAGTATCTCGACGACTTGCAGCCGCGAGGGAAGCGAAGGATTTTCACGCGGCTCCTTCTCTCGTATCTGCGACTCTGGGACCGAGAAGCGGCGGAGCGCCCGGACTTCCTCATTGCCAATTCCAAATTCACCGAAGAGCGCGTGCGCAAGTACTATCGGAGGGAAAGCGTGGTGGTGTACCCGCCAGCGCTTGGGTTGTCCGAGCAGGCCACAAAGACCCTGAAACAAGTTCAGGGTGACGACGTGAAACGCCGTCACTTTCTGGTCGTGTCGCGTCTTACCAGAGCCAAGAAGGTCGAAGCGGTGATCGAAGCGTTCAACAAGCTGGGGTTCCCGCTCGTCATCGTGGGAACGGGAAAGGAAGAGAAGCGACTGAAGAGTATCGCGGCAGACAACGTTTCCTTTTTCGGGTTCGCGTCGGATGAAGCACTTGCGAAATACTACCGTGAAACGCGGGCTGTCATCTTCCCGTCCGAGGAGGATTTCGGCATGGTGGCGGTGGAGGCGCTCTCCTTCGGGACACCGGTCATCGGGTACGAGTATGGTGGCATCCGCGAAATCGTGGAACCGGGTATCACCGGCGAGCTCTTTCACGCGGCGACGCCGGAAATCATCGCCGAAGGCGTGCGTCGGTTTCTGGAGAAAGAGGGGAAATACGACGAAACGCGTATGCGTTCTTCTGTAGAACGTTTTTCAAAACGGCATTTCCAAGAAGAAATACGGAAACTTGTCGATGAATATGGAATGACGAATAAGGAATTATGATTTTTGCACTCTTGCTCGCCTCATCATTCATCATTCCTTATTCCTGATTTCCCTATGTACATCATCGGTCATCGGAAACAACGTGACTTTCTGCGAAGACTGGCGGAAGCGGAACAGATACCGCAGGCGTATCTGTTTTCCGGGCCGCGCGGCACGGGGAAGAGTCTCGTGGCGTGCGAGTTCGCTTCCATGCTTGTCGGTGAGCCGGAGTTTATTCCGACTGAGGAACGACCGGAACCGATGGAGGTTATGGTCCTGCGGCCGCAGGTCGAGACCAAGAAGGGTGTGACCAAAGAAAAGAGTATCAAGACTGAGGACGTGCGCGAGGCTATCTCTTTTCTCGGACGGTTTCCCTCGAAGGGCCGGTACCGAGTGGTCATCATCGAAGAGGCGCACAAGCTGTCCCTCTCGGCGCAAAACGCCCTTCTCAAGACCCTGGAGGAACCGTCTTCCACGGCGATACTCGTCCTCGTGACGCATGAGGCAGCAAGTCTCGTGCCGACGATTCTTTCTCGTGTCCAGCAGGTGCGGCTTTCTTTTGTTCCCGAGGGAGAACTGGCTGCCGGTATGGAAGCTCTGTTTCCGGGTCGACAGGAAGAAGTCGCGGCGTTCTTCTATTCCCTCGGCCGGCCTGGCATGATTGTCCAGGCTCTCCGTGAACCGGTCTTGTTTTCCGATGAACGGGAAAAACTCGCTTCGCTCTTTCGGATTTCCTCGCTCTCTCTTCCTGAACGTCTGAGACTCGCGGAAACGCTTTCGCAGAATGTACCGCAGACGATCCGTCTCCTCGAGTGGTGGCTTCCTGGTCTTCATGCCCAGGCCAAGAAAGCGAAAGAGAAAAAGACCACGGAACGTTTTTTCGGTTTTCTGGAAATGACGGCGGACGCTATGACGCTTCTCAAGACGACGCAGAGCAATTCGCGGCTCCTTCTGGAGAGATTGTTTCTTTCGCTCTGATGTATGCGATTTCTCCATCACAAATCCCATAGGGAAAAGGAAAAAAAATCCTCAAAAGGATTGTTTTCTTTTCGTAAATCGTCCCGGAAGGAGCGGTTGGCAGTCGTCCAGGAAAAGGAGAAAGAGAAACCCGGTGTGAGCGGCGTGGTGTTCCTCTGGGGACTTCTCTTCATGACGGTCGTCTACGTCGCGTTTTTTTCCCCGTACCTTTCCGTGGTGCAGGTTTCCGTGATCGGAAGTGAGGCGCCGATTCGGGACAAAGTGAGCGGTTTTCTTGAAGGGAGAATTTCCGGGAAGTATTTCGGTCTGCTTCCTCGCAACAACTTTTTTGTCATACGGACCGACGCTTTGGAGGCATCGCTTCATGATGAGTATCCTCTTCTTCGGGAAGCGGATGTCGAGAAAGTCTTTCCTGACAGGATGACGGTGGAGGTGGTGAGGCGAAACGAGGTGCTCTTGTGGTGCAGCAGCGGCCCGTGCTATCTCCTCGATGAGAACGGTCGCGCTTCGGACAGCTCGCGGATGCTCATGGACGGTGAGGCGATCGCGGTGCGGACGGTGACCGACATGAGTGCAAAACCGGTCGGTTTCGGCCAGGATGTGATCGATTCACATTTCGTATCCTTCGTGCTTGCCCTTCCGGAGGTGTTCAAGGAATCGATCGGTATGGAAATCATGACGGAGTTTTCCACCCCATCGCGGTTCGCGGAGGAACTCCGGGTCAGGACGGCGGAAGGGTGGGAAGTATATTTTTCCACGAGTATCCCGATGGAGAGCTCGCTTAAAGCGCTCAAGCTTCTTTTAGATAAGGAAATATCGTCAGATGAGAAGCGGAAGTCTCTCTCGTATGTTGACCTCCGTGCCGAAAACCGGATCTACTACGTGATGAAGGGAGAGGAGAAGAAGGAGGAAAACTCGGACGAAAAGAAAGAGGAATCTTTGAAGAAGGAAGAGAAGAAGAAAAAGAAATGATTTTCTTTCCCTCTCCTTCTTCCTTTCCTCCAGCAACCTCCTTTCTCGACCCGCTCACTCACTCCAACATCATCTGTGGTAATGTATGTTTCTCCGTAGTCGTTTCGTTCGCTTAGTACAAATTTTTTCTTTAGGGTAGGAAAAAAAACTGAAGCAAAAAATTTGTAAAAGTCTCGAAAAGAGTTGCTGTTCGGGAAGGAAGGGATAAGAGAAGAAACAGGGAAGCTCCGAGTCTTTTATTCGAACGGAAGGCAAAGATTCCTTTTCGGAGTCTTGAAGATCCGAAAGCGCCAGCCTCGCCGGCTAGGCGGGGGCATGGTTCCGACTGGCAAGGAGGAGAGCGAAGGAGCTTCAGGAGTGAGGTTGCGCGCCGGACGGGCGAGCGACTCCGAAAAGGGAGACTTTGACTGGAGAGAGTGAAAGAAAGCTACTCTTCTTCCGGGACGTAGTAGATGAAGATGGAATCGCCGGCGCGGGCGACGGGCTCATGATTGTCGACGAGCCAGCGGTAGCTCATGTCGCCGGGTTTGAGTTCCTTGTGGGTGCTCTCCTGGAGGAAGCCGATGGAGACGGCGTACCAGCCGGTTCCCGGGGCGGCTTCGCCGTGTGTCGGGACATACTTGTCGCCGAGATAGTACTGCGGATTCGATCCGCCGAAATAGTCGACATGGATCTTGTCGATCTCGCTGCTTCCTGGTACGAATGGGATCTTCGTACAGTCGATGGATGTGGTCGTACTATCCTGACAACCATTGTACTGATCCACGAAATTCCGCAAGCGCTTGAGGTCCTGACCCCAGTCGTAGTTGGAGTCGGTGACATATTTGTATCCGTTCTCGTGGCCGCCGCCGATGGGGTTGAAATAGGAGAGGTAGCTCGGGTAGGAGAGGACCGGGATGGCGATGATGACGAGGACGACGGCACCGAGCGCGAAGCGGATGAGCCCGTGCGTCGCGATCTCCTCCTGGTGGCGCTTGAGGAAGTCGAAGGCAGTCTTCCCCACGAGCATGTAGAGGAACGGCAGGATGGGGAAGAGATGACGGAAGCCGATGTTGAGGTTGCCGGTGATGCTCACGTACGCATAGAAGAGGATGAAGAACGCGGCCAGGTACTGCGCGATGCGGTGCTGGAAGGATCGGGCGAAGAGGTTCCAGAGCGATCGGATGTTTTTCGTCTCTTCCATCGCGACGGAGCGGCCGATGCGATAGAGGGTGTAGAGAGTGGTGAAAAGAAGCAGGAAGAGGAACGGCAGGGTTTCCTTGAGGAAGAAGACGACCGGGAAGTACCAGGGATCGGCGTGGTTGGAGACGGTGCCGAGGAAGTAGAAGGTGTTGCCGCCGGCGACGCGTGCGAAGACCATGAAGACGCCGAGGAAGTATTCGGCAAGCGGCTTGAGGACGGGGACGTTGCTCATCGCGATGACGGCTGTTTCCGCCAGTCGTCCTAGGCTACGGTCATTGGGGAACTGGGCGCGGGCGATCTCCGCGATGACCTCGCCCGGCATATTGATGGTGTTCACGAAGTAGAGGATCCAGATGGCGACAAAGGCGACCGCCACGGAGGCGGCATATTTCCAGAGGTATTCCCAGAGCTTCAGGAACTTGGCTTTCCATACGGAGGTCCCGTTCACCTGGAAGGTGAGGGCGTAGGCGACCGTGAACAGTCCGAAGATGGGAAAGAGAAGGACGGCGGAGAACTTGGCGAGTTCCGCGAGACCGAGGAAGAGACCGGAGAGGATGACGTTCTTTCCGCTCGGGTCCTTGAGGAAGCGGACGAAGTAGTACATCGACATGAAGATGAAGGCGGCGATGCCGATGTCGGTCGTCACGTAGTGACTGTGGGCGATGATGTTGGGATCGAAGGCATAGAGGACGAGGGCGAAGAGTCCCGCGAGCGTCCCACCGAGTTCCTTGGTCCAGCGATAGACGAAGAAACCGAGAAGCATGGCGACCAGTACGATCGGGAAGCGTGACCAGAAGGTGATCGCGTCGGCGTCGTTCCCATTTTGATGAAGGATTGTGTCACCGAAGTTCCATTGGGCGAGTCCCCAGGTACGGGCCGGTCCCTCGGGGAACTTCGTCTTGTCCAACCAGTCACCGCTCTCCCAGAGGGGGTCGCTTTGCGGCATCACCGGCTGCGGATCGAGGAGGAGAAGCGGCAGCCCGGCGAAATCCTTGAGCATGGGCGGATGTTCGGGATTGATACGCATGTCACCATAGCGGACGTAGCTGTACCCGGCGGGGATATGGGCCTTCTCGTCCATGGTGGTGGATTCCTGTCGGGAGACGACGAGTGAGACGGCAAAGAAGAGGACGAGGATGAGGAGGACGATCCGACCAGCGTGTTTTTTGAGAAGTTCCATAAACGTTTTATGTTGTTACCATTTGGAGGGTATTTTTTGAAAATCATTTCTGCAAGGCCGGGAGGATGGCGACGGTGAAACCTCCGCCGAATTCCGGACGCGGATCGATCTTTTCGATCTTCACATCGGGAACGCGCTTTTTGAGGTTCTCGACGACCCGGTCGTCGTCTCGTTGGAAGACGATGATATTCTCATAGCTGCGGTCGATGCGGGTATCCGGCTGCAGGTAGTCGAGATTCTCGATCTTCCCATAGGTGAGGAAGGCGATCGGCTGGGCGGTGACGGGGAGGCCGTTGTCGATATGGGTGCCGCCGGCGTTGGTCAGGACATACTTGCGGGTCTCGGCGGGCAGGGAGAGGAGGTAGCGGGACATGTTGGTGTAGCGCTCATCGAAGGCGCCGTGCTGTTCGGGACTCTGTGCGAAGAACACGAAGTACTTGGTGATATTGATGAGAGCGCTCCCCGCGAGGAAGAGGACCAGGAGGGAAGTGAGTATCAGGCGGGATCCGGCCTGTGAGCGATGGATCTGTCGGAGAATCCAGAGGATTGGCAATGAGGCGATGAGAAAGACGGGTACCTGGGTGCCGATGGCGCGCAGGGCATGGGGCAATCCTTCCTCGGTGAGGAATTCCGGCATGAGCATCACGAAGAACGAACCGAGAAGGAACGTGTTCCGTACTAGGTCGATCTCGCGGTTGCGATCGCGGAAACGGATGATAACCTGATGGACGATCTGCCAGATGACGAAGAGGAAACCGGCGAGGAAGAACGTGCCGACCAGCGGGTCGAGGATCGGATAGGGCGGATAGTTGTGACGCCAGTTCTGGTCACCGAGAAAGTTGTACTTGATGAGCGAGAGACTGAAGGTCTTGCCGAGCGTCCCGAAGAAGTCGCCGTGATTGATTTCGGGGGAAAAGATGGAAACGGCGGCGGAACGGGAAGCGAAGTCCTCCGGGTTGGTGACGAAGAAATGGTAGAACATCGGTGCGGCCGCGACGAAAGCAGCGAAAGAAAAGGCGAGAGCGTGTTTCCAATAGCGCTTGAGGAACTTCTCATACGAGAGAAACAGGGCCGGCAGAAGAACGACGAAGATGAGCGGCGTGAGCCGGAACGCGACATAGGTATGGAGTCCGAGACCGAGGAAGAGTCCGCTCCAGACGAAGTCGAGGTACCGCCTGGTCCGCAGTCCGCGGAAGAAAAAGAAGAACGTGAACGAAATAAGGAACGGCATCATGATGGCCCGGAAGCCGATGCGTGAAAAGTTGATGGTCCAGAAGGCGGTGGCTGTCATGAAGGCGGCAGCGAGACCGGCGGCCCGGCGGCGGAAGAGTTCTTTGCCGAGAAGATACACGCCGAGGACGGTGAGGGTGCCGAAAATCACCGACCAGAACTTCAGCGCCGCGACGCTGTATCCGAAAAGCTGGAGCGCAAAGGCCTGGAGATTGATGAAGAGTCCTTCACGACCGTAGTTGTTGGGGTAGAAGAGCCGGTAGTCGCCGGTCTCGATGGCATGGAGGGCGTCGGTGGCATTGGTCGCCTCGTCGGGATAGAGTCCGGCAGGGATGCTTTCGATGTGGTAGCTCCGGAGAAAGAGGGCGAGGAGCAGGATGGCGACGAGAAGCAGTCCGGAAAGCAAGGAATACTTTTTTTGTTCGAACATACTCGTGCTCGCGGGCTGATTTTGACCCGCGACGATTTGTTTGTTTTTTGTTTCTTATGATAAGATTATAGCAAAGAAAACGGAAACGCACACGGCTGTGTTCGATTTTTTTCATAAATTGGAAGCGAAGGCTGGCGAGGAAACATCCGCCGGTGGTTCGGCGTCCCCGGAGTCTCCCGAGACGGTCGCCAAACGGGAGAAAGACTTGGAGAGTCTTGGTCAGAAAGACAAATGGAAGAATCCTCATCATGTGATCCGTATCGAATCGCTTCGGGAAGGAGATATACGGGTTCGTTATCGGACCGAGAGTACTCGCAAGGACAGGACGGGCGATCATATTTTCGAAGGAATCGATGAACTCAAGGATTTTTTGAGAAACGAAGGTTTCAACCTGGAAAGCCGTCGGTCAGGGGCGATAGGATCTCCGAATCAGGAAGATATAGATCGAGTTCTCGTAGAGATTTCCAAAAAGAATCCTGTTCAAAAAGAAACAGTACAGGATGTAGAGCCAATTGAGATTCCTACGTCTTCCTCGGTGGAAGAGCCTGCAGCCGTGGCAGAACCTATACAACCTCCAGTAACGGAGACTGTAGCGACAGAACTGGTAGAATCCCCTCAGTCCGTACCGGTAGCACCCGCAGAGGAGACTGCGGAAGCGGTGGCAGAACCGGAAAAGAAAAAGAATAATGAGACGATACCCTCACCCTTCGGTGTCTCAACTTCACAGCGAGAAGAGACAAAGGTGAAGGTGCGATCTGCCGATGTGGTGCAACTTGATGATTTCCGGAAGAAGAGTGTTCCGAATGAGAAAGGACCAGGAAACGCTCCTTTGCAATCGGAAGGTTCCGAGAAACAGTTGGATCGGGAAATAGAGGAGATGATCGGTCGAGCGGAAACACTCATCGGGAAGAACCAGGAAAAGCTTCATGAGATGACCAGTCTGCAGGAGGATGACCGGAATCGTTTGTTGGATCTCTTGAAGCAGATGAACGACCAGGCGCAAGAGAGCAAAATCCTTGCGAAGATGGGGAGTCCTCTTGATAAGAAGAAGGTGTCAGAGCGACTGAAAGCACTTGTGGAGGATTTGGACGTATTTCAACTCCAAAAAAAGAAGGAAACGCCTTCACAAGAAAATTCATTGGGAGAATATTTTTCCCAGGAACCAAATGGTGATCGGAAAAAAACTACGCTCATAAAATATGTACAGGGAATCCAAAAGGATTTCAAGCACGGACTTTACGGTGAGGGCGTGTCGAAAAAAGCGCGTGACGAGGTATGGTTGAGTGATCTTGTCCCGCGAATCAAGGAGACAGTGATGAAATTTCTACAGGAGAAGACAGGGATACCGCAGGACCGGCACGAAGGACTCATACAGGCGCTTCTCAGTGAAAGTCTTGAGAAAAAATGAACCCTATGGGCATGGAAAATATCCAACAACCGGTAAGACCGGAAAGACAAAAGAAGTCCCACGAGGAGCAGGTGGCGCTTGCGAAAGCGGCTGCCTTGAAGATTCTTGAAAAGGAGAATCCGATAGAGTATTCCGATAATGAAGCCGGTGACGAAGACCAACAGAAGTCTTTGCGGACAAGAAAAAGAACGGCACGGGGGATGGCGTCAAAGAAAAAGGTTGGCGAGAATCTTGATAAGGCTAATGCCGTCAATCCGTTTCTCGGCAGTGAGAATCGACATATCGCCAAGGCGCAGCAGGAACTGGATGCGTTTAACGTCTCGGAACCGCAGGTGGCGGATGTCGCTTCGGCTGCCGAACCGACTCCTCGAGTACAGACGGAAGAGGAATCGAAAGCTTACGCTGACTATCAGGATGAGGTATACAGAGACTGGGGAAAAACGGAACCATTGAACAAACCAGAGACGGATGGTCCTGAGAACGTAAGTGTGCCTGCGACTGCAGATCAGCATGCGACGAAGACCGAAGACATTCCCGAGCTGAAGGCGGAGGAGTTCATGTCGGAAAAAGTCCAGGCGGAGATGGAAAAGCCTTTCGAGACGCCGGCTGACCGGTTAGAAGTCGTCGAAGAGGGACTTGGTCTGAAGCCGGAGATGAAGACGGAAGAATCTCCTCTCGAAGAGCGGATCGCCAAGCTTCGTGGGGAAGTCGAGGCGATGCGGGCGGAGTATGTGAAGGAGGACCATGAGAACACCAACGCATGGGCGCGAGTGCAGAAGTTTTTTGGAAAAACACTGAAAGGACTGGATGAACGCGAATGGCAGGAAAAGGGGCATGCCGAGGTGAATTACTACCAGGCCAAGTACATGAACAAGCTCATGGATCTGCAGAACCTCGAGCTTGAGCAGCTGAAGCAAGGGAACCTTTCCGGAATGGAGCTCAAAGAGGGAATGGGAAACCTCCTCAAAGAGGTGAAGCTTGGCGAGACGATAAAGCTCGTGGACGCGCGGACGCAGTATCAGGCGGAGCATCGTAACTGGCCAACCAAAGCGCTTGACTCGTTCGGGGCGCTCGGAAGATGGTACAACCGGCTTTCCGGTGCGGAAAAGATCGCCATCACCGCGGTTCTCCTTACCGGGGCGGCTACGACGGCCGCTTTCGGGGGAGTGGCGGGCGGAGCGCTCGCTTTGGGTATCAACAAGGTGAGAAACATGATGGCCGGATCGGCACTTTTTGTCACTTCGGAAACCGGGCTTGAGAAGGTGGCTGCAGCGCGTCGAGAATCGAAAGCGGACAGGGAAGTGGCTGAAGCGATGGAGGAACTCACCACAAAGGAGAGACAGGAACCTACTCTCGAGACCGATCAGAAAGCGGTTGAAGAAAGAAACGGGAAAATCATCGATTTCGACAAAGCAAGTGCGATGCTGAAAGGGAATATTTTTGACCTTGATGAGAGACTTTCACACGAGAAAGCCTGGAAGAAAGTACGTAAAGGCGCTGCACTGGGACTTGGCGTGGCGGTCGGTTCCGGCTGGCTCGGGCAGATCATCACGGAGAAGATGGGTATTGGTACCGTAGGGTCGTCGGCTGAGGCGACTCCTTCAGCAGAGGCAGGTATGGCTTCGCCTGAAATCGCCGCGACGGAAGTAGCAGCAGTAGCTCCCGCAGCGGAGGGAGCGGCTTCTGTGACACCTGAAAAGATAAGTTTCTCCCTCGAGGACTATCATCTCACATCGGCCGATGGCAAGCGGGGTCTCTGGGGTATCATCGATGCCAAGCTCCCGGAAGACCTCCATGGTGCTGACCGCGTGAAGGCGATCCAGTCCCTGGAAAATGCGATCCAAAACAAGCTGCATGACATGTCGCCGGAACAGCTCAAAGGCTTAGGATTCCCGGATGGCGATATCGGAAAGATCTATGCCGGCGATACGATCAAATTCGGTCAGATTCTCAACGCGCAGGATATCGACAAGGCGCTCTCCGGGGAATATATCCCAGGGAAAAACGTGGCGGAAGCCGTAGCCGGGCAGGTCGGCACGGAAGCCGCGGTACCGGCGGAAGGGACCGTCTCCGGAGTGGTCTCTGAACCGGCAGTGAGGGATGTGTCGGTGGAGGATGCCGTCCGCGTCCAGGAAGAGAACCTCATCAACAGCAACCCCAAAGCGTACCTCGCGGAGAATCCCGAAATGATCGGACAGTTCAACCGGGGACTGGGAAATATCCGCATGGGAATCTTTCAGACGAGTGAGATAGAAGGAATGACCGGTCTCGAGTATCAGTACACGGAAAACGCGAAAGCGTTGGGCGGAGCGGAAGTCGGTCGGGTCCTCGGTGACTATGGGAAACTGAATGGCAATCCCTTCACCAATTACGACCGTTCCCTTAATCCGTTGCATTATTCCCAGATGAAGGGGCTTGACTTGTTTACCAAGGCGGCGGAGAAGGCGCTCGGACCGCTCTCCTATGCCAAGGCCGGGGAAACCGTCGACGAGTATACCCGTCGTATCATGACGATCGCACTTCGCACCGGCAAAGAAATCCGCTTCTGACTTTCTCCTGCTCACTACCAACCATAACTACTCACTACCAACTACTCACTACTAACTAAAAAAATATGACTCTCGACCAAGAAGCACTGAAGAAAGAACTCGTTGAAACGTTTCATCTGGAGACGCTCCCGACGGAAAAGCAGGAAGCGCTGCTTTCCCAGATAGGGGAGGCGCTCCTCAAACGGATCTTTCTCGAGACGATGGACAAGCTCGGAGACGCCGGCGTGAAGGAATACGAAGGGTTGCTCGACAAGTCGGCCAGTCAGGAAGAAGTGGAGGCGTTTTTCGAGCAGAAGATTCCCGGTTACGGGGCCTTCGTGAAGGAAGTCGTCGAGAAGTTTAAGGAAGAGATGAAGGAAGGATTGGTGTAATCATAAACGATAGAGGAAAACGAGTATGGCTGAAGAACTGACTCTCGGGGAGACGAAACAGGAGGCGAAGCCGGAGGAGATGAAAACGGTTGGAGGCGAGGGACAGGAGGTTCCGAACGTGCCTGAGCGACAGGTCGAGCAAGCGGAGCAGTCGGTCGAGCAAGCGGAAGGGACATTCAATGAGATCCTCTCGAAGGCCGGCGGTGCGGCCAAGCAGGTGGGTGACGATACCGATACGGATACTCATCAGGATGCCAAGAGTATCGCCGATGTGACCGATGCGGAATCAAAAGTACAGAAGCTCGTCGACCTCGCCGGAACCAAGGGCGTCGTGCACGCGGTCTCTGTCGCGCGCAAGCTCAAGGATTACTACGTTCTCGACAAGATGCACGACGAGCTCGCTGACAAGTTCTACCAGGGCCTCGTGGAGAAGGGACTGATCAAGAGTGAGTAGGTCGTAGTGAGTAGTCGGTAGACCGATAACAATGATACCGACTGGATTTTTTGAATTTTTTCTACTCACTACAAACTACTCACTACTCACTCAACAAATATGGAGGGATTCGATCTGAATATCGTGTTCGTGCCGCTCGCGTGGATACTCGCGGGTTTCACGCTTTTTTCCGGGGCATTGCTCGTGATCCGCAGCTTTTTCCGTTTCCGATACCAGGTCAACCAGTCGCTCAATATGGATCTCGAGGTCATCCAGGTGACCAAGAAAAAGCTTCCGGAAGGGGAGCGGAGCGCCGAGGCCTGGAAGGAGGAGATTCTCGCGATGGAACAGCTCCTCATCACCCTCGCGACGCTCAAGCCGAAAGGAAACTTCCTCAAGAAGCTTTTTTTTCATGTACCGAACATCGTGTTCGAGATCGCCAACCCGTCTTCGAGCGAAGAGATTTTCTTTTATCTGTCCGTGCCCAAGAAGTTTCGCGAGAGCGTGGAGAAGCAGATCCATGGTTTCTTTCCGCACGCGGTCATCGAAAAGGTTTCCGATTATACCGTCTTCTCTCCCGAGAGCGTGTCGGTCGTAGCGACGCTCGAGCTTGCGGAGAGTCATGCGCTGCCGCTTCGGACGTATCGGCAGATGGGTGTCGATCCCCTCAATGAGATTTCCAACGCACTCAGCCGTCTCCAGACGATCGATGAAGGAGCTTCCATTCAGGTGCTTCTCTCGCAGGCGGGGACCAAGTGGCGCGGAGCTGGCCGTTCCCTCGCACAGAAGATGCAGGAAGGCAAACGGCTCAAGGACGCGCGCGGCGGTTCGCTCATGAGCGATGTCGGCAAGGAAGTCGGCAAGGGCATGGTGAGCGTCCTTACGAATTCCAAGAAGAATCCGATGTCGGAAGAGAAGAAGGTCGTGCAGCTCACGCCCGAGGAGCAGGAGCTCGTCAAGGCGATCGATACCAAGGCGAGCAAGAGCGCCTTCCGCGTGAACATCCGCCTGGTGGCCTCGGCCAAGAGTCAGGAACGAGCGGAAGAGATCCTCGCGCATATGGAAAACGCATTCAGTCAGTTCGAGAATCCGGAAGTGAACCGCTTCCGCGTGAGGAAGCGTGTCCGGGCCAAAGAGGCTCTCTATGATTACATCTTCCGCAATTTCGACGAGGAGAACTCCATGATTATGAACGTCGAGGAGATCGCGAGCATCTTCCACTTTCCTATCTCGACCACCGAAACGCCCAAGATCAAGTGGCTCAAATCCGGCGCCGCTGCGCCCCCGATCAATATTCCCCAGGAGGGCATCCTTCTCGGCTTTAATGACTATCGGGGTGCCAAGGCGGACATCCGCATCACTGACAACGACCGTCGTCGCCACATGTATGTCATCGGACAGACGGGTGTCGGCAAGTCCAACTATCTTCAGGAAATGGCCAAGAAAGACGCGCGGTCCGGCAAAGGCTTCTGTTTCATCGATCCGCACGGCGACGCCATCGAGGACATCCTGACCGCTATCCCCAAGGAACGGGCCGAGGACGTCATTGTCTTCGATCCGGCCGATGTGGCACGACCCATCGGTATCAACCTCCTCGAATACGATCCGGCGCATCCCGAGCAGAAGACGTTCGTCATCAACGAGATGATCGGCATCTTCGATCAGCTCTACGATCTCAAGGCGACGGGAGGTCCGATGTTCGAGCAGTACATGCGAAACGCCATGCTCCTCATTATGGAACACCCCGAGAGCGGATCGACGCTCTTGGAGATTTCCAAAGTGCTCGCCGACGAGGATTTCCGCCGGATGAAACTCGAGCATTGTACCAATCCGATCGTGCGTGACTTCTGGCTCAAGGAAGCGGAGAAGGCCGGCGGCGACGCGGCGCTTGCCAACATGGTGCCCTACATCACGTCCAAGCTCACTGCCTTCATCAGTAACGACATGATGCGTCCCATCATCGCGCAGCAGCATAGCTCCCTCAACTTCCGCGAGATCATGGACAGCGGCAAGATCGTCCTCATCAACCTCTCCAAGGGCAAGATCGGCGAGATCAACGCCCGGCTCCTCGGTATGGTCATCGTCGGCAAGATCCTTATGGCGGCCCTGTCCCGCGTCGATATGCCGGAAGCCGAGCGCAAGGACTTCTATCTCTACCTCGACGAGTTCCAGAACGTGACGACCAACTCCATCGCGCAGATCCTCTCCGAGGCGCGCAAGTACCGTCTCGTCCTCATCCTGGCGCACCAGTTCATCGGTCAGCTCAAGGAAGAGATCTCCAAGGCGGTCTTCGGCAACGTCGGATCACTCACGGCCTTCCGGGTGGGACCGGAGGACGCGGAATTTTTGGAGAAACAGTTCGCGCCGGTCTTTGCGGCGAGCGATCTCATGAACGTCGACAACTACAACTGTTTCGTCCGGCTCCTCATGAACAATGAGCTCACCAAGCCGTTCAACATGAAGACCTACGCGCCGACCCATGGGAATCAGGAGATTGCCAACGCGCTCAAGGAACTCTCGCGTCTGCGCTACGGCCGGGACGCCAACATCGTCAACCGCGAGATCATGGACCGTGTCCGCCTCGCGGAGAACGTATAGAAAAACTTACATCTCCGATTTGAAAGAGTAGAGCGTGTGAGGAGTGGAGACGAAGATTTGTGAGCCGTCATCGGAGACGCTGAGACCGGTGGCCTGGGAGAATTGCTCCGCGGCGTACTGGGCGACGAGCGAGCCGTCCCGATTCCAGACGAGGATGCGGCGGTTGTTCCGGTCGAGGGCGTAGAGGAAGGAGCTCTCTTCCGGTGCCGTGAGAAGGATGGCTCCGAGAGGATTGACCGGTGACTCCAGGGTCGAGGCGGTTCGGCCTCGTGAATAGCTCCGGAGAGAATCTTGGGAGAACAGAAAGATATCCGACCCTACAGCCATGGAAGAAGACTCGCCGAGCTCAAGGTTTTCCTTGAGCCAAGGGGTCGGTTCCCCGAAGCCTCCCGTTGCGCGGGGAAAACGGTAGATCTGTTTCCCGGTGCTGTCGAAGAAATAGAGATAGGTGAGATAGCTCCCCATGTCTCGGATGGTCGCTCCATCCGGGAGAGAGAGGGAGTTTTGTACGTAGGTACGGGTGAGTGGACTCCACGCGTAGAGGCTTTTCTTCTCGGTAAACAGGAAAATGAGACGAAGGTCTTCCATCGCGGCGGCGAGTACCACCTGGTCGGCTGTCGGGAGAGAGAAAGTATCGTTCTCCTGAATGATCCCGTGTTTCGTCACGAGGAAGGGTTCGCCGTGGAGCATGAGAGGGGTGACGATTTCATCACTGGTCTCTTGGATGGCGGAGAGCGTTACCGTGCGCAGATTTTTTTCACCAGAGAGAGGAGAGGCGGGCGTTTCCGAAGAGGTGGCTGGCGCAGGAGCGTTCTCGGCTGTCGGACGGGTGAGGAGGGGGAGAAGGAGAAGAAAGGTGCCTCCGACGAGGATGATGACAGTCGAGCCGGCAAGCAAGTATTTCTTTTTTTCCGGGGAGAGGCTTCGGTATCGTTCCGGCAGATTTTTTAGCGCGGAAACGGCCTGAGGAGGAAATGAAAACTCCATCTTATCGGGAAGCCGGACGTTTTTCGGGGAACACTTCTCCTTCAGATCATTCCAAAGAGTACCTGCTTTTTCCAAGGAATGCTCCATGGCAGCCGCGAATGTCTTGCGGGGGCCCTCAGCTTGTTCTCTTTTTGGGGCATAGAAGGAGGCGAGTTTTGTCTTGAGAAGAGTACGGTCGGGAAGCGTGGTCATGACATGCTCCTTTTTCTCTTCCTCGGGTGCGTTTTCAGGGAGAAGGAAGGTCTCTTCTTCTGTTTTCACTTCTTTCTTTTGCGGTTCCTCCGGAATATTTTCCGGTTCTGGAACGGGGAAAGACTCTTCTCTCGGTGTATCCGGGTGCGATGCCTGTGATAGATCAGTTTCTTCCTGTTTCCTCTTTTCTTCTTCTTTCTCTCGCGAAGCCGCAAGACGGTCTTTCAGGTGTCTCGTCTGCCGGCGAAGCGCCCTAAGACCCCTTCTCGATACCGTCCCGGATCGTTCCAGGAAGAGGGCGAAGAGAATGACTGACTTTTTCCGGCCTTTCCGGAGGAGCCGTCGCTTATCGGCGAGAAATGATGAGATCGCGCCGCCAAGGTCGGAGAGGATCAGTTGTGTGCGCTCCCAGAAGGGATGGGATGATTCCTGCTCCAAAGTATCGCCTTGGACGTAGATGTGTCCGGTCTTGGTGTCGACATATTCCGTCCGTGGTGGTTCCGTCCTTTCAACCGGTCGTTCCGTAGAGGAAATTTCCTCGGGTTTTTTGACGAAAGTCGTTTCGCTGAAGACGTTCCGGTAGATGTTCTGGTCATGCTTCGGTTTCCGGGGAGCGGATTTTTCTTCCGCGACGGGCTGTGCGGCGACGAAGTCGATGACGACGATGCCGGCCATGTCCAGCTCATTGACGAGGGCGGTCCGGAGGAACTGCGTGAAGCGGTCTCTGTCCATCCGCAGGGCGTTTTTCCTGAGATCTTCCAAGGAAAAGAGGGCCAGGAGCTCGGGGGAAGCGACGATGATCCGGTCGTCGAGGTCGAGTCGTCCGCTGGAGATTTCCACGAACGTCTTGATGGGGTGGACATGGGATTCCTCCGACGCGAGACCGTCGCTTATGTCGGTAAAGGCTTCGTTTCTCCAGAGGAGAATGGCGCTTTGTCCGGTGACGGAGAAATGGATGTGGTTCTTTTCGAGGACACAGAGGGAGCCGTGGAACTTGCCGAGCCAGGAGACGTTGCCATGCTTGACGAGCTCGGCGAGGGCGAGATTGACCTTGTGAAGGGTCGCCTCGAAGCTCTCTATGGCGCCGCGGCGTGGATTGCCGAAATACTCTTTCTTCGCGACGGAAGCGAGAAAGTTCACGATGTAAGCCGAGTCCTCACTCTTTTCATCCACCTCGAACACACCGACCAGCGCCCCCAGGCTTTTCTGGGTGACGTTGTCTCCCTGATAATGAAAAACCTTGATGAAGGGTTCCAGGGAGCGGCCGTTGGTGATCAATACCTCACTGACAGCCTTTTCCAGTTCCAGAAGGGGAGTGTTTTTTTCGGGAGTTTTTTTTCTGTGCATAGACTCCTTCAGTATACCATAAAAATCCTTTTTTCTCAGAGGTTTTCGGCTTTCAGGAGGGATTTTTGAGAAGAGAGTGGTTTTTGACTTTCTTCATTCTTTCTCATATACTTCACATGACCGGTCTTGGGAGGCGGTCGGTAGTTTCTCTTTTACCGTAAACCTGTATTATGTCGCTTGCCCTCTTTGATGCGCTGTTCGGATCGAAGGCTCGTTCCCGTCTCATCCGCTTCTTCCTCTTGAACCCCGGCATAGAATTCAGTTCCGCCGAGGTATCGGAAAAAACACTTGTTTCCCGGACGGAGGTGGCTCGGGAAGTGGCGCGTCTGGCCAAAATGAAGTTCATCGTGGAGCGGTCACGGAAGGGGCGGAAGATCTATATCGCCAATGAGGACTTCCCGTTCTATACGGAGCTCAAGAGCCTGGTCTCCAAGCTCAATGTCCATGCGCAGTCACAGGTGTTCCGCAAGCTCAAGATCGTCGGCGAGGTGAAACTCATCCTCATCAGCGGCCTGTTCCTCAACTATCCGAAGAGCAAGGTGGATATGATCCTGGTGGTGAACAACGTCAACCGCACCAAGCTCAAGCACGCCATCAATCATCTGGAGGCCGAAGTCGGCAAAGAGATCCGGTTCGTACTCATGAACAACGAGGAGTTGCACTACCGCCTCAACATGCTGGACCGGTTCTTCATCGAGTTTTTGGAGGGGCCGTATGAGGAGGTGACGAACAAAGTGCCGGAACTGAAACGCTTCATCGCTGGTCTCAAGAAGTAAACTTCCATATTTGGCACATTTCTTTGTTGCGAGCTCCAGTGCTCGACACTGTACTGGGAAGTACAGCCTTCTTCGTTCCTCGCTCGCGCCTCGAACTGTGCTCAAATCTGAAAGTTTTTGGAAACACAAGCTATGTCTTTGTTGGTATTATTTATCATTATCGGTATTATCATAGCCGGCCTGGCAGTGTGGCTGGCTTTTTCTTTCCGCGGTCGGGGGAGGGAAGAGACCGAACTGAGGGCGCGGATGGATATGCTCCAGGGACAACTGAACGAAGAGATGCGTCACATCACGGGCGCGCTCAATCAGCAGCTCGGGAGTTTCCAGCGCACCCTCGACCAGCGCCTGAGCGACAATACGTCGCGTCTGGACCAGCGTCTGGACAAAGCGGCCCACTCATATGCCGAGGTGAAGGAAAAGCTGGTGGAAGTGAGTCAGATGAACCGTCAGATCCTCGAGGTGAGCAAGGAGGTGGCGTCGCTTCAGGAGATCCTCAAGGCACCCAAGATCCGGGGCGGATTCGGCGAGCTCATGCTCAAGGACATCCTTGGAAAAATGCTTCCCAGGGAATATTTCACGCTCCAGCACGCTTTCAAGAGCGGGGAAGCGGTGGACGCGCTCATCCTTCTGAAGAGCGGAAACATCAGCGTCGATTCCAAGTTCCCGTTGGAAAATTTCAAGAAAACCCTCTTGGCTCAGAGCGACGAGGAGCGCCGCGTCGCGAGGCGGCAGTTCTATGCGGATGTCAAGAAACATGTCGATGCCATCGCTTCCAAATACATCCTGCCGGCCGAAGGGACGCTCGATTTCGCGCTCATGTATATCCCTGCCGAGAACGTCTACTACGAGATCATCATCAAGGACGAGGACGAACAGGGGCTTTTGGATTATCTCTCGGACAAGCGTGTGATTCCCGTATCGCCGAACTCCTTCTATGCCTACATGAAGACGATCCTTTTCGGCTTGCAGGGACTGCAGATCGAAAAGCGTGCCAAGGAAATCATGGGGCAGCTGGAGAAGCTCTCACGCGAGCATGAGAAGTTCATCCGGGAATTCGAAGTGCTAGGCAACCATCTCGGCAATGCCGGCAAGAAATACGAGGATGCCGAGAAGCGGCTCGAGAAAGTGAGCGACCAGCTCGGATCGGCGCGTCTCGGCCTGAATCAGCCCGCACCGCTCGTGGAAGGACAGGAAGAAACCTGACGTTTTTATGGAAGAAACGCGATTCGATCGGGAAAAAGTATCATGGGGGAGTCGCGTCGCGCTTTCTCAGGGAGGTGTCGATTTTTTCCGGAACACGCTCGTGCGTATCCTGTTTGGCGGAAACCTCCTCGCTCTTTCGGCGAGCATTGCGATCCTTGCATACTTCATCCGTCCGACGGAAAACCCGATCGTTCTCCACTACAACGTCTATTTCGGCGTAGACTTGTTGGGGGCATGGTGGCAGGTATACGCGTTGCCGGCCGCTGCCGCTATCGCCCTTTTCGGACACCTGTTCCTGGCGCGCGGGTTTTATTATCGGACGGAGCGTATCGCGGCGTATCTCCTGCTTCTGGGATCCGGGATGTTTTCAGCGGGGGTGCTCATTGCCAGTTCAGCTATCGCCTTTGTGAACTACTGAGATCGTCTAAATTCCAGTTTCCGTTATGTGGTCTGATCTTTTCCTGGTACCCTTCCTGACCGCCTTCGGTCTTACGGCCGGTTTCATCATCGTATTTCTGTCGCTGCCGTTTTTTCGGGAACGACGATGGCGGAACCGCTCCCGATCCGGAAAACAGACACTCTCGCGGATGGGCGGAGCGGCGATGATCCTAGCCTTCCTCGCGGCGTTGTTTCTGGATACGCACCTCGTGCTCACCAAGGAATTCCTCGGACTGGCTTTGGGGACGATCGTCGTACTCGCCTTCGGTCTGTGGGATGATTTCTCCGAGCTGGACTGGAAGACTCAGGTGTTCTTCCAGGTGGCGCTTGCGATACTCATCTTCATTTTCGGTATCCGGGTGGCATACGTCACCAACCCGTTCGGTGGGATCTGGTCGCTTCATGTGGAGGACTGGCTGTTCCCGAGCTTTTTCTTCGTCTTCTGCTGGGTGATGCTCGTGATGAACGTGACCAACTGGCTCGACGGTCTCGATGGTCTCTGCGGAGGAGTCGCCTTCATCACGTTTCTCACCATCTTCGCCTTGAGTCTGAAACCGGAAGTCAATCAGCCGCCTCTCGCTATCCTGGCTATCATCGGGGCCGGGGTGACGGCTGGATTCCTGCTCTTCAACATATATCCGGCACGCATTCTCGCTGGTACGGCCGGAGCGATGTTTCTCGGGTTTTTCATCTCGGTACTTGCTATCGTGGCCGGAACCAAGATCGCGACAGCGCTCCTGGTCCTGGCACTTCCCATCGCCGATGCCGCCTGGGTCATCGTGTCGCGTCTGCGGGCGAAAGCACCTGTTTTTGAGGCAGACGAGCGGCACCTGCACTACCGTCTCCGGGAGCTCGGCTGGTCCGATGGGCGCATCACGGCGTTCTTTTTCCTGGTGACGGCCTTCATCGCAGGCATCGCCCTCAATACGCAGGCACTGGGAAAGCTGGCGGCCATTCTTCTGGTCTTGGGGATTATTTTTCTACTGCTTCTCTTTGTGGAACGGAAAACCGTCCTGAAACAGAAAATCCATGCTTCCTAACGGAATACGGAAAATTTCGCGCATCCTCCTGTGGGGAGGGATCGGAGCGGCAGTGGCGGCAGCTCTGCTGTTCCTTTGGTCTGAAAGGAAAGAAAGACCGGATTCCTGGCAGGCGTTTCCGACACAGGTGACGTTCCACGAGAAATACTTCACTCTTGAGATCGCCCGGACGGAAGCGGAACACAGTCGGGGTTTGGGATATCGCGACACGCTCAGTAGCCGCTCCGCCATGCTCTTTATCTTCGACCAACCGGGGGAGTATACTTTCTGGATGAAGGGGATGCGGTTTCCTCTCGATATCGTCTGGCTTCGGGACGGCCGGGTGGTGCATATCGAGCGCCATGTTTCGGCTGATTCCCAAGATGTTCTCCGTCCTCCGGAGGCGGCCGACAGTGTCCTTGAGGTGAACGCCGGCGAGGCGGACTCACTCAATGTCGGCGACCGGGTGGAATTCCGTTAAAATCAGTCAAGCTTTCATTTTGAGTGTAGATCAAGGCGCAAGCGAGGAGCGAAGTAAGCCGTACTGATGCAAGTACGGCGTCGAGTACCGGAGCTTGCAACGAAGAGATGTGCCAAAATGAAAGCTTGAAACATAAAACCCCGCGGTTGCGGGGTTTTATCTTCTTAATCTGCAGAAAAAGAACGGGGGAACTTGTTGCGAGATTCTAACGGTAGGCGCTCACGCGAGCGGAATACTTTTTCAGGTTATTCAACTGGCGTTCATTGAGCGTCTTCGATTTCTCGATAGCTTGCTGAATCAGACTCTTCTGAAACTCGATCGAAGTCTGGGTCGTGACAGCGCCTCGGAAACCGGCGTTCTTGCGGAGATAGTCCTCGATGTAGATCTTGTGCTCAGCCGTGAGGGATGAGTCGGGATTCTTCTCGAGATAGTGGGCGAGTGCTCGGCGTGCCAGGTGAGTCGTCCCGTTGCCGCGTTCCGCCTGCTCGACGAAAGAATTTTCCGTCTCGCGGGAGAGTTCGGGGGTGACGACGACTTTGTTCGGCTGCACTGCTTCCGGCTCGTCGCCTTCCGCGACATCGCCTTCCGACTGCTCTTCGCTTACGCCGCTCGATTCGAGGAGGCTCTCGTTGTCAGAGACGGTCTGCGAGCGCTGCGAGTACGAATAGATACCCAAGGCGATCGCGGCCACTATGAATACACTGACAATGATACGGAGATTCTCCTGAATCCAGGTCTTTCCTTCGGAAACGGAATCGTCTTCAAACATCGGATCCTGCTGGTCCATCTGTTCCATGGTATTCACCTCTCTTTCTAGCTTAATCATCTCTAAGTTTGCAAAGTACCGCTTGCGTTGAAGCTTCGGTCGGAACACGTTTTCGTGAGGGGATGTTCCGGCATTTCGACCCCCTTTCCCTTCATGTTACGGTCTGAAAAAGTGCCTGTCAACTGGACAAAAAACACGTTTTTCAGCGTAATATGGGGATTTTCTTGGTAGAGAGATAGAAGTTCCACAGAAATATTTTCGGGTGAGTATGCCAATCATGCAGAGGAAACAGAGAATGGAAATTGGAAAGATGAAAATGGAAAATGGTGATGGAAAATTTTAAAAATATGAAGGGCATGATTGATGTGATCGGTTTTGTTTTTGAAAATCATTTTGAATTTTGCTTTTAAATTTTTTAATTTTCCATTTCTCATTTTACTTTTCTTCGGTTGTTACATGAAACTTTTCTCTTCATCGTTTGTAATAGTGTACGAGGTGTTGACAGGAATTATTTTTCCCTTTGCATTTTTGAAAAAGAGAGTATAATAAAAATGTACGGAAAAATTTTTCCGCGCATCACACACTCTGAAAATAAAAATCGTGTTGTGTGAAAAAATAATCCGATTCTTCCTCCGAGCGCTTCCAACGGGAACGACGGATGAGAAGAACGGCAAGGAGGGAGGTGAGCAATATGGCAGCCAAGAAAAAGACAACCAAAAAGAAAGTTGCGAAGAAGGTGACGAAGAAGAAGGCCGCGAAGAAGGTGACGAAGAAGAAGGCCGCGAAGAAGACCACCAAGAAGCGCAAATAGTTTTGCCTTTTCAGGTTCTTTTGGTTAACCAACGAAGAGCCCCGACGAAAGTCGGGGTCTTTTCGTTTTTCAATCCTGTTTTTAGGCTCGAAAAAGGGAAAAAGAGACAATTCTGTCCCGGCCGGAAAGGTCAGGATGAATAGTTGTTTTTGACTCAGGAAAGAGCGTCCGGATGCGATCTTGCAGAAGAGAAGATTGTTCCGGACTGATTTCAAAAAACACGTCGAGAGACTTGCGTGCTGTGAGTGCGTGGAGCTGTTCCAGGAGACGATATGAGTGCGCGAGTCCCTCCTCGTCGCTTATGAGTGCGCTTCGTGGTTCGAAATCCTTCACGTCGTCTTCGGCGTCATCGTAGATCGTTTCGGAGAGATAAGGGAGATTGGCGGTGATGATGATGTGTTCTGCCTCTCTCAGTTCATCGATGATCGGTGTAAGGAGATCGCCCTGATGGAAAGAGATGAGATGATCGACGTGATGTCGTTTGGAATTTTCTTTCGCGACGGTGAGCGCATCGAGGGAAATGTCCGTTGCATGGAAACTGAATGATGAGATATGAGATATGAGATATGATATTTCCTTTGCAAGGGTGATGATGATATTCCCGCTCCCCGTTCCTACATCGATAAGGATTATTTTTTTGGAAATTGGAAATTGGAAATTGGAAATCTCGTTGAGCGTAAGCTCGACAAGCAGTTCGGTTTCCGGTCTGGGGATGAGCGTCGCGGGGGTCACCCTGAAATCCCGGCCGTAGAACTCCTTGTGGCCGACGATGTAGGCGACTGGTTCATGGCGGAGGCGTCTCGCGAAGTATTCCTGGGCTTTCGCTTCTGTCTCTGCCCTAAGCTCGTATTCCGGATGGGCCAGGAGGAATGCCTTGTCCTTGCTGGTCGCTTCCGCAAGCAGAACGAAAAAATCCTCCGGCGCGAGGGAGGGGAGGAATTTTTTTTGGAGCGCTTGAACGGTCATAAATCAGATAACAGTCAACAAAAAACAGAAAACAGTACGGATACGAAGTTCCCGGGCATGCACACTATAATATCCGGTCGTATGTTATAGTGTGCAACATATTCGTGTTTCTTTGTTTGTTGTTAACTGTTTTCTGTTGACTGTCTTTCCAGTTTGCGGCGGATATCCTCGGCTTCGAGGGCGGAGAGGATGGGTTCGAGGTTGCCGGCGAGGATGCCGTGGAGATTGCTCCAGGATTCTTTGATACGGTGGTCGGTGATGCGGTCCTGGGGGAAATTGTAGGTGCGGATCTTCTCGCTTCGGTCGCCGGTGCCGATCTGGCTGCGACGGGCGTCGCCCTGCTCCTTGGCCTGGCGTTCCTCTTCCATCTGGAGGAGGCGCGAGCGCAGGACCTTCATGGCCTTGTCACGGTTCTTGATCTGGGACTTCTCGTCCTGACAGGAGACGACGAGACCGCTCGGGATGTGGGTGATACGGACGGCGCTGTAGGTAGTGTTGACCGATTGGCCGCCGGGACCGGAGGAACAGAAGGTATCGATGCGCAGGTCAGCCGGATTGATGGAGATTTCCACTTCTTCGGCCTGAGGGAGGACGGCGACGGTCACGGTCGAAGTGTGGACGCGGCCCATCTTCTCGGTTTCAGGGACGCGCTGGACACGGTGTACGCCGGATTCGTACTTCATCTTGGAATAGACCGGTATGTCGCTTCCGCCGCGGTTGATCTCAAAGACGGCTTCCTTGAACCCGCCGACTTCGGTCTGGTTGGAGTGGAGCATGGTGATGCGCCAACCGAGAGTTTCCGCGTAATGGACGTACATGCGATACAGTTCGGCCGCGAAGAGGGTGGATTCGTCCCCGCCGGCGCCGCCACGGATCTCGACTATGATATCCTTGTCATCGTTCCGGTCTTTCGGGAGGAGGAGGCGCTTCAGTTCTTCCTCGAGCGCGGTCTTCTGTTCGGCGAGCGCGATGTTCTCCTCGATGGCCATGCTTTTGAGCTCCGCGTCCATGTCCGGATCATGAGTGAGAGCGGCGTTGTCGCGCATGCTCTTTTCGACAGCACGAAGCTTCTCGGCGCGTTCGATGATGGCGTCGAGTTCGGTCTTGCGGCGGCCGAAGTCCGCGAGCTTCTTGGGTTCTTTCACGATTTCCGGATCGCTCAGAGCCGCGGTCACGGCCTGGTGCTCGCGTTCGATTTCGGTGATGAGATCGTTCATATGACAACAAGTCAAAAGTCAAAGTTCAAAATTTAAAATTTTTTCTAAACAAAATCCCGACCAAATGGACGGGATTGCGCTTTCTCAAAAGTTTCGAATGTAATGGGGCACAGGTACGGAAAAGAAAGCGCTTGAGAAAAGTCGCTAAGCAGCCTTCTCGGCCTTGGCGGGAGCGGTTTCCTTCTTTTCTTTCTGGTCCTTCTTGACGCGAGGAGCCTTGGTCTTGAGGGCGCCTTTCTTTTCGATGGAGCGTTCAGTCAGCTTCTTGAAGCGGTCGACGCGGCCGGTGGTGTCGATGAATTTCTTCTTGCCGGTATAGAACGGATGGCACTGCGAGCAGATTTCGACATCCATCGTCTGGACGGTCGAGCCAGTCTGAAACACCGCGCCGCAGGCGCAGGTGACAGTCGCTTCCTCGAAATAGGTGGGGTGGATACCTTGCTTCATAATGAGTCGGTGTTACTTCAGTGAAATAGAGTCTAGCACGTCTTTCAGGAATTGACAAGTCCTCCGTCTCTGCTATACTAGGGACTGTATTTTCTTCGTTCGTTCCCTCTCGGGGGAGCGGGAAAATCCAGCATATCTCTCCGGAAGATCCCTTCCTCGCGTTTCTTTTTTGAAGATGCGCTTGCGGGTCTCGTCAGGAGGAGAGGTAGACGTAACCAAGTAAGGAAGAACCATTATGACCGATAGCGTCAAGGCAGCCGCGACTGCCGAGAAAACCGCGACCAAGGCGAACGACTCGTTTTTCGCTGATTTTGATTTTGACAAGCTCGATGCGAGTCTCGAGGCGATGCTCAAGGCCGGCGTGCATTTCGGACACCTCAAGTCCCGCCGCCATCCGAAGATGGACGAGTACATCTTCACGACGCGCAAGAACATCAACATCCTGAACCTCCAGAAGACACAGGAGAAGATGGAGGCGGCCGCGGCCTTCCTCGCCGACGTGGTAAAGAGCGGCAAGCCGGTGCTCTTCGTCGGGATGAAGAAACAGACCCACGAGACGGTCCGGTCGCTCTCGACACGTCTGGGGCAGCCGTATGTCATCGATCGCTGGCTCGGCGGCACGCTCACCAACTTCAACGCCATCCATGCCCGCGGCAAGCACCTCATCGAATCCCAGGAGAAGTTCGCGGCGGGGGAGTTCAAGAAGTACACCAAGTTCGAGCAGTCCAAGATGATGGAGGAGCTCGAAAAGCTGGAGAAGAAGGTCGGTGGTATCAAGCACATGCGGGAACTCCCTGGAGCGATCGTCATCGCCGACGTCAAGGAGGCGGACCTCGTCCTCAAGGAGGCGCGCAAGATGCGTGTCCCGATCGTCGGTATCGTCGATACCAACACCGATCCGAGCTTCGTGGACTATCCCGTCCCGGGCAATGACGACGCGTTGTCGTCGCTTCGCCTTCTCCTTGGTTTTCTCGGGAAGGCAGTGCTTTCCGTGAAGGAGAAAGCCGTCGTGACTCCGAAGCAGGAAGCCGAGAAAGAGGCTGTCAAATAGCTCTTTATATTGTTGCCGGTTCTTGGAGTGTCCCGAAAGGGAAGAGAATGTTAAAATCAAAGTATCCTTACATCTATGAGTCAATTGGAACAGATCAAAGGCCTGCGTGAGCGGACCGGCGCCGGTATCGTCGATGTGAAGAAAGCCCTCGAGGAAGCGAACGGCGATGAAGCGAAAGCCATCGAGATTCTTCGCAAGCGCGGCCAGGACAAGGCCCTCAAGAAAGGCGACCGTGAGGCCCGCGAAGGATTCATCGCCTCGTACGTCCATTCCAACAAGCGTGTCGGTGCCATGGTCAAGCTCTTCTGCGAGACCGATTTCGTGGCGCGAAACGAAGAGTTCCAGGAGCTCGGCAAGGATATCGCGATGCATATCGCCGCCGCCGCCCCGCAGTTTCTGAAGCCGGAAGATGTCCCGGCGGAGACTATCGAGAAGGAACGTGCCATCTGGCGTGAGCAGCTCGCCCAGGAGGGCAAGCCGGCCGAGATCCTCGACAAGATCATGACGGGCAAGGAACAGAAGTTCCGAAACGATATCGCGCTCCTCACGCAGCCGTTCGTCAAGGATGCCGACAAGACCGTCGGAGCGCTCATTACTGAAAAGATCCAGAAAATCGGGGAGAATATACAGGTTGGAAGCTTCATCCGCTACGAGATGTAAGCGTCGTGAGAGTGCCTGAAGTAATACGGGCTTCAGGGTTCGAGTACAGTTCGAGGAGCCGCGAGGAGCGAAGTAAGCGCTACTGCGAAAGCGTAACGTATCGAGCACCAAAGCGGCGACAAAGAAATGTGCCGAACGCTGAAGTCTCTGCAATAAAAGAATGTGGTATCTGATTGTTCCGCCAGTAGTCGTCGTTCTGAGTCTCGCTTTTTTGCTATGGTATCTCTCGCGGAAGGCGAAGGATCCGGCCGTGACGGCTTTGGTGTCGGATATCGAAGAAGGAGCGGGTGAGAAAATCGCTTTTTCCCGGACCAAGACTTTTTTTCTTCGTCTCCTAGAAAAGACGACCCAGCGGTTCAAGATCATCTCTCTCAAGATGCACAATCACCTGAACGATCTCACGCAGTCGCTTCGTGAGAAGCGTCAGGAGATGCAGGAAAAGGCTGCTGTCTCCGAAGAACAACCCGAAGCTTCTCAGCAGGAAATAGTCTCCGAGACGGAAAGAGTGGAAATGATTCCTGAGATTGAAAAGAAAAGTTTCTTCTCCCGTTTCAAGAGGAGACGGGAAACGACAGTCGTGGAAGAAGAGCAGGGAATCAGTACTGTGATCGAAGAGGAAAAATCATCAGGAGAGGAAATGCCGGTTGCGGAGCGGGAAACCTTCAGGAAATCGTTCTCCGACGAAACGCTCACTGCTCCGATCATCCGACGAAAGAGGCAGGAACAGGAAGTGGCAGTGTCTCGGAATGTTTCTGATGACGAGGATCGCCCGGTCCGACCTATGGTGAGCGAGACCATGACGCAGCCCGAGGTCAGACGAAAGCCGGTTGCTCGCCCTGCCGCGGGTTCTGTGCGCAATGCTTCCCGGACTACGACCCGCGCGTCCCGGGAGGAGGATCTCATCGCGAACATTGCCGCCAATCCTAAGGATTTCGCGGCGTATGAGGCGCTCGGTGATTATTATCTCGAGACGAACAACGTCAAGGACGCCAAAGAGTGCTACCGCCAGGTTCTCAAACTCAGTCCTGTCCACCGCATGGTCAAGATCAAGATCCGCCGGTTGGAAAAACTGCTTGCCGGACAAAGGCAGGCGTAATTGATTTGGATGTACTTTTAAAATAGGAGTTTACCAGTTGTTAATTAAACAACTGGTGTGATATAATTTCGGTATGGCAATATCGAAGAATATACAGAAAAAGTTTGTAGAATCCTATCTCAAAGAAGGGCTTTCCATGGCTCAGATAGCGAAGAAATTTAACGTTCCTTCTTCGTCAGTTGTATATTACCTGAATAAGAATGGAGTAGTCCGCCGTTCGAGGAGTGATGCTGTCACCCAGTGGCATATAACGAAATTTCATAAAAAACCACTGGTACTCAAGAAGACTTTTTATGGTGAAGAGGAGAAACTTCGGTTGGCAGGGGTTATGCTGTATTGGGCTGAAGGATGTAAGGGATGGAGTACGGTGAAGTTTGTGAATAGTGATCCTGACATGATAAGACTGTTTCTTCGGTTTCTCCGGGAAGTCTGTGGAATTTGGGAAAGTCGTCTGAAATTGCTTATACACATGTATCCTGACCATGATGAGCAAGAACTGATAGGTTTTTGGTCCGGCATTACGAAGGTGCAGAAGCAAAATTTCTATAAGTCCTATGTCCATGTCGGTAAGAAAGGGACATATAAGAAAAAATCCCCATATGGTACGTTAGTTATCAATTATTCGGATAAGAAACTGTTGAACCAGATAAATCTTTGGATCAAGGAATATAGGATATAGTTGGGAAACTAGCCACCCTAGCTCAGCTGGTAGAGCAACGCACTTGTAATGCGTAGGTCGTCGGTCCGAATCCGACGGGTGGCTCATATTGAAAAGAAAGAGAAAGTATGTATAAATAGGAGGATGGTAGTTCTTTGGAAAGTATTGCAGAGTTTTGGGTAGGTGGCGGAGCGGTCAATCGCACCTGACTGTAAATCAGGCGACTTCGGTCTTCGGGGGTTCGAATCCCTCCCTGCCCACAAAAAGAGAAAAGGTACCCTGGAGGGTACCTTTTCTCTTTTGTTTGAGTATGGGGAGGGATTCGAACGGGCAGGAGCGAGCCGTCGAGCGAAGGCGAGATTGGCGAGTGTCGACGGATGCGAGTAAGCGAGCATTCGGCGCTGCCCCGGACAACGAAGCGGTCAGCAGACCGCGAGGCGGAATTCCCTCCCTGCCCTAGACTTTTCTCAGAAAAACATTACAATAGAAAAAGTCCTGATAATTATCGGGATTTGTTCTTTAGTTTTGAACAAGCCGTTGTAGCTCAGCTGGTAGAGCACCACCATGGTAAGGTGGGGGTCACCGGTTCAATCCCGGTCAACGGCTCAGTGTTGACGAAAAGCCGTTTTTCGCGTAGAGTAGGGAAGCTTTTCGAAGCGTATTTTTTGTTTTAATGAAACGGTATGGGACAGATCAAAGACACGATGGCCAAGATGAAGTGCTCCGCCTGCGGCCGCATCACGCACTACACCAAGCGCAACAAGAAGAAGGTCAAGGAAAAGCTTTCTCTCAGCAAGTATTGCCGATTCTGCAAGAAGAACACGACCCATACCGAGAGCAAGTAGTTCTCGGTTTTCTTCACGGGGGCGTCGTATAATGGTAGTACAAGGGTCTCCAAAACCCTTTGCGTGGGTTCGATTCCTACCGCCCCTGCTAAGAAGGTTTTCAAAATTTGGCCCTATCGTCTAGCGGCTAGGACATCTCCCTCTCACGGAGAAAACAGGGGTTCGATTCCCCTTAGGGCTACAAATTAAGTAAATACCCACCCCATTATGGGGTGGGTATTTACTTTGTTATCCTAAGGGGAATCGAACGGGCAGGAGCAAGTCTTTTCGCGAAGGCGAAACTGGCGAGTGTCGACGGATGCGAGCAAGCGAGCATCTGGCGCTGCCCCGGACAACGAAGCGGTCAGCAGACCGCGAGGCGGAATTCCCCTTAGGCCAAACTGCGGAGCCTCCGTGCGGAATGGCGAGGGAAGAGGATTCCCCTTAGGGCTAGGGAATCGAACGGGCAGAGCCTTATTTATTTGACACCAACCCCTCAAACCCGTATCTTGGAGTATCGGCTTTTCGATTGAAAAGCTGACGGAGGCAGTACTGTTAATAACTGAAAGAAAGAGAGGTTTGTCGTGACAACGTTCATGAAGAAGCTGCAACGGAGATGGGACGAGGGAAAGTTCGTCTGCGTCGGGCTCGACACGGACCCGCAGAAACTGCCGAAGGGGCAGTATTTCATCCACTGGAAGGACGAGAACATCGAGGATGTCGGCGGGTGTCTCGCCTTCAACAGCAAGATCATCGACGCGACCCGTGATCTCGTCTTGGCGTACAAGCCGAATATCGCTTTCTACACCGGCCCGGAGGCAGAGGAGGTGCTGTACTACACCATCAGGTACATCCGGAAAGTAGCACCCGATGTTCCGGTGATTCTGGATTCCAAGCGTGGCGACATAGGCAACACCAATGTCGGTTACGTCCAGGAAGCCTTCGATTACTTCGATGCGGATGCGGTGACAGTGTCGCCCTACTTCGGTCAGGAAGCGATGCAGTCGTTCCTCGATCAGAAGGACAAGGGCATCATCGTGCTCTGTCGTACGTCCAACAAGGGCGCCGGTGAGTTCCAAGATCGTCCAGTCAGTTTGCGAATGGGTGAGTATGAAGAATACGTCTCCCTTGTCAAACGAGAGCCGAGCGATACGAGTATTCCCCTTTATCAGTACGTTGCTTTTCGTGTTTCTCGGTATTGGAACACGAACGGCAACTGCGCTGTCGTCGTCGGGGCTACATGTCCGCAAGAGCTGGCCGAAGTCCGCGAGATCGTTGGCGACATGCCGATCCTCATCCCGGGGATCGGCGCGCAGGGCGGTGATTTGGAAGCGACGGTGAAGGCGGGGAAGGACAGCCGCAATCAGGGCATGATTATCAACTCCGCGCGCGGCATCATCTTCGCATCGGACGGCCCGGATTTCCCCGAAGCCGCTCGTCGCGAGACACAGGAGATGCATAGTTCCATCAACCAGTATCGCAACTGAAGGAGGCAACATGAAACATGGTCTTGGTAAGTACGCTCGAAATCCTGCTCAGCATTTTCTGGCGTACGCTCTCAGTATCGGTGCGCTGGAGCTGTTGCCGGAAGGACGGAAGCTGAAGAGCGGGCGGATATCGCCGTATTTCTTCAATTCCGGGCTGTTCAATACGGGACGGTCGCTTCTTCAACTTGCCGATGCCTATCTCGCGGCCATAGTGAGCCATTCTTCCCCGGAAATCGTTTTCGGTCCGGCCTACAAGGGGATTCCTTTGGCAACGGCAGTAGCCCTGAAGCTGGAGGAACGCCTCCGGGTGAATATCGGCTATGCCTTCAACCGCAAGGAAGCGAAGGATCACGGTGAAGGCGGCATCATCGTCGGCATGCCCGTGGAAGGGAAAGATGTCCTGATCGTCGATGACGTGATGACGACCGGTACATCTTCGGGCGAAGCCGTGGAAATCGTTCGGGTGAATGGAGGCACTGCCATCGGTTGTGCGATCGCTTTCGATCGGCAGGAACGCGGAAAGGAAAGCGATCTGTCGGCGGTACAGGAGTTCCAGGGGAACTATGGGATCCCTGTGCATGTCGCTGCGACACTCTCGGACCTCATCAGTTTGCTGGAACGAGCGTCGGCCGGAGACGATGGTGACGATATCGCCGGAATACTGGAGAAGATTCTCGTCTACCGAGAGCAGTATGGTGTCAGTGTTTGAATCCAGAGCAACCCGACTCTCAAAGGCTACCGAGTGTGTACTGCACACCACGGCCTGCAAAGCCTGTCCTGTCACGCGCAAGCGTTGCAGGCGGGCTTTTTCTTTTTCTGTTAGAATATTGAAGTTAAGAAGCTAACGAAGCTAGGAAGCTAGCAGCTAATCATATGGCTCTCATCTTCGACATCGAAACCATCGGGGAGGACTTCGAGGCGCTCGACGAGACGACCAAGGATAGTCTCACGCGCTGGATCAAGCGCGAGGCGGGAAGCGACGAGGAGTATAGTGCGCTCCTCACCGATATCCGAGAGGGTCTCGGGTTTTCACCGCTCACCGGGGAGGTCGTCGCCATCGGCGTGCTCGACGGGGACAAGGACAAGGGCGCGGTGTACTTTCAGGCGCCGGGACAGGAGCGGACCTTTGAGGAAGGGGAGTACAAGTACGAGGCGCTCTCGGAGAAGGCGATGCTCGAGAAGTTCTGGAGCATCGTCGGGAAATATGACGAGTTCGTCACGTTCAACGGCCGCATGTTCGATGTGCCATTCCTCATGATCCGCTCGGCGGTGCATGGTATCCGACCGTCCAAGAATCTCATGGCCAACCGTTACCTCAACTACCAGCCGGGGAACGCCCGCCATGTAGACCTTCTCGACCAGCTGTCTTTCTATGGGGCGCTCCGGCGCAAGGGGAGTCTCCACCTCTGGACGAGGGCCTTCGGTATCGAAAGTCCCAAGAGTCAGGGCGTGTCCGGCGATGATGTGCAGAGCCTCTTCCGCGACAAACGTTACGAGGATATTGCCCGTTACAACGCTCGCGACCTCAAGGCGACGCTCGAGCTCTACCGCCGCTATGCGGACTTTCTTCGGTTTTGATAGAGAGAGTGCTTGATTACCAAGCGAAGCGAGCGAAATGGAAGCAAGCTTTCGTTTCCGAGCGCAGCGCCGGTAAAAACAGGCTTTGCCTGTTATTTTTCTTCTCTTCATGATAGACTTTGTCGGTACAGGCATATGCATATTGAGGCCGAATTGAAAGCTTTTAAGGCGCGTCTCGACCCACGGATCGAGGCGTATTTTGATGTGGCTATCAAAGAATCCGCCAAGGAGGATGATCTCGTGACCGAGGCCCTGGGACATGTGAAGGAACTGGCACTCTCCGGAGGGAAGCGGCTGCGGGCGGCCTTCATGTACTACGGGTACCTGGCGGCCGGTGGACGGGAAGAAGAGAAGATGCTTGAGACGGCGGTGAGTATCGAACTCATCCATCTCTTCCTCCTCATCCATGACGATATCATCGACCGCGACGGGATGCGTCACGGTGTCGCGACGCTCCATGAGCGCTATGCCGATATCGGTCGGCGTTTCTTTCCTCAGGCTGATGCGAGGCATTTTGGTAATTCTATTGCGATCATCATGGGGGATATGGTCTCGGCTTTCGGAAACGATGTCATTTTCCGTTCCGATTTTCCGAAGGAGCGCGTGTTCGCGGCCCTCTCGAAACTGCAGAACATCATCTCGTTCACGGTCATCGGACAGGCGCGTGATGTCTATATGGAATACAAGGGCGAGGCCTCGGAAGAGGAGATCCTCCGGATGTATCGCAACAAGACTGCCAAGTATACGGTCGAAGGACCGCTCCATCTCGGTGGTATTCTCGCCGGTGCGGACCAATCGGTCCTCGACGGGTTCTCGGCGTACGCTATTCCGCTTGGGATCGCGTTCCAGATCCAGGATGATATCTTGGGAGTCTTTGCCACCGAGAAGCGTCTCGGCAAGCCGGTCGGATCCGATATCGTCGAAGGCAAGATCACGCTCCTCGTCTCACGGGCGCTCCGGGACAGCAGCCGGAAGCAGGGGAAGCGTCTGAAGGAACTCCTCGGTCTCGGGGAACGCCTGACCGAAAAAGATGTCGAGGAATTTCAGGGGATTATCCGGGAGACGGGTGCCTTGGCAGGAGCGAAAGCCTTGGCGGACGGGTATATCCAGGAGGGACGAACCGCCCTGGAAGGACTCAAGGAAAAGATTGAACCGCGAGCGTACGATTTTCTCGTGTCGGTAGCTGATTACATGGCCAATCGTGATTGTTAAGGATACTTTGAGGTATATGACTTCTGAAGAAATGACAAACATTCCAGCCGAGCTTCTTCCACGGCACGTCGTGATCATTCCCGATGGCAACCGCCGATGGGCGGCGGAGCGCGGACTGAAACCCTGGGAGGGGCACCAGGCCGGAGCGGAAAACACCGAAGCGATCATCCGGGAGGCGAGACGGATCGGCATCCGGGAGCTTTCCTTTTGGGGGTCGTCCCTGGAGAATCTCGCCAAGCGGCCGCTCGCGGAGAGTAAGGCACTCTTGGATATCTATTCCAAGTATTTTGCGAAACTCCTGGAGAGCGAGGATATCCACAAGGATGAGGCGAAGATCCGTTTCATCGGGCGGTGGGAGGAGCAGTTTCCGGAAGCGCTTAAGCAGATCCTTTATCGCTGCCTCGATGCCACCAAGGATTACAGTCGGTACTTCCTGAACTTCTTCTTGGCCTATAGCGGGGATGACGAGATGCTCCGCGCAGTGAAAACCCTGAGTCAATCGAAGGGTACGGAGATAACGCGGGAATCCTTGAAAGGAGCCCTGATGACCAAAGACATGCCGCCGGTCGACCTCCTCATCCGGACGGGTGGGGAACCGCATCTCTCGGCCGGATTCATGATGTGGGATATGGCTGATGCTCAGCTCTATTTCTCAGAGAAACACTACCCGGATTTCGGGCCGGAGGCCTTTCGGGAAGCGATCCGGGAGTATATGAGACGGGGGCGACGGTTGGGCAAGTGAGGCTTGCTTGACAAGAAATGACGAGTCGTCTACAATACAAAGCACGTTTTGAAAAATTGCATAGATCTCAAGGAAAGAGAGGGTAATCAACAGCCGCATTCACGATCGAGGATTGATTGCTTCCCCATGACGAGACTTCTCTGTTTTTTGTGTTGGTGAAGGAACGTCGAATTTTTCCGGGAGAAAACGTGCTTGCATAGGTCACCGTATGGCAAATAACAAGGAATTGATTCGTCTCGAGGGGGAGGTTTTGGAAACCCTTCCCAGTACGACGTTCCGGGTGAAGTTGCAGAACGGCCACGAGGTGCTCGCGCACATTTCCGGTCGGATGCGGGTCCACTATATCCGTCTCTTGCCGGGTGATCGGGTGGTGCTCGAGATGAGCCCCTATGACCTGACCAAGGGCAGGATCGTTCATCGGTTGAAATAGAGAATTTTTTATGAAAGTCAGAGCTTCGGTCAAGAAAATCTGTGCCCACTGCAAGATCGTAAAGCGCCGTGGCGTGCTCTACGTGATTTGCGTCACCCCGAAGCATAAGCAGCGCCAAGGATAACCATATGGTACGTATCGCGGGAATCAACATTCCGGACAACAAAAGAATCGAAATCGCCCTCACCTATATCTACGGTATCGGTGTGCCGACCAGCCAGAAGATCCTGGAAGAGCTCAAGATCGATGCCGACACCCGCACCAAGGATCTGACCGCGGAGGAGGCCAACCGTCTGCGCGACATGATCGAGAAGAAGCACCGTGTCGAGGGAGAACTCCGCCACATCGTCAAGACAAATATCAAGCGTCTGAAGGAAGTCGGTTGCTACCGGGGAAGCCGTCACCAGAAAGGACTGCCGGTGCGCGGCCAGCGGACCAAGACCAACACCCGTACGGTGCGTGGCAATGTCCGTAAGACCATGGGAAGCGGCCGCAAGAAGTCCGATGCCAAGACCTAAAAGCAGTACGTAGTGAGTAGAGGGTAGTGAGTAAAATCTCAGAATCCTCCGCTGACTACACAGATGAACCACTCACTACACACTATCAACCACTCACTAGAATTATGGCAGATGAAGTGAAGACAACCGAAGAGACCGTGGTGCCGGCAGCGGCTCCGGAAGAGGCCAAGAAGCGCAAGAAGATCAAGCGCCAGGTTCTCCGCGGGCGGGCCAATATCCAGTGCACCTACAACAACACCATCGTGACCATCACCGATATGAACGGCGCAGTGCTCGCCTGGTCCAGCTCCGGACATATGGGGTTCAAGGGTGCCAAGAAGTCCACTCCCTATGCGGCGACGCAGGTCGTGGCCGAAGTGACCGAGAAGGTCAAGAAGTACGGTCTCCAGGAACTCGACGTGTTCGTGAAGGGCGTCGGGAGCGGTCGCGAAGGTTCCATCCGTGCGCTCGCGAACAACGGCTTCACACTTCTCACCATCAAAGACATCACTCCTATCCCTCACAACGGTTGCCGTCCGCGCCGTCCGCGCCGCATCTAAGCGAAGAAGAACACTATGGCTATCATCGATTCCAAATGCAAACTCTGCCGCCGGGCCGGCGAAAAGCTCTTTCTTAAGGGTGACCGTTGTCTCTCGCCCAAGTGCGCCATCGTGCGTCGTCCGTATGCGCCGGGCGTGCACGGACACAATCCTTCCCGCGGAGGAAGCGAATTCGGCAAACAGCTCGCCATGAAGCAGAAGATCAAGCGCATCTACGGTGTCATGGAGCGTCAGTTCCGCCACCACTTCGACGAGGTCAAGAAGACCCCGGGTGTTACTGGCGATCAGCTCCTCTCGCGTCTGGAGCGCCGTCTCGACAACGTGGTATACCGTCTCGGATTCGCCACGTCCCGCGTCTCCGCGAGACAACTCGTCTCCCACAAGATGTTCGAGGTGAACGGCAAGCGCATGAACGTCCCGTCCTTCTGTGTGAATATCGGCGATACGATCGTCCTCAAGGCGACCAAGAAAGACAAGTCCTATTTCAAGACTCAGACCGAGATCCTCAAGAACAAGAAAGACATCCCACACTGGCTCATGCTCGATATCGACAAGATGGAAGCCAAGGTGACCGGGACGCCGACCCGAGACGATGTCGGCATCAACGTCGATCCGCAGATGGTCGTCGAGTATTATTCCAAGTAATCAATTAATACCTTAAACGTTTCCGGTGATCGGTCAATGACAAAGGGGTCCGACAGTTCATCCGAAACCACAAACGGTATGCAGGTCATCACTTCGCCTCAGAAGCCACGGTACACCGCCATCGGCGAGCACCATGGGAAATTCGAGATCCTGGGTTGCTACCCGGGCTATGGAACGACGCTCGGGAACGCCTTGCGTCGCGTGCTTCTCTCCTCGCTCGAGGGTGCGGCCGCCAAGTCGATCAAGATCAAGGGCGTCTCGCATGAGTTCTCGACCATTCCCGGCGTCATGGAGGACGCGGTCCAGATCATTCTCAATATGAAGCAGGTGCGTTTCCGTCTGCATGGGGACGAGCCGGTCAAAGTGTCGCTCAAGAGCAAGGGTGAGGGAGAAGTGAAGGCCTCGGCTTTCAAGGTTCCGTCCAACGTGGAGATCGTCAACCCGGACCAGATCATTGCCACCGTCACCGACAAGAAGACCGAACTCGAGATCGAGATCGAGATCGACAAGGGCCTCGGGTATATCCCGGTGGAGTCCCGTGATCGCGAAGAGCGCGAGATCGGAGTCATCGCCATCGATGCCATCTACACGCCGGTCAAGCGCGTCAACTATGAAGTGGAAAACATGCGCGTCGGCAAGCGGACCGATTATGACAAGATTACCATCGAGATCGTCACTGACGGAAGCATCTCTCCGGTCGAGGCGTTCGAGAAGGGTGTCGCCATCCTCGTGACCCAGTTCTCCTCCATGACGGAGATGGACAAGGACGAAGAGATGGAAGAAGCGAAGGCTGAAGAAGCAGTCGCCGAGAAGACGGAGACTGAAGAGAAGCCAAAGAAGGTTACCAAGAAGAAAAAGACCGAAGAGTAAGGATTTTTAGGAAGAGACGACTATGAAGCACAGGCATACCGGACGCGTTCTCAGCCGGGGACGCAATCAGCGCAGAGCTTTGATCAAGACCCTTTTAGGGAGCCTGATTCTTCGTGAGCGTATCACCACGACCGAGGCCAAGGCCAAGGAGATCAAGAATTTCATCGACCAGATCGTCAACAAGGCCAAGGTGGCGAGAAGCGATGAGAAACGTCGTGTCGCCATGGTGCGCGATCTCCAGAACAAAATCCCGATGGTGGCTGTCAAGAAGCTGACCGGGGAGTTCGGGGCCCGTTTCGAGGGCCGTACGAGCGGCTACACCCGGGTCGTGAAGATCGATGCGAGAAAGAGCGACAGCGCCAAGATGGCTATCATTGAATTTGTCTAAGCGTATGGCAGGAACGAAGCAGAAAATCGACCGGAAATACCATCACTTCGACGCGCAGGGCAAGATCCTGGGACGTCTGGCGACCGACATCGCACGCATCCTCATCGGCAAGGACAAGGTGAGCTACGCACCGCACATCGACGGGGGCGATTTCGTCGTCATCACCAACTCCGACGGTATCGACGTGACCGGCAACAAGCGAAACGACAAGATCTACCACCGCTTCAGCGGCTATCCCGGCGGCATCACCTCGATCGCCTTCAAGGACCAGCTCAAGAAGGATTCCCGCAAGCTCATCTGGCAGGCGGTCTACGGTATGCTTCCCAAGAACAAGCTCCGCGACCGGATGCTCACCCGCCTCAAGATTTACAAGAAAGGCGAGCACGGGCATAAAACGATCCACGTCACTCACGAATAACTATGGCAACCAAGACTACCACTAAGAAGACCGCAAAGACCGCCGCTCCCAAGGCGGAAGCCAAAGAAGTCAAGGAAAAGACGGAAAAGTCTACCCCTTACTTTTATGGTGTCGGTCGCCGCAAGACGGCCGTGGCGCAGGTGCGCCTCTACCCGGCGGACAAGGTCGCGGAAAACGATCATACCGTGAACGGACGTGTCCTTAAGGAATATTTCGGTACCGTGACGCTTGAGACGATCGCCATGGCTCCGCTCGTCAAAGCGGGTATGGACAAGGCGTTCCGCGTGTCCGTAGTCGTACGTGGCGGTGGCCCGCACGGCCAGGCTGATGCCGTGAAGCTCGGTGTGGCCCGCGCCCTCGTGAAGCACGATGCGCTCCTTCGTCCGACGCTCAAGGCCGAGAAATTCCTTTCCCGCGATGCCCGTGCCGTCGAACGCAAGAAGCCTGGTCTCAAGAAGGCCCGTCGAGCCCCGCAGTGGTCGAAGCGCTAGCGTAGATCAGTGCGGTGTGAAAGGGGTCGGGAAAACGGTAGTTTTCCCGTTGCGGAGAGCAGGCCGAAGGCCGCTGAGAACCGAGGGGTTCTCAGGGAGCGAAGCGACCCGCAGTGGTGAAGCGTTAGTTTGCAAACGAAAAATCAAACCCCGGTTTCCCGGGGTTTTTGTTTTTTTAAGCCGCCTGTTTGAGGGGCTCAGGAAGAGCGAGGAAAGATTGGATTTTCTGCCAGGCGGCGGTTTCGGTAGTTTCGAGACCGAGGAGTTCGTTCCTGTGAAGTTGGTGGAGATAGGCTGCTGTATCCAGCCGGGAAAGTTCGTCTTCTATCCAGAGACGGGTGAGCTCCATGTCGACGAAGCCTTCTTCGGCCTTGCCGATGAGGAAGGCGAGGGTAGTGAGAAGCGGCCGGCTCTCCTTGTAGGGTCGGGCGGAGCGCATGGCATCGTAGAGATCGGAGAGCCGGAGTGCGTCCACGATGAAGCTCAGGCGGACCGTCGACTGCGAGACGGGGACTGGTTCGTCGGTCGGGAGGGGTCGCTCGTGGTGGTTGCCGATGAGGTCAAGGAGAGCCGGATGGTCGGCATAGTAGCGCCTGACGATCTCGACCGAGATATCCTGATGTTTGTCGATGATCGTTCCGAGAGGAAGGTTCGTGTCGATGCCATGGCGTTCCAGTTCAACCCGTTCTTCCGGGGTGAGGCTTACGGTAAGCGGAGTCACCTTCATCTCGCGGTGGTCGGGAGCCCGATCGACGTCTTGGTTGTAGAGGGTGATTTTCTCCTCGGCAATTTCCTGTGGGAAACTGTTTCGGCAGAAATGCTCGAAGAGTTTGTGCCACTCGGCGTCCTTCAGGGTGTTGTTGAGGAGCTTGTCCTTGGGGGAAAGGATGATCTTGCCCATGTCATGGAGAAGGCAGGCGAGTTCGATATCCCAGGGGGTGAGTCCTTCGGCGGCGATATGCTCGCGCAGGTAGGCTCCGACCGGTCCGGAACTTCCGATCTTCTGGTGGGCGGTCTCGTAGGTGCGCAGACAATGCTCGAAGGTGGCCCGGTCGAAGAGTTCGAGGATGGTGAGCATCTCCCAATCGTGATCCTGGAGATGTTCCGAAGCATGCTTCAATCGTTCGGCGTATTTGAGCTTCAGGCGGACAGTCTGTCTCTCAAGGAGATTCTTGTGTTCTGGCTGCCCGAAACGCTCGAGAATTTCCCCATAATCGCCGATCTGACAGAGGGAACGGGCCTGTTGTTCCTTGGCGTTTTCGTGTTCAGGGAGGGCTTCCGGATGGACATGGTCCGGTGGCAGGAGGGGACTGATTTCTTTCTTTGATCGGAAAGTGAGCCGTTCGAAAAGCATAGGGGTATTATATTACCAGGAATTTTTTGGAAGCGTTTAGAATCCGAAAAACCCGGTCGTTTCAGGGAAAGGAAACGATACGATATCCCGCTGGTTGTCATCGTTCTGACGGACGATGTAGAGGCGGTTTTCCCGGAAGGAGGAGAGTATCTGGAGCGGGGAAGTGCCGAGACTGATGATGTCGGTGAGGTCGCGGCGGTCGCGGTTGTCGAGTTCGATGATCTTGACGGTTCCGTTGGAGAAGAGAACATGTTCGTAATCCTCGGTCCACTGGACGTTTCGTATCGGGTTGGAGAAACGCGCGACCTGGATCACGTCGCCGAGCGAACGGGTCGGTTGCACCTCCCAGGCGCGCAAGAAGGCGACAGAAATCTCGTTGTCGGAAAAATACAGGAGCTTCTTGCCGTCGTCGGAGAATTGCACGCCGTTGATACCGGTCGTGATCGTCTTGAGAGGCTCGTCGGCTTGGCGGTTGAAGACGAAGAGTTTCCCCTTCTTTTCGTACAGCGCGAGACGGTCCTCGTCATAGACGACGAGCGTGGCTGGAGAGTCGGTCGGGAGCGTCATCGGTGTGAAGGTGATCTGGGTCGGTTGTGGACGATTCTCTCCGGCCGGGAAACGATATACCAGACCGTTCTCATCGTTCACATAGTAGAGGAAATCTCCGGAAAGATCGTAGCTTCGGACATGATCCATGATAAGCAGGGGCTCCGAATCGGATACTGCCGTGTCGGTCCGGTAGAGTGACGCGCCCTGGAGAGAGAAGAGGCGGTCTTTGGCGGTGGGATCCCAACGGGGAGAGTGAAGCGGTCCGGTCGTTTGGAAAAAGTCTTGGAAATCCCTTGTCTCAGCGGTTTCGACGTTGACTATACGATAGGATTTTTTCCCGTTTTGCAGAAACGGCAGGATGAATTTGTGGCTTTCCGGAGACCACTCGAGGTTTTCCGATCCGTCCGTATCGAAGGTGGCATCGCTTTGGGAAAAGACTTCGGTTTCCCGGTCGTTTCCGGTATCGAGCGTATCGATACTCAGGTCGTTCCCGTTCTGTTTGATGACGGCGTAGAGTTCGTTTTCGGGGGCGGGAAATATCCTCACGGCATTCGCGGAAGAGGAGAGTGTTTCCGGAACATATTCTTCTCTCGCGAGAAAGACATTCCAGAATTCCGTGGAGAGGCCGCTTCGTACGGTCACCCTCTTGGACCAGGGACGGTAGCCTGGAGCGGAGACTTCGAGGAAGTGTTCCCCGGGTGCGAGACCGGCGATATGGATGGACTGATTGAGGAAACTGAGCTCTTTCTCCGGGATAAGCGTATCATCGATCCGGATACTGACCGTTTCCGGGGTGGATTTGATGGTGACGGATCCGGTATAGATGAAGATGCCGCGCGCGAAGCTGAAACGGTACCCGAACGCGTAAAACAGCGCCAACGCCGCGGTGACGAAAAAAAGGCAAACGAAAACGGCAAACGAAAACGTGCGAAAATATCCGGATGACATATATGGACAGTATAGCGGAAAAAACGCCCGATGGCCACTCCTTTATTTGTAAAAAATCCCTTACCTAAAGGAATTTTTCAGGAAATTGTTTTGACAGGGAAGCCTTCGTCAGAGTACACTGGAGAGCGTGTATGACTGATTTCTCAAATATCACTGCAGGGCTGTATGTCCCCAAGAGTCTGGCGGGCGACCTCTCGCTTCTGTTTTTGTTTATCGGAATCAGTCTTTTGTTAGGATTCGTTTTCGGTCGTTTCAAGCTGGTCAATATCCTCATAAACGTCTATATCGCGCTCGCCTTCATCGGGGTGTTCCCGGAGAGCTGGTTCTTGTTCTCTATCTATGCCAAGGCAGGAGTGTTCGTGCTGCTCCTGGTGGTCCTCACGGCTATCGATGAGCGTCTCTTCGATCTGCATATCTCGAGTGCCGGATCGGATTTTTTCTGGAGGCTTTTTGTCATGAGTATCCTCGTGACCGGGACGGTGGTGAGTGCCACGCTCTCTTTCTTGCCGAAAAGTGTCGCGCTCGGGTATATCTCGGCGACCGCCTACGGGTATTTCGCTTCTTCGGGAGCACTGGTCTTCTGGATGGTGATTCCTCTTCTCTCTCTCCTCTTTATTAATAATCGTCTCAAGTAGACCCTTGCGCGTTTTTTGTTTCCGTGGTATACTCTTGGCTACGGTTTTTGAAGCAGCTTCACAATTTCACAATACACCAAAACGAGGAGGAGACATGGAGTTCTTGGGTTTTTTGGGGGTATTCCTGAAGGAGTACCAACGAAGTCTGAAAGGTCTGAAAGGACGTCCGCGCCGTCCACGTCCAGTCGGCTTGTCTTGTCACGTGACGAGGCAGCTCATAGGCGAGGAGGACCGCTACGTTGTGTACCGTTTTGCGAATGTTCCACACATGAAAAAGTGGGACGAGCGATTCTTGTTGGTCATCAGGCTGATCCTCGCGGAGAGGCACCTGGAGGCGGACAGAGTCACGGACAGGAACATCGTTCTGAAAGGGAGATTGTTGAAGAATTGCTCACCGCAGTTTCTTCTTGCTTCCGACGAGGTGCGGCTCATCATCCCGAATGCCCGTTGTTTGGGCGCTCGGGACTGGGACGAACTCGCCAGAGCGGTGGGCTCCCTCGAGTTCACTTTCCGGTGAGGATAGGACGGGTTTGGCTGATTCTAGCTAGACCCGTCTTTTGCCTTTTTACAGGGGGTTGACAGGGTTTTTCCAGCTGCTATACTGGGTAGGCAATTAAGAGCCCCCGGGCATCTGATTGCTTTTGTTTCTCTTTGTTTTTCTCACGGGTGAGAAATCTTAAAGAAGAATGAGAACCTTAACAAACAGTAGTAAATAATCACAATTTTTTGTGGTTAGTCCTAAAAATTACTTTGGTCGAAAGACTGAAGTATGAGTACGGAAACTCTATTCTAAAGGCGAAGCGAGTGAAACAAGAATTCGTTCTTGTTTCCGAGCGAGCCGAAAGAAAAAGAAGTTGTCTCTGACAATTTCTTATTCTGACTGATAGCGCAAGCTATCATATTCGAGACTCTGATTTCATCAGAGCTTTTCCACCGATAGGCCGTGGAAGAGTAACCATCTTGATACCTATATATTGAGAGTTTGATCCTGGCTCAGGATGAACGCTGGCGGCGTGGATAAGGCATGCAAGTCGAAAGGGTTTAGACCCTTGGCAAACGGGTTCGGATAACATAGGAATCTACCCTGAAGTCGTGAATAATCCGGAGAAATCCGGAACAATGCACGATATGCTCTACGGAGTAAAGATTTATCGCTTCAGGAGGAGCCTGTGTCCTATCAGCTTGTTGGTGAGGTAACGGCTCACCAAGGCTCTGACGGGTAGGGGGTGTGAGAGCATGGCCCCCAACATTGGAACTGAGACACTGTC